>NZ_QVGS01000005.1:0-161225 GCF_003603005.1 Faecalibacterium sp. AF27-11BH
AAGATAGTTCGCTGGAAACGGCGCGTGAAAATAGGTAGTCGCCGACTTGAACAGAAAGCTCTGAGAGAAATCTCAGGGCTTTTTTGTTGCGTTTTGGGGCAGAAAATAGTATCATAAAGAAAAAACTTATACTTTCTACAGATTTTCCTGCTACACTGAACGTATAGAGAAAGGAGATTCCGTATGGATAAACTGACGAAAAAAGGGCTGGACGGTACCCAGCTCAAGACCATTGCACTGGTGCTGATGGTGCTGGACCACATTCATTATTTCTTCGAGTTCACCGGCTGCATCCCGACGGTGTTCAGTATGCTGGGGCGGCTCAGTGCGCCGCTGTTTCTGTTCTGCACGGTGGAGGGCTTTGCCCACACCCATGACCGCAAGAGGTATTTTATCCGCATCTGGGCCATTTGCACTGCCATGGCGGCCCTGGAATTCTTTATGATCTACGCCAAAGCCTTCCGGCGCGGGGATGGCTTCTACCCGCTGAACGCGATTTTTCAGGATCTGATGCTGCTGTGCATCGTCTGGCAGGGCATCGACTGGCTGCGGGAGAAAAAGCTTGCAAAAGGCATTGCTGCCATTGCCGCCGTTTTGTGCTGGCCGTATGTGGTGGTAGTATTTCTGCTGCTCTTCCCCGGGGTACAGGAGATGCCCATTGCTTCAACGATCGTGGCCTTTGTCATTACAAGCCCGCTGCCCATGTGGACAACCATCACGGACGGCGGCTGGAGCTTTTTGCTGGGAGGTGTGCTGCTGTATGCCCTGCGGGGGCATCGCCGCGTACAGCTGACGGCATGGGCCGTGCTCATTTTCCTATGTGATTTTGTGCTGACCTTTGGGATGGCTTGCCGACAGGATGGCTTTGTCTGGACGCAGATGTTCACCGACTACTACGAGTGGTTCGGGGTGGCGGCGGTGCTGCTGATGCTGCTGTACAACGGGCAGCGCGGCAGCGGGCACAAGCAGTGGTTCTATTGGTTCTACCCAGCCCATGTGTATCTGCTTTACGGCGCTTCCTGCCTGCTTTATAACGTGTTGAGGTGATCTTGTGGCAAATATTCTGACGCTGGATGACAATCTGGAGCTCTGCAAGCTGATCCGCACCGCCTTGGAGCGGGACGGACACCGGGTAGAAACGCGGCAGGCAGGCGGGGAACTGACCGAGGCGCTTTGCCGCTGGGCAGACTGCATCCTGCTGGACGTGATGATGCCCGGAGAGGATGGCTTTGCGGTGTGCCGTCGCATCCGCAGCCTGACCGAAGTGCCCATCCTCTTTCTGAGTGCCCGCACCGACGAGGCGGCTGTGCTGGAAGGCTTGGGCATCGGGGCAGACGACTTTTTGTCCAAGCCCTTCCGGGTGGCAGAGCTGCGGGCGCGGGTAGCGGCACATCTTCGGCGGCAGAGCCGCACCCCGGCGCACCGGATGGTGCGCAGCGGCGTAGCCTTTGACCTGACCGCCCGGAGCGCGGCAGTGGAGGGCACAGTGCTGCCGCTGACCCGCTCGGAGTATGCCATCTGCGAGTATCTGGCGCTGCACGCCGGGCAGACCTTTACCAAGGAGCAAATTTACGAAGCGGTTTTTGGCATTGACGGCACGGCGGACGACACTGCCGTGACACAGCACATCAAAAATATCCGGGCAAAGCTGCGGGCGGCGGGCGTGCCGGAGCCGGAAAAGCTGCTCAATACCGTATGGGGCGTGGGGTACCGATGGAAAAGCGAAGACTGACCTCTCTGCGCAGCGTGCTGCTGCAATATCTGGTGCGCACGGCGCTGGCCTGCCTGCTGGTCGCGGTGGGGTGGCTGCTGGTGCTGCTGCTGTGGATCCAGAACAGCGGATTGTTCCTGCCCGCGAATCAGGCCGCGCAGGCCTGCCAGAAGGCCGCACAGGACGTTTTGCCAGGCATGACCGCCGAAACCTTTGACGAAACGCAGCTGGACTCCTTGTGCCGGTACGCCCTGTTTGCCGCGCCGGACAGCAGCGAGGTGCTGGCCACCAACATGGATGCCGGGCACTTGCAGCGGGCAATGGAGAACCAGCAGGGGAAAACCCGCTGGCATTTTGGCTACACACAGTATTATATGACGTCGAAATTGCAGGACGGAACGGTTTGCCTGCTGCAATTTGACTATGCCGTGCCCTACGCCGACCCTGCGCTGCGGGGCGTGCTGCCGGATATGCAGACCGTGCACTGCATTCTGGGCATTCTGCTGCTGATAGGGGCAGTGGTGTGGAGCACCCACAGGACAGGGCGCTTCCTGACCCGGGAGACCGAAAAGCTGACCGCCGCCGCGCAGGCGGTGGCACGGAAGGAACTGGACAGCGCGGTGTTTTCCGGCGCGAAGGTGCGGGAGTACGAGAGCGCTTTGCAGGCATTGCAGACCATGGGCGATGAATTGACCGGCAGCCTGCAGAAGCAGTGGGACATGGAGCAGCGGCAGCGGGAGCAGATCATTCAGCTGTCCCACAAGCTGAAAACGCCGCTGACCATCATCGAGGGCAACGCGGAGCTGCTGGCGGAGGATGACCTGACTGAGGAACAGCGGGCGCAGGTGGAAGCGATTCTGCAGGGTGCAGAGCAGACCCGCACCTATCTGGGAAAGATCCGTGCCGAGGTGCAGACACCACTGAAATACAAAACGAAAAAGAATGACAAAACATGCCGAATCGTAGAAAACTGAACGGCAAACGGCAGCCCCGCCCGGAGAATGTTCCGGGCGGGGCTGCTTCGGGATTGCACGATGAGGCAGAATCTGGTATGATGGAAAAAAGCGGAAGAACCGCACGAAAAGGACGTCCCAAATCGTATTCCGAGTGAGGTGAGGAAGATGAAACTGCTTTTTAGACAGCGTGCATTCAGCTGGTTTGACAGCTACGACATCTACGACGAAAACGAAAACACCGTGTATGTGGTCAAGGGGCAGCTGTCCTGGGGGCACTGCCTGAAGATCTACGACCCGGAAGAACAGCAGGAGCTGGGCACCGTCAAGGAAGAGATCCTGACCTGGCTGCCCAAGTTTGAGCTGTACGAGGGCGAGACCTGCATCGGTACCCTGAAAAAGGAGCTGACCTTCTTCAAGCCGAAGTACAACATCGACTTCAACGGCTGGCATGTGGAGGGCGATGTATTCGAGTGGGACTATACCATCACCGGCCCGGACGGCGGCACGGTGGCTGCCGTGTCCAAGGAACCGTTCCACTGGATGGACACCTACGTTCTGGACATCACCGACCCGAAGGATGCGCTTTATGTGCTGATGTTCGTGTTGGCCATCGACGCGGAAAAGTGCTCGCGGAACTGACCCGGATCAACGAAAAAAAGAGGAACGACAGCTGTCGTTCCTCTTTTTGTATAGCAGATTCTTTACTGGTTGTCGGCCACCATCATCTTGCTGGCCTTGTAGATGTCGCCGCAGCCGAGGGTGATGACCAGATCGCCCTCCCGGGCGTTCTGCTTGACCCACTCGGCGGCCTCCTCCAGACTGTTCACCAGAACAGAGCCGGGGATCTGAGCGGCCAGTTTTGCACTGGTAATGGTGGGATCGTTGGGCTCACGGCTGCCCATGATCGGGGTCAGCACGGTGATATCGGGGATCTTGAGCACATCCACAAAGTCGTTGAACAGCATCTTGGTGCGGCTGTATGTAAACGGCTGGTGGACGGCGATCAGACGCTTGTAGCCCATCTCCTTGGCAGTGGTCAGGGTAGCGCGCAGCTCGGTGGGATGATGTGCATAATCGTCCACGACCAAAGCGCCGTTACACTCGCCGTAAACCTCAAAGCGGCGGCCGGCACCCTTGAAGTTCAGGGCGGCATCGGCGCACTGCTCCACGGTCAGACCGACGAAGCGGCAGACGGCACACATGGCAAGCGCATTGTAAATGTTGTGGTAGCCGGGCACAGCCAGACGGATATGGCCGGTGACCTTGTTCCACTCCTTCAGGTCGAACTCAAAGAAGCCAGGCTTGTATTCGTTCACGTTCAATGCCTGATAATCGCCGTCGTTCTGGATGCCAAAGGTGCGCACGCGGCGGTCCAGCGTGTACATGACATCCATGGTGTTCTTGTCGTCCGCATTGGCAAAGATCATGAACTTGGTCATCAGGGCAAAGCGCTTGAAGGCAAACTTCAGTTCGCCCATGCTGCCGTAGTAATCCAGATGGTCATTGTCGATGTTCAGCACAACGGACAGGTACGGGGTCAGTTTCAGGAAGGTCTCGGCAAATTCACAGGACTCAATTACGATATCGTCGCCCTTGCCAGCCTTGCCGTAGCCATTGATCAGCGGAAGCTTGCCGCCGATGACGGCAGACGGGTCGCGGCCTGCCAACTCCAGCGCAGTGGTGATCATGGAAGTGGTGGTGGTTTTTCCGTGAGTGCCGGAGACGCAGATGCTCTGTTTGTACAGGCGGCTCACGTAACCCAGCAGAACGCTGCGCTCGATGGTGGGGATGCCGTAGGAGGCAGCGGCATTCAGCTCCACGTTATCTTTGGAAATGGCGGCAGAGTAGACCACCATGTCGGTGCCGATCACATTATCGGCGCTGTGACCCAGGCTGACCTTGACACCCATCTCACGCTCGTAGCGGATGATGCTGCCATCCAGCACATCGCTGCCGGAGATCTCGTAGCCTTTTGCGGCAAGGATCTGGATGAGCGGATACATGCCGCTGCCGCCGCAGCCGATGAAGTGGATCTTTTTTACATTGTCCAGCAGGTGCTGGTTGTAATCGGTGTACATGAACATATAAGGCAACCTCCAAATAAATAACGGCCGCAGAGCAGACCGATTCAATCCATTCTATTAGGATACATCTTATTATATAATTTTTGGCGGACAAAATAAACAGGTAAACCCGAATTTTCGGAAAGAACCATAAATCCAATTCGGAATTTGTGATAAGTGTACAAGAAAACCGAAACCGGGAACTTCTTCATAAAAGATTTACATTTGCCTTTACAAAATACTTAACAACTTTGAATCATCTGTGGTAAAATAGAAAAGGACAATTTTTTAAGGGATCGTCGGTGCGACCGACAGAGGATGCAGAACGGTTTTATAAAAGGAGAAATAATGTGAGAATCAAGATCACAGCGGACAGCACCTGCGACCTGTCCGAAGAGCTTTTGGCACAGTGGGACATTGCCCTGATGCCCATGCACATTCTGATGGGTGAGGATAGCTATCTGGACGGCGTAACGATCCACCCGGCAGATGTGTTTGCCTATGTGAATGCGGGCGGCAAAATGCCCAAATCCGCCGCCGCAAATCTGGTGGAATATACCGAATTTTTTGAGCCGTTTGCCAAAGAGTGCGATGCGGTGATCCATATTTCGGTCAGCAGCAAGCTTTCGTCCTGCTTCCAGAATGCGAAGCTGGCGGCAGGCGAATTCGAGAATGTCTATGTGGTGGACAGCCAGAATATCTGTACCGGGCAGGGCTATCTGGTGCTGAAAGCGGCCAAGTGGGCTGCAGATGGCCTGCCTCCCCGCAACATTACGATGCGGCTGCAGAGCCTTGCCAAACGGGTAGAGCTGAGCTTTGTACTGGACAGGCTGGACTTTATGGCCAAGAGCGGCCGCTGCTCCGGTGTGCTGGCCTTCGGGGCAAACTTGCTGGGCATCAAGCCCGCACTGGAAGTGATCGACGGCGAGCTGAAGGTAGTCAAAAAATACCGCGGCAGCCTGCCCATCTGCGTGGGCAAGTACATCACCGACCGTCTGGTGGAACGCGACGACATCGAGGATAGCCTTGTGTTCATCTCCTCCTGCCAGCCGAAGCCCGGCTGCATGGATGCAGTGAAGGCGGGGCTGAAGAAATACGGCAGTTTCAAGGAATGCCACGAGACAGACATCGGCACCACCATCGGCGGCTATTCCGGCCCGGGTACCATTGGCATCGTGTTTGCACGGAAGGAAAAATAAAAAAGTGGCTGTTGCACATGCGACAGCCACTTTTTCTCACTGGGAGCGGCGTTTTAAAATTTCATCCAGAATGGCATCGGCCACATCGGCCTTGCTCATCAGCGGCAGCTCACGGGTGCCGTCCGGGGTAATGAGGGTGACTACATTGGTGTCCACACCAAAACCGGCACCGGCCACTTTCAGGTTGTTGGCAACCACCATGTCCAGATTCTTTTTGGTCAGCTTTGCGGAGGAGTTTTCCACAAGATCGCGGGTCTCCATGGAAAAACCGCACAGGAACTGGTGGGTCTTTTTGGGGCCGATGGTGCCCAGAATATCCGGCGTGCGTTCCAGAGGGATGGACATGTCGCCGTCCTTTTTTTTGATCTTGTCGTTTGCCACGGCAGCGGGGCGGTAGTCGGCCACGGCAGCGGCCATAATGAGCACATCCGTAGCCTCAAAGCGGCTGGTGACGGCTTCGTACATCTGCTGAGCAGTGGTCACGGGCACATCGGTGGTAAACTTGACCGGCTGCAGGGCAGTCTCGCCGTGGATAAGGGTGACATCCGCGCCGCGCATGGCGGCGGCACGGGCAAGGGCATAGCCCATCTTGCCGGTGGAATGGTTGGTGAGGTAGCGCACCGGGTCCAGCGGCTCCTGCGTGGGGCCGGCGGTGACGGCAATGCGCAGACCGGCAAGATCTTTGGGCCGGGCAATGGCATGCAGGATATACTCGATCAGCACATCTTCCTTAGGCAGACGGCCGCTGCCAACATCCTTGCAGGCCAGCACGCCGCTCTCGGAGGGGATCACCGTGAAGCCGTAGCGTTCCAGCGTGGCGATATTATCCTGCGTGATGGGGTTTTCCAGCATTCCGGTATTCATGGCCGGAGAAACGAGCTTGGGGCACTTTGCAGCCAACACTGTGGTGGTGAGCATATCATCGGCGATGCCGTGGGCCATCTTGGCGATGACGTTGGCAGTGGCCGGGGCGACAAGGATCACATCGGCTTTTTTTGCCAGCGAGATGTGGGTGACTTCAAACTTGAAATCCCGGTCAAAGGTATCCACCATGCACTTGTGGCCGGTAAGCGTTTCAAATGTAACAGGGGTGATGAACTGGGTCGCATTTTTGGTCATGATGACCTCCACATCGGCTCCCAGCTTGCGCAGTGCGCTGGCCACGTTGGCCATTTTATAGGCGGCAATGCCGCCGCTTACGCCCAGAAGGACGCATTTTCCGTTCAGATCCATTGGTAAAACCTCCTGCAAAAACGTACTGTTTCCACATATTTTCCTTTAGTATAATGCAAAAGTTCCGCCAGCACAACAAAATCTTTGTACAGGCTTGTAACTGGGAACAAAATGCGGTAAAATACAGCTTGACAAAGAATAGACAGACTGCGGTGATGGGCAGGCCATCGGGGAGCTTTCTCCGCCGTCCTGCCGGATACTGCCGCGTTATAAAGGGAAAACAGAATTATGATCTTAGCCATTGATATAGGCAACACCACCGTCGCCCTTGGGGGCATTCGGGACGGACGTGTATGCTTTGTGGCGCGCATGGACACGGTGCGCACCCGCACGGCTGCAGAATATCGTGTCGAAATGGATAAAATTTTTGCGCACCGCCGCCATCCTGAGCGCCCCATGCGCTTTGAGGGCGCTGTGCTCACCAGCGTGGTGCCCCAGATCACGGGGGCGCTGGCGGAGTGCGCCCGTCATTACACCGGCAGGAAGCCGGTCATCGTCTCGCCGGAGATCCGAACCGGACTGACCATGGGCGTGGATGAACCCCACGCTGTGGGCAAGGATCGCCTTGTGGATGCGGCTTATGCGGCGGCAAATTTTCCGCTGCCGGTGGTCACGGTGGACCTTGGAACTGCCACGACCTTTAATGTGGTGGACGAGAACCGCGTGTTCCGGGGCGGTGTCATCTGCCCGGGGCTTTCCACCGGGTTGCGGGCACTGGGCGACCGCTGTGCCCAGCTGCCGCAGGTGCATCTTGGCTCGCCCAAAAGTGCCATTGGCACCAACACCGAAAAATGCATGCTGTCCGGCTCCGTGATGGGCACGGCTGTGCTCATTGACGGCATGGTGCAGCGCATTGAGGAAGAGCTTGGCCGTCCGGCCACTCTGGTGGTAACAGGAGGGCTGGCAAAGTATGTGACACCGCTGTGCCGCCACCCGCTGACCTACGACCCGGAGCTGCTGATGAAGGGACTTGCCCTTTTGTACCAGCTCAATGCGTCCCAGCCGCAGCACCACAGTGCGGGCGGCGGCAGGCACTATGGCCGACAGAACCAGCACGGCCATGCAAAACAGCGCACCTACCCCAAAAAGCGCACCCGCCGCGAGCCGGAAGCGCTGGTAGGCTGACCAACGACAGGATGGGGAGAAAAATCAGATGAAATTAGGCATTCTTGGCACGGGCAAGATCGTGCGGGAATTTTTGCCATGGCTTGCAGAGCACACGCCTTTTACGGTGCAGGCCATCTGCAGCACCGAGCGCAGCGCCGAGCTGGCTCAGAGCCTTTGCGGCCAGTACGGCGTGCCGCAGCACACCACCAATTTTCTGGAACTGCTGCAGTGGGTGGATGTGGTGTACATTGCAGTGCCGAACCTGCAGCATGTGCGCTATGCCCGCGTGGCGCTGGAAGCAGGCAAACATGTTATTGTGGAAAAGCCGCTGGCACCCACGGCGGCCCAGACGGAAGAACTGGTAAATCTGGCACGGCACAAAAAGGTGTTCCTGTTTGAAGCCATCACCACCCAGTACCTTGAAAACTACGCAAAGATCCGGGAGCTGCTGCCCCGCATTGGCACCGTGAAGCTGGTACAGTGCAATTTCAGCCAGTATTCCAGCCGGTACGATGCCTTCTGTGCAGGCGATGTACAGCCTGCCTTTGACCCGGCCTGTGCCGGCGGTGCCCTGATGGATCTTGGCGTATATAATGTAAGCTACATCGTGGGCCTGTTCGGGGAGCCGAATCAGGCCAAATATACCGCCAACATGGAGCGCGGCATCGACACCAGCGGCATCCTGACCATGGATTACAGCGGCTTCAAGGCCGTGAGCATCGCCGCCAAGGACTGCGCGGCCCCGGCCCGGTACATCATTCAGGGCACGAAGGGCTATATCCTGCAGAAGTCCACCGCCAACTGCTGCGGCGGCATCACCTTCCACCCTAACGAGGGCAAGGAAGAGCACTATAACCTGAATGGCGGCAGGCCCCGGCAGGCGGCAGAGTTTGAAGCCTTTGCCCGTGCGCTGGAGAGCGGAGATCAGGAGCTGTGCGGCCGGATGCAGGATACCACCATCGCGGTGAGCCGTGTGCTCACGGTGGCCCGCCGCAATGCGGGCATCCGCTTCCCGTGCGACCACTGACCCCCAAAACAGCCATTTCCATTGGAACACGCCCTGACAAAACGCGCTCCAAATTATTTGAATATTTACTTTAAAACCCGCATAGAGCGGGCAGGTTTGCGCCGTATCCGACGTATAGGGCGGAACGGCAGCAGGAGGAAAACTGAATATGAAAAATACGAAAACTCTTACCCGTGTGGCGCTGCTGGTTGCCATTGAGCTGGTCATGAAGATGGTGGGTCTGGGCAGTGTGCCTGTGGGCCCGCTGTACATGAGCTTCCTGACCCTTCCCATTGCAGTGGGTGCCATCACCATGGGCCCCGCTGTGGGCGCATTGCTGGGCGGTGTGTTCGGCGCAGTGAGCTTCTACGATGCCATCACCGGTGCTTCCGCTATGACGGGTGCGCTGTTTCAGGTAAGCCCTGTGAACACCTTTATCCTGTGCGTGGGTATGCGCGTGCTGATGGGCCTGTGCTGCGGCCTGATCTTCAGCAGCCTGAAGCGCTTTGACAAGCCCGGCACCTGGAGCTACATCGTCAGCGCCATGAGCGCCCCGTTCCTGAACACGGTGTTCTTCATGGGCTGGATCGTGCTGGCCTTCTACGGCTGTGACTACGTGCAGAACCTCGTGTCCGTCAAGGGTGCTGCGAACCCCTTCATGTTCGTGGTGCTGCTGGTCGGCGTGCAGGGCGTGGCCGAGTTCCTTGTCTCCGGCATTCTGGGCGGCATCGTAGCCCGTGCTGTGGCAAAGTTCGTAAAATAAAAGATGTGCCGGATGTCAGGGCGGCGCATTCTATAATCGTGATAAAAAACTCCTCCGGCGAAAGCTGGAGGAGTTTTTTCACAACAAATATTTCTCCTGCATAGGATGGCCCACGAGCAGGCAAAGGGGGATGCGGCATGGAAGCGAAAAAGCTGTTTGCGGTGGTGGGCACCGATGCCCGGCAGGCGGCGGCAGGCCGGGTGCTGGAACGGGCAGGTTATGCGGTGGGCGGAGCCGAGCAGGTTGCACTGGCAGATTATATCCTGCTGCCTCTGCCGCTGGATGCGGCCCGCACCCCGCTGGCAGAGCTGCTGCGGGCCGCAAAGCCCGGTGCGGTGGCACTGGGCGGCAGGCTCTCAGTTCAGGCAAAGACCATCGCACAGGAAGCTGGCGTGGAGCTGGTGGATTACTTTGCCCGACCGGAGCTGACGGTGTACAATGCCATCCCTACGGCGGAGGGCTGCATTGGCATCCTGCTGGCCGAGCGCACCCGTACCCTGTGGGGCACAAACCTTCTGCTGCTGGGCTTTGGCCCGGTGGGGCAGGCGCTGGGGGCGCGGCTGGCGGCACTGGGGGCAAATGTGACTGTCTGTGCCCGGCGCGCCGAACAGCGTGCGCTGGCCGAGAGCCTTGGTCTGCGGGGTGCAGAGCTTGCCCGGCTGGCCGCGCTGGCTCCGGCCTTTGATACGGTGGTGAACACCATCCCGGCCCCGGTGCTGACCGAGCCGGTGCTGACGGCTCTGCGGCCCGGCAGCCTGATCGTAGATCTGGCATCAAAGCCCGGCGGCACCGACTTTGCGACGGCGCAGCGGCTGGGCTGCAAGGCCATCCATGCGCTCAGCCTGCCCGCCGCCTGTGCGCCGGACACGGCCGGGGAAGCGGTGGCGCGCACCGTGCTGACCATTTTGCGGGAGCGGGAGGAACACACATGAGAACGCAGAAAAAAGGACGCATTGCATTTGCGGTGTGCGGCAGCTTCTGCACACTGGAAGCGGCGCTTGCGGCAGCGCAGCAGCTGACAGAACAGGGCTGGGAGCTGCTGCCCATCATGAGCTTTGCCGCAAAGCAGGATACCCGCTTTGGCACCGGGCAGTTCTGGCAGGAACGGCTGGAAGCCCTTACCGGCCATGCAGTGCTGGACACGTTGCAGGCCGTGGAGCCGCTTGGCCCTAAAAAGCTGGTCAGTGCACTGGTGATCGCGCCCTGCACCGGGGCCACGCTGGCAAGGCTGGCGGCGGGGCTTTCCGATACGCCGGTGACGCTGGCGGCAAAAAGCCTTTTGCGGGTGGGGTGCCCGGTGGTGGTGGGCATTTCCACCAACGATGGGCTGGGAGCGTCGGGGGAGAACATCGCTCGACTTTTCCAACGCAAGCATTACTATTTTGTGCCCTACGGGCAGGATGACCCCACCCACAAGCCCAACAGCCTGAAGGCGGACTTTGCCCATCTGCCCGCTGCACTGGACGCTGCGCTGGCCGGGCGGCAGCTGCAGCCCGTTCTGCTGCAAAACAACGTCTGAATGGCTTTTCAGCCGGGGTAAAGTGTGGTATACTATTATCTGATGCTTTGCCGGTGCAGTACGACGGGCAGAAAAACGCTCAATGGAGAAAAACCAGATGAAAAAACTGACAGCGGCGCTGTGCGTTGTGCTGCTTATGATCTGCGTGTTCGTGCCGGGGGCAGCGGCGGCTGGCCCTGCCCTTGGTGCCACCCGCGCTTACTGCATCATCGATGCAGACACCGGCCTTGTGCTGGCACAGCAGAATATGAACGAAGAGCTGCACCCGGCATCCATCACCAAGGTGATGACGCTGGGCCTTGCCTGCGAAAAGGCGCAGGGGAACTGGGATGATATAAAGCTCACCGTGACCCACGAGGATGTTTACTCGCTGGCGGGCACCGATTCCAGTCACATTGCCCTGCGCGAGGGCGAAGAAGTCCCCCTGACGGATGCGCTGTATGCCACCCAGATGGCCAGCGCCAACGACGGCGCGAACCTGTTGGCCGAATATGTGGGAGAGGGCACCATCGCGGACGGCGTGGAGAAGATGAACGCAAAGGTGAAGGAACTGGGCCTTGCGCACACCCACTTTGCAAACCCTCACGGCATCAGCGACGAGGACCACTACACCAGCTGCTACGATATGGCGCAGATCCTGCGCTGGGCACTGGAGCAGCCGGGCTTTGAGCAGGTGTTCACCCGCAATGAGATGTACACCATGGACCCCACCAACATCCAGCCCGTGACCCGCTACTTTTCCCAGCAGGACAAAATGCGCATTGGCTCCAGCCGGTACTACATCTCGTCCATTCTGGGTTCCAAGCTCGGTTATACCAACACGGCCCGCTACAGCTACGCCTGTCTGGCGGAGCAGAACGGCGTCCGGCTCATCTGCGTGACCATGCAGAGTGAGCTGAGCACCGATAAATACAACGATATGCGCACCCTGCTGGATTATGCGTTCAGCACCTTTACCGGCTACACCGACCTGCCCGCGCAGGGCATCACAGCACCGCTGAGCGTGGTGGGCGGCGGCGGGAGCCTTGGCACCGTGACCGTCTCCGACCCCGGCGTGCGGCTGCTGCTGGCCAACGGCCTGACTGCCGACGATGTGGAGGTGACGCTGGAACTGCCGGAAAGCTATGTCCTTGGCTCCGACCCGGAGGTGTACGCTGTGTACACCGTCCACGGCGGCGAAAAGCAGGAGAGCACCAGCGTGCGTGTGGATGCGGAAATTTCCGGCCTGCCTGAACTGCTGGAGAACAGCACCGGTCAGGAGCTGGAAGCGGCCAAGGCGGTAAAGCCCCAAAGCCATGCATTCTGGCTGCTGGGCATCTCGCTGGGGTCCACCGCAGCGGCAGCGCTGGTAACCTTTCTGGTGGTGCGGTTCATCACTTGGCGGAAGAAACGCCGCAGAACGCGCACGGAACAGGGACAGACCCGCCGCGGCAAATAAGCGCAAAAGCCTGCGTCGAACAGACTTTTCCAGATAAAACAAACATGCTTCACAAAAAGAGAGGTACAAAATATGGGCAAGTTTACGTTTACTCAGACCGAGATCCCCGGTGTTGTGGTCATTGAGCCGCAGGTGTTCGGCGACGACCGCGGTTATTTTATGGAGACCTATCAGAAGGATCAGTTTGCCGAAGCCGGCATCGATAAGGAATTCGTGCAGGACAACCAGAGCCGCTCCACCCGCGGCGTGCTGCGCGGCCTGCACTTCCAGAAGGAGCACACGCAGGGCAAGCTGGTGCGCGTGACCAAGGGCGAGGTGTTCGATGTGGCCGTGGACTGCCGCCCGCATAGCGCCACCTTCGGTAAGTGGGTGGGCGTGACCCTTTCCGAGGAGAACAAGAAGATGTTCTACATCCCGGAGGGCTTTGCACACGGTTTTCTGGTGCTGAGCGATGTGGCAGAGTTCTGCTACAAGTGCACCGATGTGTACGATCCCACCAGCGAGGGCGGCATCCCCTACGATGACCCCACCGTGAACGTGCAGTGGCCGGACTGCGGCTGCGAGCACAAGACCAGCGCAAAGGACAAGCTGCACGAGCCCTTTGCTGCACAGAAGTTTGAATATTTTGAAAAGTGGTGATCGCCTGTGGCAAAATTCAAAGCAATGTGGAACGGCTTCTGGTGCTACCGCTATCTGCTGTGGAACCTCGTCAGCCGTGACTTCAAGCTCAAATACCGCCGCAGCGTGCTGGGCGTGGTGTGGAGCGTTCTGAACCCGCTGCTCATGTGCCTTGTGTACTGGGCCGTGTTCAGCAGTCTGATGGACATGCGCGGCAGCGGCATCGACAACTTTGCCGTGTTCCTGATGTGCGGCCAGCTGCTGTTCAACTTCTTCAACGAGGCCACCTCCACCGGCATGAGCAGTGTGCTGGGCGCTGCGCCCCTGCTCAAAAAGGTGTATATCCCCAAGTATATCTTCCCGCTGGAAAAGTGCTGCTTTGCCATGGTGAACTGCGTGTTCAGCTTTGTGGCGCTGCTGCTGGTCATGATCTTCACCGGTGCACCCTTCCACCTGACCCTCATCGAGGCGGTCTACCCGCTGGTGACGCTGTTCTTCTTCAGTCTGGGCGTGGGCCTGCTTCTGGCAGCGGCTACCGTGTTCTTCCGGGATATCATGCACATCTGGAGCGTGTTCATCACTGCATTGCTGTATTTTTCCGCCATCTTCTACGACCCCACCCAGATGACCTTTTCCATTGGCGGGTTCAACATGCAGCAGATCATCAAGCTGAACCCCATGTACTGGTACATCACAGGCTTCCGCCGTACCGTGATGTGGGGCATCCCGCTGGATTTCAACATGTTCGCGGTGTGCGGCTGCTGCGCCGTGCTCTCCATGCTGGTGGGCGTGTGGGTATTCCGCAAAACGCAGGACCGCTTTGTGCTGCATATTTAAGGAGGAAGAACAATGGAACCGATCATCAAAGTGGACAATGTTTCCATGTGCTTCAACCTCTCCAAGGAAAAGCATGAGAGTCTGAAAGAGTATTTTCTGGCCATGGTGCAGGGCCGCCTGCAGTACGATGAATTTTACGCCCTGAAGGACGTGAGTCTGGACATCATGCCCGGTGATTTCTACGGCCTTGTGGGTCTGAACGGCTCGGGCAAGTCCACCCTGCTCAAGACCATTGCGGGCGTGTACAAGCCCAGCAAGGGCAAGGTGACGGTCCGCGGCTCCATCGCCCCACTCATCGAGCTGGGCGCGGGCTTTGATATGGACCTGACTGCCCGCGAGAACATCTATCTGAACGGCACGGTGCTGGGCTTCTCGCCCAAGTATCTGGACGAAAAGTTTGACGAGATCGTGGAGTTCAGCGAGCTGCAGAACTTTCTGGATGTGCCGCTCAAGAACTACTCCTCCGGCATGGTGGCCCGCATCGGCTTTGCCATTGCCACCATCACCAAGCCCGATATCCTCATTGCGGACGAGGTGCTTTCGGTGGGCGATTTCCTGTTCCAGCAGAAGTGCGAAAAGCGGATGCAGGAGCTGATGGCGGGCGGCACCACGGTCATTCTGGTGTCTCACTCCATTGAGCAGATCGAGCGCATGTGCAGCAAGGTGGCATGGCTGAGCCACGGTCACCTGAAAATGAATGGCGATACGGCAACGGTCTGCGCGGCCTACAAGGCAACGCAGCGCGGCGAGGCCTGATATGAATGTACGACTGAAACGTGCCAGAGAACTGGCAGGCTATGCGGTGCAACTGACGAAGGACGAGGGCCTGCCCACCATGCTCAAACGGGGCGCGGGCTTTGTCAGGCGCCGCTGCTTTGGCAAGCGTGCCCGCTATCTGCCCGCCAAAAAGGTGCTGGAAGCCCAGCGGGCCGAAATGGCCGGCAAAACGGCGGCAGACTGCGGCCTGCCCACCATCAGCATCCTGACCCCGCTGTATAATACACCGGAAAAATACCTGCGGGAATTTCTGGATTCCTTTGTGAACCAGACGGCCCCCAACGGCCAGCTCTGCCTTGCGGATGCTTCCGATGCAGAACATGCCGATGTGAAGCGCATCGTGGAGGAATATCAGACAAAGAATCAACGCATCGTATACAAAAAGATCGAAAACAAAGGCATTGCGGCCAACACCAATGCTGCGGCAGAGCTTGCCACAGGGGAATATCTGGCCCTTGCCGACCACGATGATATCCTTGCGCCCCACGCCCTGTACACCATGGGCAAAGCCATTCTGCAGCTGCGGGCGCAGGGCGAGCCGGACGGCTTCCTCTACAGCGATGAAGCACTCTTTTCCAAGAGCATCCAGCGGCCCATGGTGGCCCACTTCAAGCCGGATTACGCCCCGGACTACCTGCTGTGCTGCAACTACATCTGTCACTTGGCGGTGTTCCAAAAGGCGCTGTGGGATGAGATCGGCGGGGAGCGGCCGGAGTGCGACGGCAGTCAGGACCACGATTTGTTCCTGCGCCTTGTGGAAAAGACCGGCGGTGCGGCCCATGTACCGCAGGTGCTGTACTACTGGCGGGTGCACACAGGCTCCACCTCTGGCGGCACCGATGCCAAGCCCTATGTGGCGGCAGCAGCCAAAAAGGCGCTGGCCGACCATCTGGCCCGCACCGGACGCACCGGCACCGTGGAGGATGGCCTGTTCCCCAGTACCTACCGGGTGAAGTGGGATATCGTGGGCGATCCGAAGGTGAGCATCCTCATCCCCAATAAGGACCACACCGGGGACTTGGAAAAGTGCCTGCACAGCATCTGGACCAAAACCAGCTGGGAGAACTTTGAGGTTATCGTCATCGAGAACAACTCCACCGACCCGGCGACCTTCACCTATTATAAGGAAGCCCGGCAGCGCTACGACGGCCTGCAGGTGGTCAACTACCCGCAGAAGGGCTTCAACTTCTCCGGCATCAACAACTTTGGCCGGCAGTACGCCAGCGGGGATTACCTGCTGCTGCTGAACAACGACGTGGAGGTGCGCAATGCGGATTGGCTCACGGAGCTTTTGCGGCAGTGTGCTCACCCCGGCGGCGCGGCCATCTGCGGCGCGGAGCTTTTTTACCCGGACGAGACGTTGCAGCATGCAGGCGTTGTGACCGGCCTTGGCGGCTACGCGGGCCACAGCCACAAATACCGCAAGGCGGGCGGCAGCGGCTACATGTTCCGCTCTGCAACGGTGCAGGACTTTTCCGCCGTCACCGGTGCCTGCCTGCTGGTAAAGACCAGCGTGTGGGACGAAGTGGGCGGTCTGGACGAAGCCTTTGCGGTGGCCTTCAACGATGTGGATTTCTGCCTGCGGGTGCGGGATGCAGGCTGCCGCATTGCGTGGACGCCCTACGCCCGGCTGACCCATTACGAGAGCAAGAGCCGCGGCGGCGACGAAAAAGACCCGGTGAAGGCCCGGCGCTTTGCCGCCGAGCAGCAGCGGCTGTATGCCGTGCACGGCAAGGCGAACATTCTGCACGACCCCTACTACAACCCCAACCTGACCATGGACCGGGAGGATTTTTCCGAAAGCAATGATCTGCGCGGGCTGAAAGAGGGACGTATCACGGTGCAGTGGAGGAAATAACAGCATGAACATCAAGGGCCATTTTGAGACCATCACCCGGCACAAGCTGCTGGTGATGAAATATTGCTTTGCCTGCGGGCTCTATGAGCAGGGCCTTGCCCACGACCTGAGCAAGTACAGCCCTACCGAGTTCATTCCGGGCTGCATCTATTATCAGGGTGACCACAGCCCCAACGAAGCGGAACGTCTGGCGCGGGGCTATTCCTCCGCGTGGCTGCACCACAAGGGCCGCAACAAGCACCATCTGGAATACTGGATCGACTACAGCACCCGGAAGGTGGGCCTTGCCGGCATGAAGATGCCCCTGCGCTATGTGTGCGAAATGGTGTGCGACCGCGTGGCCGCAAGCCAGATCTATCTGGGCGACAAGTACACCGATGCTTCCCCGTGGGAATACTACGAGCGCAGCAAGACCCACTACCTGCTCCACCCGGAGACCCGTGCCCTGCTGGAAGAGCTGCTGAAAATGGTGCGCGACCTTGGGCATGACCGCACCTTTGAGCACATGAAATACCTGCTGGGCTGCGAAAAAGATTACTAAAAGGAATATTTTGCCTGAAAACACCGCTGAGGGAGACCCGGCGGTGCTTTTTGTATGTCATAAAACAACACATCCCCCAGCCCGTGCGGCGCTGCCGTTCAGGCTGGGGGATGCTTTTTGTGCAAGACGGGTGTTACTGCTCGTTCTCGTAGATCTGGATATAACGGGGTGCGTTCTTATCCTGAATGAACAGCAGCGCGGCGGTCAGGGCCACCGCCAGAGCAGTGAGGACGGCGAGCAGTGCTTTGAGAACCTTCATCGTTTCAAGCCTCCTTGGTAAGTCTGGCGCGGAGCGGGGGACGTTCCGCAGTTTTTGCTTGCCCTTAGTATAGCATAATCCGCATGCAAAGGCAAACACCGGATGCAGGAAGAAAAATACGGTGGTTAGTTGTATATAACCACGAAAAAATGAAAAGAAAGTTCAGGAAAACACATCATTTTTGTGCCATTGTCGTTGACTTCCCACGCCAAAATGATACAATAAACATGTTAAGCAGCTGCTGTCCCTGTACCAGTGCGCCTGCATGGGCGTGGGGGCGGCAATTCAAGCAGAATGGGGGATTTGAATTCCATGTTGAACAAGCTGAAACGTGCGGCGCTTGGCGCGCATACGCCGCATGACAAGGCAACTGCTGCAAGCAAACCGATCCCGATGCCTCTGCCCGCGCAGGTACGCATCCTCATGAGCCAGCATATCGGCGCTCCCGCCAAAGCTCTGGTCAAAAAGGGCGACGAGGTGTTCGTTGGCACAAAGATCGGCGAGGCTGGCGGCTTCGTCTCTGCAAACATCCACTCCAGTGTCTCCGGCACGGTTGCCGCAGTGGAGCCCTTCCGTCTGTCCAATGGCCGCATGTGCGACTCTGTCGTCATCAAGACCGATGGCAAACAGACCGTGGACCCGGCTGTCAAGGCACCGGAAGTGACCGATAAGGCCAGCTTCCTCAAGGCTGTGCGTGAGTGCGGTCTGGTCGGTCTGGGCGGCGCAGGCTTCCCGACCGACGTAAAGCTGCAGCCCAAGCAGCAGGTGGATACCCTGCTGATCAACGCTTCCGAGTGTGAAGTGTGGCTGACCAGCGATACGCAGGAGATGCTGAACTGCAGCGATGATATCATCCGCGGCATCAAGGCCGTGCTGCAGTACACCGGCATCCCGAAGTGCGTCATCGGCATTGAGAACAACAAGCCCGAGTGCATCGACTTGCTGTGCAAAAAGACCAATGGCGACAGCACCATCGAGGTCAAGCCCCTGCCCAGTGTCTACGGCACCGGCGCAGAGCTGATCCTTATTGAAAAGTGTCTGGGCCGCGAAGTGCCCCACGGCGGTCTGCCCGCAGATGCCGGCGCTATCGTCATGAACGTGACCAGCGTCTCCACCCTTGGCAAGTATCTGGCTACCGGTATGCCGGTGGTCGAGCGCACCATCACCGTGGACGGCGATGCCTGCGCAAAGCCCCAGAACATCGTTGTCCCCGTGGGCACTGCCTATCAGGACATCATTGATTTTGCGGGTGTCAAGGGCGAGCTGGGCAAAGTGGTTGCCGGCGGTGCCATGATGGGCCCCGCTGTGGAGAACCTGAGCTACCCCACCACCAAGACCACCTCCGGCCTGATCTTCCTGAGCAAGGCCGCTGCAGAGCCTGCACCGGTGAATCCCTGCATCCGCTGCGGCCGCTGCGTGGAGTACTGCCCCATGGGTCTGGAGCCTGTGGAGGTCAATCAGGCATACGCTGCACGCGATGTGCAGGAGCTGGGCAAGCTGCATGCAGACTACTGCTTCAACTGCGGCAGCTGCTCGTTCGTCTGCCCGGCAAAGCGCCCTGTTACCCAGATGATGAGTCTGGCAAAGGCGTTCTACCTTGGTGAAATCAAAAAAGGAGGCAATAAGTAATGGATACGAAGCTTATTGTTTCGGCTTCCCCGCATGTGCGCAGCGAAGAGACCACCCAGAGCCTGATGGCCAACGTGATCGTCGCCCTGTGCCCCTGCGTGGTGGCCTCTGCCATCATTTTTGGTATGCGTGCACTGCTGGTAACAGCCGTGTCCGTGGTGGCCTGTGTGGCTTTTGAGTGGCTGTACTGCAAGCTGCTCAAGAAGCCCAACCCCATCAGCGACCTGTCCGCCGTCGTCACCGGCATCATTCTGGCCATGAACGTGCCCGTGGGCATGCCCATCGGCCAGCTCATCATCGGTGATCTGGTGGCCATCGTCATCGTCAAGCAGCTGTTCGGCGGCATCGGCATGAACTTTGCCAACCCCGCTCTGGTGGGCCGTATCGTGCTGTTCATCAGCTTTGCCGGTTCCATGAACAAGTGGGTGTTCCCGGATGCAGCGGTGGATCAGCTGTCCAGCGCTACCCCGCTGGCTGTGGCCGATAAGTCCAAGCTGAGCCTGCTGGATCTGTTCATGGGCATCCACGGCGGTGTGCTGGGCGAGACCTGCGCACTGGCCATCGTGCTGGGCCTGATTTATCTGGTGGCCACCAAGACCATCAGCATCGCCATCCCGGCTTCTTACGTCGGCAGCATGTTCGTGTTCTACCTCATTGCTACCCACAGCGTGCACGAGGCTCTGGTTGCCGTGCTGAGCGGCGGCCTGCTGTTCGGTGCCGTGTTCATGGCTACCGACTACGTTACCAGCCCCTTCACCCTGAAGGGCAAGCTGGTGTACGGCGTGGCACTGGGCATCGTCACCTTTGCCATCCGTTACTGGGGCAGCTACACCGAGGGCGTGTCCTTCGCACTGCTGTTCATGAACCTGTGGGTCCCCTACATCAACGATCTGACCCGTCAGACCCCGTATGGCTACATTAAGCCTGCAAAGAAAGCAAAGGAGGGTGCTGGCAAATGAGTAAGTCTTCCAACTGGGAGAGCACCATCAAGCCCATTGTTGTGCTGAGCGTTATCTCCCTGATCGCCAGCCTGCTGCTGGCACTGGTGAACGGTATGACCGCCCCGGTCATTGCCGAGAACACCAAGCGCACCACTCTGGCCGCTTATGTCGGCGTGCTGCCCTCCGTTTCGGATGCCAGCGAGCTGGAAGAAGTGACCGATTACACCACCGCCGGCATCACCGGCGTGGTCAAAGCTCCGGACGGCAGCACTGCCATCAAGGCCGAGGAAAAGGGCTTTGACGGCGGCATCCTGACCGTCATCATGGGCTTTGATGCCAATGGTGCCGAGACCGGCATGTGGGTAGACGCTTCCACCCAGACCAAGGGCATCGGCTCCAACGTGAGCAGTGACGACTTCCTGGCGCAGTTCGACGGCATGGACGGCACCCAGAACATTGTGATGAATCAGGATTACGACGCCTACAGCGGCGCAACCATCTCCTCCACCGCACTGTTTGCTGCCATCAATGACTGTGTCAACTGCTACAACGAGCTGGCGTAAAGGAGGTTGGTAAGAAATGGCACAAGAAAATAAGTCCAAGGTAAGCATCCTTACCAACGGCATTATCAAAGAAAACCCCGTTCTGCGTCTGGTTCTGGGTACCTGCTCCATTCTGGCAGTTACCACTGCAGTTTCCAGCGCTCTGGGCATGGGTGCCGCCTTCACCTTCGTGCTGGTGTGCTCCAATATCATGATCTCCCTGCTGCGCAAGGTGATCCCCGGCAAGGTGCATCTGCCCTGCTACATCGTCATTATCGCAAGCTTCGTGACCATCGTTCAGATGTTCATGCAGGCTTACATGGAAAGCCTGTACAACGCTCTGGGCGTGTTCCTGCCCCTGATCGTTGTCAACTGTATCATTCTGGGCCGTGCCGAGATGTTCGCCTGCAAGAACAGCATCGTGGACTCCGCACTGGACGGCGTGGGCATGGGCGTTGGCTACACCCTCACCGCTACCCTGATGGCATCCATCCGTGAGATCTTGGGCAGCGGCACATGGCTGGGCTTCCAGGTGATCCCGGAAAGCGTTGCCAAGGTCTCCATCATGACGCAGGCTCCCGGCGCATTCTTCTGCTTTGGCCTGTTGATGGCCGGCTGTGTGTGGCTGGAAGGCAAGCTGGATGCCCGCATCGAGCGCAAGAGCTGCTGCGACCTTGATAACCTGAAGAAGGAGGCAGAATAAGATGTTAGTAAAACTCGCTGCGATCTTCTTCAGCATGATCCTGGTCAACAACTACGTGCTGGTGAAGTTCTACGGTATCTGCCCGTTCCTGGGCGTTTCCAAAAAGCTGGATTCTGCGGTTGGTATGTCCGGCGCCGTCATCTTCGTCATGTTCATGGCAACGGCCGTTACCTTCCCCATCCAGATCTTCATTCTGGACCCGGCTGGTCTGAGCTACCTGCAGACCATCGTGTTCATTCTGGTCATTGCTGTTCTGGTGCAGTTCATCGAGATCTTCCTCAAGAAGTACGTGGTTGCACTGTATAACTCTCTGGGCGTTTATCTGCCCCTGATCACCACCAACTGCTGTGTTCTGGCTGTCACCATTCTGGTCGTGGGCGACTACGGCGCAGATGTGGCTGCTATGGGCTTCGGTGTTGCTTACATTGAGGCTCTGGTGTGTGCCATCGGCGCAGGCTGCGGCTTCATGCTGGCCATGGTCATGTTCAGCGGCGTGCGCAAGCGCGTGGAAGCCTGCGATCCCCCGGCACCCTTCAAGGGCCTGCCCATCACCCTGATCGCAGCAGCAATCACCAGCCTGTCCTTCATGGGCTTCGGCGGCATCGTCGAAAACCTGTTCAATGTCACGCTGTAAGGGAGGAACAGGATTATGAATATTGTATCTGCTGTTATCCTGTGTACCATCGTGGGCGCAGTCGGCGCGATCGTTCTGGTCGCAGCGTCCAAGTTCATGGCGGTGGAGGAAGACCCCCGCATTGAAGAAGTTACCAACTGCCTTGCCGGTGCAAACTGCGGCGGCTGCGGCTACGCAGGCTGTGCGGACTACGCAAAGGCTGTGGTCATGGACGGCGTGCCCTGCGACAAGTGCGCACCCGGCGGCCCCAAGGCTGCCGCTGCCATTGCCAAGATCATGGGCGGCACGGCCAGCGCTGTGGAAAAGAAGGCGGTTGTCCAGTGCCAGGGCAATTCCGAGCACTGCAAGCCTGCTTATGATTACAAGGGCATCCAGACCTGTGCAGCCGCTGCTGCACTGTACGGCGGCCCCAAGACCTGCTCCTTTGCCTGCGTTGGTCTGGGCGACTGCACCAAGGTGTGTAAGTTCGATGCCATCCACATTGTGGACGGTGTTGCCAAGGTGGACAAGGACAAGTGCACCGGCTGCGGTGCCTGCGCAAACATCTGCCCCAAGCAGGTCATCATGATCGACGTGGGCGGCCCGCGCAAGCCGGTGGTCATGTGCTCCAACAAGGACAAGGGTCCTGTGGCCATGAAGGCCTGCACCACCTCCTGCATTGCCTGCGGTATGTGCGAGCGCACCTGTAAGTTTGACGCTATCCACGTGGTGGATGGCGTGGCCCGCATCGACTATGACAAGTGCAAGGGCTGCGGCATGTGTGCCCAGAAGTGCCCCAAGCACATCATCCTCTTCCCGCTGAAGGATGACCCCAATCCCCCGAAGCCCGTGGTGAAGCCCGCCGCTCCCGCTACTGCCCCCGCAGCAAAGCCGGAAGCCAAGGCTGAGGCAAAGCCCGAGACCAAGGCAGAGTAAACTGTAAACCAAAGCCCGCCGTGCAGCGATGCCCGGCGGGCTTTTTGCATAGAAAATGATTGGGAATGCCCTCCGCGTTGCTCTGGGCATAATTCAAGGAAATATTCTTCTGAATTTCGGTAGAACGGAACGCCTGCGGGCGTTCCGTTCTACCATTTTCACAAGAAAGGTCGCAGAGATGAGATGCATTTTCCCGTCACAGCTCCTCTCGTGAAAAAGCGTTTGGAGCGCTCCGCAGAGCTTGTCGGGGCAACGCCCCTCCATCTGCTTACGCAGACCGCTCTGCCGCTTGAAAGCCCCACTGGGGCTTTCATTGCTGTGCAAATGCGGTCGCTCCAAACGCGAAATTAAAAATGATTTTTCCGCTGAAGATGCCCAGAGCGCAAGCGGAGGGCATTTTAAATCGTCCATGCCCCGGCGGGCTTTTTGCAACTTTTTGTAAGAAAATCCGGTTGCAATGATGCGGAATTATGGTTAAATAGAAGGAGGATATTTTCACAGAAAGAGGACGATTATGGAACAACAGTCTGCACGCCTGCGGAATACAGGCTTTCTTACTTTCTTCTTCAGTGGCATCTGTGCCATCAGTGCGGGCGTGGTGGTCAGCCTGCTGCAGGAGCGCTACGGCTTTGCCTACGGCATGACCGGCACTCTGCTCTCACTTATGAGTGTGGGTAATCTGCTGGCAGGCCTGCTCATTGGTATGCTGCCCAGTGTACTGGGCATGAAGCCCAGTGTGCTGCTGCTCACCATCGGCTATGCGGTGGGCTACGGCATCATGGGCCTGACGGGTGCCGTGGCGGTGCTGGCGCTGGCGTTTTTTCTGGTGGGCATTGCCAAGGGCAGCGTCATGAACACCTGCACCATTCTGGTCAGCGATAACTCGGCCAACCGCACCCGCGGCATGAACCTGATGCACAGCTGCTACGCCTGCGGTGCGCTGCTGTGCCCCTTCCTCATTGCGGCAGCGGCGAAGGTGAGCACTGAGCTGGCGGTGTTCCTGCTGGCGGCACTGGGACTTGTACTGTGGCTGGTATATGCCTTTACCCCGCTGGGCGGCGGCAAGGCCAAGAATGCCAAGGAAAAGCAGGCCATTGACTGGAGCTTTCTGCGTTCGGCACGGTTCTGGATGCTGACCGGCCTTTTGTTCTTCCAGAACGCTGCAGAGCAGAGCGTCAACGGCTGGATGGTCACTTACTTCAAGGGCAGCGGCATCATTGCGGGTACACTGGCGGCTTACACCGTCACGGTCATGTGGGGTGCCACGCTGGTGGCCCGTCTGCTGATCGCATTCGTGTTCCCGTTCAAGAGCCCGCGCAAGGCCATGGTGGGCATGAGCGTGCTGTGTACGATCTTTTATGTGCTGCTGGTCATGGCCCACACGCAGGCCATGGCCATCGTGCTGCTGTTTGCGTTTGCGTTCTCCATGGCGGGCCTGAACCCCACCGCTGTGGCCAGCGCGGGCCGCATGACCAGCGTGACCAGCATGGGCATCATGCTGCCGGTGGCATCCAGCGGTGCCATCCTCATGCCGTGGATCATTGGCATCGTAGCCGAAAAGGCCGGCCTTGCCGCCGGTATGGCTTCCAACATCGTGCCCTGCGTGGGGCTGATTATTTTCACCCTGCTGGTAGCTAGATTGCCGGAGGAATAAACCCTCTCAGGCGCTATCGCGCCAGCTCCCCCGAAGGGGGAGCTTTATGCGCTAAAACCGTTTGGTATTCTCTTTTCAGTAAAGAAAATAACCGTTGGAAAGTAGAAAAAGCTCCCCTCTCGGGGGAGCTGGCATTGCGTAGCAATGACTGAGAGGGTTATTTCTCAATGCCACGTGCTTTCGCGCTGAACTCGCACCCGCAGTAATCCTGCCGGTACAGGCCGTATTCCTCCGAAAGCTGCAGGCTGCGCAGATAGCCGTTGTGCTTTTTGAAGTCCGAAGGCAGATGCTTTACGCCGAACTCGGCTTCCAGCTCCTGCCCGATGGCATTGATGCGCTTGGCATCTTTATGCGGGCTGATGGACAGTGTGGTGGTGAACCAGTCGAAGCCGTTCTCACTGGCGTATTGCGCCGCCCGGCGCATCCGCAGCCGGTAGCAGATCGTACACCGGCTGCCCCGCTCCGGCTCGTTTTCAAGGCCGGTGACAGCAGAGTAGAACTCCTGCGGGTCGTAGTGGTCCTCCACCACGGTCACGCCCAGAGGATGGGCTGCTACCACGAACTTCTTCAGTTCCTCGCCGCGGCGGTAGTATTCATCTGCAGGCCATGTGTTGGGGTTATAGTAAAGCACTGTGATCTCAAAATACTGGCACAGCTGTTCCAGCACAGCGCTGGAGCAGGGGCCGCAGCAGGCGTGCAGCAAAAGGCGCGGCCGGGTGCCGTCCAGCGTTTTGAGCACGGCATCCATCTGCTGTGCAAAATTCAATTGAGTTGCCATTTTTATCATCCTTTGCTATACTGATTGAGAAAATTCCTTAAAAAGCTCGCCCTTTCGGGGGAGCTGGCATTGCACAGCAATGACTGAGAGGGTTTGCTTTCTTATTATAACATATTCCGCTTGAAAATACAGGAGGCACCATGACACAGGAAAAGATCGCCCGCATCAACGAGCTGGCAAAAAAGAGCAAGACCACTGGCCTGACCGAGGCCGAAAAGGCAGAGCAGCAGGCCCTGCGCCGCGAATACATCGACGACATGAAGGCCAGCCTGCGCGCACAGCTGGCCAACACCTCCATTCAGGAGCCGGACGGCACTATCCACAAGGTGATCCGCCGTGCCGACCTTGAGAACCCCCGCAGCTGAACGCACAATTTTGCGCACACTTTTTTGGAGGAAAACGCAGCCAAAAGCTGTGTTTTCCTCTTTTTTTGCACGGCGATCTGTGCTATACTATACTTGCATTGGTATGTGCTTTGTGTATGCCTGCTGATGTGTTTTCCCAAGGTGGCGTATCCCGGGCAAGGTGCACGGAAAAGGCTGTCTTTTGAAAAAATGATAAAGAGGTCATTTATTATGCTTACTGCAATTACGGGTATCAACTGGGGCGATGAAGGCAAGGGCCGCATGGTCGACCTCATCAGCCAGGAGTATGACATCGTTGCACGTTATCAGGGCGGCAACAACGCCGGTCACACGGTTAAGAACGAGCGCGGCAAGTTCGTGCTGAATCTGCTGCCCTCCGGCATCCTGCGTCCGAACGTGGTCTGCGTTATGGGCAACGGCATGGTCATCGACCCGCATCATCTGGACGGCGAGATCAACAAGCTGCGGGAGCAGGGTGTTGAGATCAGCCCGGCAAACCTGAAGATCTCCGACCGTGCAACCATCACCATGCCCTACCATGTGGAGCAGGACGGTCTGGAAGAAGCACGTCTGTCCAAAACCGGCGCACAGTTCGGCTCCACCAAGCGCGGCATTGCCTACGCTTACGGCGACAAGTACATGAAGAAGACCCTGCGCATGGGCGACCTGCTGCATCTGGACGACGCTGTGAAGAAGCGCCTCGTCACCATGGTGGATTCCAAGAATCTGGTCATGGAGGGCAGCTACAACGCCGCTCCCATCAGCGTGGATGAGATGTGGGCATGGCTCGAAAAGTATGCCGCCATCTTCAAGGATTACATCTGCGATGTGGGCCAGTATCTGGCCGATGCAGACGCTGCAGGCAAGAAGGTCCTGTTCGAGGCTCAGCTGGGCGCTCTGCGCGACATCGATTTCGGCATTTACCCCTATACCACCTCTTCCAACGTCATCGGTGCTTACGCCCCCATCGGCGCAGGCATCCCGGGCCACAAGCTGCACAACTCCATCGGCGTGATGAAGGCTTACTCCTCCTGCGTGGGTGACGGCCCCTTCACTGCCGAGCTGGCTATGACCGAAGAGGAAAAGCACGACCTGCGTGAGGCTGGCCACGAGTACGGTGCAGCCACCGGCCGTCCCCGCCGCGTTGGCCCCATCGATCTGGTGGCAAGCCGCTACGGCGTGTTCTGCCAGGGCTGCGATGAAGTTGCTCTGACCCTGCTGGACGTGCTGGACTACATGGAAAAGATCCCCATGGTCACTGCCTACAAGCTGACCGATGGCAGCACCACCACCCGCTTCCCCATGGGCGAAGCTCTGGACACCGCACAGCCCGTGGTGGAGTACCTGCCCGGCTGGCACTGTGATATCACCGCAGCCCGCAAGTGGGAAGACCTGCCCAAGGAAGCACGCGATTACGTGGAATATCTGGAAAAGGCTGTCGGCTGCAAGATCACCTACATCTCTGTGGGTGCCGAGCGTGAGGCTTATATCCACCACGTATGATCCCCTGCAAAGCTCCTGAATGATTCAGAAAAGGAAGCGTCACAGATGTTTGATATCATTACCGACAGCGCATGCGACCTGACGCTGGACACTGCCAAACAGCTCCAAATCGAGGTCGTGCCCTTCTATGTCTCGCTGGACGGCGAGCACTACCGCAAAGAAGGCAAGGAAATCGCCGTGCGGGACTTCTACCAGTTCATGGTGGACAACCCTTCGGCCTACCCCAAAACCAGCCTTGCTTCCATTGAGGACTTTGAGCAGGCATTCCGTGCCCATGCTGCTGCTGGCCGGGATGTGCTGTGTCTGGTGTTCACCAGCAAGATGAGCGGCTGTGTGGGCAGCGCCCGCAATGCCCGGGATCTGGTGCTGGAAGATTTCCCCGATGCCCGCATTGAGGTCATTGACAGCGCGGCGGCTACCGTTACCGAGTCCACCATGGTGGAAAACGCCGTGGCCATGCGGGACGCAGGCTGCACGCTGGACGAGACCGTGACATGGCTGGAAGCAGAGAAAGCTACCAACCAGATCTTCTTCACGGTAGGCAATCTGGACTATCTCATCAAGGGCGGCCGCATTGGCAAGGTGACGGGCCGTGCAGCCAACATGTTGGGCATCAAGCCGATGATCCTGTTCAAGGATGGCGAGATCTTCTCCGGCGGTGTGGCACGCGGCCGACAGAAGAGCTTTGAAAAAGCGCTGGAACAGCTGATGAACTATCTGGATGCCCACGGCGGCACCCCGGACGACTACCGTATCACCGTAGGCTACGGCTACGACGAAGAGGAAGGCAAGCGCCTGTGGATGCAGACCCGCGCGGCCCTGCGTGCAAAGTACCCCGGCGCTCAGTGCGAAGTGGGCCTGCTGCAGATCGGCTGCACCATTGCCGTGCACACCGGCCCCTATGCGCTGGGCATGGGCGTGATGCGCCGCTGGAAAAAGCAGGGCTGAGATCACATTATATGAATTTTTGAACTCCAGAAAATCTATGGATTTTTTGGGGTTCTTTTTTTAGAGCAATGCTTCCCATACAGAGCGTATTCGAGTGGAACAGATTTCTTGACTTTTATGCAATTCTTCTCCACCGGATAAGTTCTCTTTTGCGTGCCAAAAGAGAACCAGAAAGGACGGCGGTGCCCGCAGGGCATGAAAGCCCCAGTGGGGCTTTTAAGCCGCAGCCCGGTTTGCAAAGCAAATGCCGCGTGTTCAGCGCGGCAAGGTCTCCGCTACTTTCGAGGCGCGGGAGGCGGCGGGTTGCGGCTCCCTGCGTCTGCTTCGTGCCTTGCGCGGCACTCGCATCCTGCAGGCCGCTGCCCCAACAGCTCCTCCCTGTTTCGGCCGCCGGCCGCGGTCGTCGCCGTTGCAAACTAAGGGCTGCTCGCCCTTAATAATCCCAAAGCAGATGGGCTCCATACAAAAAATCCAAGTCGCTGCGCTAGAGGATTTTTTGTGTTGCGCCGATTTTAAGTCGCTTACGCGACGAACGGTATGGCAAGGCTGCGTGTTTTTTCTAGCAAAAACTGTGATTTGCAAACTTTTTATGAACCCTATTGACAAAGTGGGAAAACAGGAGTATAGTTTTAGCAGTCGAACAGATAGAGTGCTAAAACAAGTAAAACCAGTTCGGCAGGAGGTGCTTGAAACCGTGAAACAACTGAAGAATAGCCGCTGCTTCCCGTTCGGCAGCATCTCTGCACCGAACTTTTAGCAGATGACTATCGCGTCCGCTAAAATGAACCTTCCGGTATGAATGGAGGCTTGACTTTATGAATACCAATCAATATACACAGAAAACGCTGGAGGCTCTGCAGGCAGCGCAGCAGCTGGCTGTGGAGTACCAGCACAATCAATTGGAACCTGAACATCTGCTGCACGCCCTCGCTTCGCAGGAACAGGGCCTGATCCCGCAGCTGCTGCAGAAGCTGAATGTTGATCCCGGCAGCTTTTCTGCCGCCGTGGCCGAAAAGCTTTCGGCTCTGCCCCGGGTCTCCGGCTCCGGCCGTGACCCCGACAAGGTCTATATCTCGCAGGCTGCCGATAAGGTGCTCAGCGCCGCCGCCCGAGAAGCCAAGGCCATGAAGGACGACTATATCAGCGTGGAGCATGTGTTCCTGGGTCTGCTGGACGAGCAGACCCAGAACACCACCGAGTTGTTCCGTGCGTTCAGCATCACGAAAGATAAGTTCCTGCAGCAGCTCACAGCAGTGCGCGGCAACCAGCGCGTCACCAACGACAATCCCGAGGAGACCTACAACGCCCTGCAGAAGTATGGTCAGGATCTGGTAGACCTTGCCCGCAAGCAGAAGTTGGACCCCGTCATCGGCCGTGATCAGGAGATCCGCAACGTGATCCGCATCCTGTCCCGTAAGACCAAGAACAACCCCTGCCTGATCGGTGAACCCGGCGTTGGCAAAACCGCCATTGCAGAGGGCCTTGCACAGCGGATCGTGCGCGGCGATGTGCCCGAAAACCTGAAGGACCGCATCGTGTTCAGTCTGGACATGGGCGCTCTGGTGGCCGGTGCAAAATACCGCGGCGAGTTCGAGGAGCGCTTGAAGAGCGTGCTGAACGAGGTGAAGAAGAGCGAGGGCAAGATCATCCTCTTCATCGATGAGCTGCACACCATCGTGGGTGCCGGCAAGACCGATGGTGCCATGGACGCAGGCAACCTGCTCAAGCCCATGCTGGCCCGGGGCGAGCTGCACTGCATCGGTGCCACCACGCTGGACGAGTACCGCCAGTATATCGAGAAAGACCCCGCTCTGGAGCGCCGCTTCCAGCCGGTACAGGTGGATGAGCCCACCGTGGAGGACACGATCTCCATCCTGCGCGGCCTGAAGGAACGCTACGAGGTGTTCCACGGCGTGAAGATCAACGACAGCGCCCTGATCGCCGCTGCCACCCTTTCCGACCGCTATATCACGGATCGTTTCCTGCCGGATAAGGCCATCGACCTTGTGGATGAAGCCTGCGCCATGATCAAGACCGAGATGGACAGCATGCCCAGCGAGATGGACGATCTGGCCCACCGCATCACCCAGCTGCAGATCGAGCAGGTGAGCCTGAAAAAGGAGACCGATGCCCTGAGCCAGAGCCGCCTGAAGGATCTGGAAAAGGAGCTGGCCGAGCTGCAGGACAAGTTCCGCAGCATGAAGGCAAAGTGGGAGAACGAGAAGAACGCCATCGGCAAGGTGCAATCCCTGCGTGAGCAGATCGAGCAGACCAATGCCGACATTGAAAAGGCTCAGCGCGAGTACGACCTGAACAAGGCTGCTGAGCTGAAATACGGCAAGCTGCCCCAGCTGCAGAAACAGCTGGAAGAGGAAGAGAAGATCGCCGCCGCCAAGAAGGAGGACAGCCTGCTGCGTGACCGAGTGACCGATGAGGAGATCGCCCGCATCGTGGCCCGCTGGACCGGCATCCCGGTGGAGAAACTGGTGGAGGGTGAGCGCGAGAAGCTGCTGCATCTGGACGATGTGCTGCACCAGCGGGTCATCGGTCAGGACGAGGCTGTGACCAAGGTGAGCGAGGCCATCCTGCGCAGCCGCGCCGGTATCGCCAACCCCAACCGCCCTATCGGCAGCTTCCTGTTCCTCGGCCCCACCGGCGTTGGCAAGACTGAGCTGGCCAAGGCACTGGCACAGGCCCTGTTTGACGACGAGCGCAACATGGTGCGAATCGATATGACCGAGTATATGGAGAAGTTCAGCGTCAGCCGTCTGATCGGCGCGCCTCCGGGATACGTCGGTTACGAAGAGGGCGGCCAGCTGACCGAGGCTGTGCGCCGCAAGCCCTACAGCGTGGTGCTGTTCGATGAGGTGGAAAAAGCCCACCCCGATGTGTTCAACATCCTGCTGCAGGTGCTGGACGATGGCCGCATCACCGACAGTCAGGGCCGCACCGTGGACTTCAAGAACACGGTCATCATCCTCACCTCCAATCTGGGCAGCGACATCATCCTGAACGATCTGGAGCAGCGCCGTGCCAACGGCTCCAACGAGCTGAGCGAGGAAGCAAAGCACCAGATCGACCAGCTGCTGAAGAGCAAGTTCCGCCCCGAATTTCTGAACCGTCTGGATGAGATCGTCTACTACAAGAGCCTGACCAAGGACGAGATGCGCAGGATCGTGGATCTGCAGTTGCAGGATCTGCGCAAGCGCATGGACGAGGGCAAGCACCTCAAGCTGGAGGTCACCACCGCCGCCAAGGACTTCATCATCGATTCTGCCTACGACAGTGTCTATGGTGCACGTCCCATCAAGCGGTTCATCCAGAGCCGTGTGGAGACCCTGATCGCCAAGGCCATCATTCAGGGCAGCTATACCGAGGGCAACACCCTGACGGTGGACTGTGAGAATGGCGCTTTGACCCTGCGATAATGTAAATTTTACCTGTTCAGTACGGACTTTGCGGCAAGAAAGCTTGCACCACCGTACAGAATATGGTATGATTACAAATAACATTGATGTGCTTTTCATCGCGGAACAGCAACGATGGGGAGCACATTTTTGTATACGGAAAGAACTCCTTCCGTCATCGCGCGGCAAGGCTCCCTCTTTGAGGGAGCTGGTTGCGAAGCAGACTGAGGGAGTCTGTTCTTTAATAAAAACAGAAAGTTGAGTGTGATTTCCCTTTTTATGGACGATGGCAGTATTACGCTTTTGGCGGCACTGATCATTCTGGTGGCATTTTCCGCCTTTTTCTCCGCCTCTGAGACCGCATTTTCTTCCCTGAACCAGATCCGCCTGAAAAGCCGCGCCGAGGACGGCGATTCGGCAGCAGCCCGCGTGCTGGCTATGTCGGAAAAGTACGACAAGCTGCTCTCCACCATCCTCATCGGCAACAATATCGTCAACATTGCCGCAGCATCCATTGGCACAGTGCTGTTCACCCGCCTGCTGGACCCGGAGCGGGGCGCGACGGTGTCCACCTTCGTGCTGACCATTGTGGTTCTGATCTTTGGCGAGGTGACCCCCAAGAGCCTTGCAAAGGAGATGCCGGAGACGGTTGCCACGGCGGTTTCGCCCTTTTTGAACCTGCTCATGATCCTGTTCACCCCGCTGACCTGGCTGTTCAGCCAGTGGAAGCGCCTGCTGGGGCATTTCATCCGCAGCACCGAGGAGGACACCATCACTGAGGGTGAGCTGATGACCATGGTCAGCGAGGCCGAGAACGACGGCGAGCTGACCGACCGGGAAAGCCAGCTCATCCGCAGCGCCATTGAGTTTGACGATGTGGAGGTGGAGGAGATCCTCACACCCCGCGTGGATGTGATCGCGGTGGAGGACGATCTCTCGCTGGATGAGGTGGCCGATACCTTTGCGGAATCGGGATATTCCCGTCTGCCCGTTTACCACGGCACCATTGATAACATCATCGGTGTGGTACATGAAAAGGACTTTTACCTTGGCCGTCTGCGCAAGGATACCACGCTGGAAGACCTTGTGAAGCCCACCCTTTATACCACTGGCTCCACCCAGATCTCCCAGCTGCTGCGCACCCTGCGTGAGCAGCACCATCACATGGCGGTGGTGGTGGACGAGTACGGCGGTACCGAGGGCATCATCACGCTGGAAGACATTCTGGAAGAGCTGGTGGGCGAGATCTGGGACGAGCACGACGAAGCGACCGAGGACTTCCGCAGGCAGTCGGATGGCAGCTGGATCGTGCTGGGCAGTGCCGGTGTGGACGACCTGTATGAGAGGCTGGGCCTGCCGGAGGATGAGGACATCGATTCCAATACGGTGAACGGTCTGGTGCAGGAAAAAACCTGCCATCTGCCCAAGGTGGGCGACCGGTTCACGCTGGGCGAGTACGACGGTGTCGTTACCCGCACGGCCAAGCGCCGCGTGACCGAGGTGCGCCTGACCCCGGCGGAAAAGCCGGAACCGAAGAAGGAAGAAGACGAAAAGCCGCACTTCAACCGGCTGACCAATAAGTAAATCTAAGGGAGGATGCCGTTTTCCAATACGGCTCTATCCTGTGAAAAAGCAAACTCCGGCAGACCGCAGTCTGCCGGAGTTTGCTTTGTAAAAATAATTGTTCCGCTGAATATGGCTAGAGCGAAGCGGAAGCCATTAAATGGTTTTGCTTTCCGCCTGCAGATAGGTATACAATGCTCCCACCTGATTGGCTTCACTGCTGAAATGGCAGGGCACGATCTCGCAGCGGGGCAGACCGATCATGTAAGGTGATTCCCCACGGGAAGCAAACAGCCCGGCATATACCCGGCGCAGATCGTCCAGCAGCAGCGGCTGCTTGCTGATGCCGCCGCCGATGGCTACCTTTTCCACATCCAGCAATACGGTCAGGTTGTAGATCTGCACGGCCACCATCTTGCAGAACCGTTCCAGCACTTCCAGCGCTTCCGGCTCGGCGGCATTGGCGGCATCAAAAAAGAGTTTACCGTTCATGGGGGCATCGGCGGGCAGGCCTTTGCGGGCACGATACCACTTGAGCAGGTATTTGGTGCTGCACTGGCAGGCCATGGTTTTTTCGGTATTCTCCCACTCGTCGGCGTTGGTGTTCACAAAGCTGTACTCTCCGGCGGTAAAGTGCACGCCGCGCACCAGCTGGCCATTGGCAATGATGCCGCCGCCCACGCCGGTGCCGATAATAAACACTGCCGCATTGCAGCAGCCCTGCAAGGCACCGGCCCGCAGCTCTGCAATGGCTGCAGCCTTGCCGTCGTTTTCCAGCGTGACACGGCAGCCGCATCTTTCGCGCACCAGCTGCCCCACCTGCGTGCCGGTGTTGTACAGAAGTGCCCCGCCGTTGGAGACATAGCCGGTGTTGGCATCCACAAAGCCGGGCAGCGCCATGGCGATACCGTCCACTTCATCCTTATGCGGTGCATACAGAGCGTATATTGTGTCGAGAAAATGCTCCTGCGTATCCTGCGGCGTGGGCACGGAACCGGCATCGAAACGGTTCATCTGCTCGTCCATGACCGAATATTTGATCTCGGTGCCTCCTACGTCAAAAACCATGACCTTCATTGCTGTTCCCTCCGCAAAGCTGATCTTCTTCCTTATTATGGCAAATGCGTGCAAAAAAGTAAAGCCATCCGCAACATGCCGCGAATAGCTTTACTTTAATTTAGAGCTTGCTCAGCTGCGGGCCCTGTGCGGTATCCTTGACCGCCCAGCCCAGTTCGGTCAGCTGTGCACGGATGGCATCGGCAGTGGCCCAGTCCTTGGCCTTCTTGGCGGCGGCACGCTTCTCTACCAGCTCGGTCACCTCGGCGGGCACCTCGTCCTTCTTGCGGTTGTACAGCAGGCCCAGTACGCCGGTGATCTCGTCGAACGCAGCGGCGGCGGTCTGCAGGGCATCCTTGGAGGAAACAGCCGACAGCGTGTTGATCTCCTTGACCAGATCGAACACGGCAGCCAGTGCATCCGGGGTGTTCAGGTCATCGTCCATGGCAGTGCAGAACTTGGTGCGGGCCTCGGCAGCCTTTTCCTTCAGAGTCTCGTCGGTGCCAAAGGCATCCTTGGTCAGGGCAAAGTCCAGATTTTCACGGCAGGTGTACAGGCGCTCGAGACTGTTCTTGCAGCTCTCGATGAGGTCCACGGTGTAGTTCAGCGGCATCCGGTAGCCTGCGGTCAGCATGAAATAACGGATGGGTTCGTAGCCGTAGACATCCGCCACGTCCCGCACGGTGAAGAAGTTGTGCAGGCTCTTGGACATCTTCTGATTGTCCACGTTGATGAAGCCGTTGTGCATCCAGTAGCGGGCAAAGGTGCAGCCGTTGGCGCACTCGCTCTGTGCGATCTCATTCTCGTGGTGGGGGAAGATCAGATCCTGACCGCCGCAGTGCAGATCAATGGTCTTGCCCAGATGGGTGCGGCTCATGGCGCTGCACTCGATATGCCAGCCCGGACGGCCCATGCCGTAGGGGCTTTCCCATGCAGGTTCACAGGGCTTTGCGGCCTTCCACACGGCAAAGTCTGCGGGGTCCTCCTTCAGGTCGTCGTCCATCTGGCTGCGCAGCTCACGGTTGCCGCTCTCCAGATCGTCCAGCTTCAGGTGGCTCAGCTTGCCGTACTCGGGGTCGCTCTTCACCCGGAAGTACACATCGCCGTTCTTGGCAACATAAGCGTGGCCGGAGTCGATCAGATCCTTCACGATATCCAGGATCTGCTGGATGTGCTCGGTAGCCCGGGGCTGGACGGTGGGCTTTTTGCAGTTGAGGCCGGCGGCATCCTTGAGGTACTCGGCCTCAAAGCGCTGAGCAACCTCCTTCATGGAGGTGCCCTCTTCCTGTCCCTTCTTAATGAGCTTGTCGTCGATATCGGTGATGTTGGAAACATAGAACACCTTGTTGCCACGGTACTCAAGGTAGCGGCGCAGGGTATCGAACACGATCAGCGGGCGGGCGTTGCCGATGTGGATATAGTTATAAACGGTAGGGCCGCAGACATAGATGCGGTATTCACCGGGCACCTGCGGCACGAATTCTTCTTTCTGGCGGGTCAGCGTATTGAAAATCTGCATGGCTGTTTCTCCTTTTTTACTTTTTTCATTATAACGGTGTACAGAAGGGAAGTCAAGAAAAAACGACCGCTCCCGGCGCATTCTGCACACCGGAAACGGTCGTTTTTCAAATCAGGAGCTTAGCCGGGATACCTGCTCACTTCCAGCAGTTCTTCTGCACGCTTCACCTGCTCCGCGGTGGGCGGCACGGCGTCCGGCAGTGGATAAGGGATGCCCAGCTTCTGCCACTTGAACAGGCCCAGCGTGTGGTAGGGCAGTACCTCCACCCGCTGCACCGTTTTCAGGCTGCGGATAAAGTCTGCGGTCCTGCGCAGGCCCTCCTCGTCGTCGGTCAGGCCGGGTACCAGCACATGCCGGATCCACAGCGGGATGCCGAGGTCAGAAATATGCCGCGCCATCGCAAGGATGTTGGCATTGTCTTTGCCGGTGAGCTGCCGGTGGCGTTCCGGGTCGATCTCCTTCAGGTCGAGAATGACCAGACTGGTGGACTTCATCAGCCGGTCGAAACCGGCCAGATAATCCGGGTCATCGGGCCGGAAGGGCTGCCCGGCGGTATCCAGAGCCGTGTGCACGCCTTTGGAGCGGGCCAGCTCGAAGAATGCCGTCAGGAACTCCATCTGGCGCAGCGGTTCACCGCCGCTGACCGTGATGCCGCCCTTCTTGCCCCAGTAGTTGCGGTAGCGGTAGACCCGCTGGAACAGCTTTTCTGCCGTCCATTCCTCGCCGCCCTCCGCAGCCCACGTTTCCGGGTTGTGGCAGTATTTGCACCGCAGGGCACACCCCTGCAAAAACACCACAAAGCGCACACCGGGGCCGTCCACAGAGCCGAAGGATTCCAGCGAGTGGACATAGCCGATGGGGTTACAGGGCTGCATGGCAGGTGCGGGAGATAACGTCCATCTGCTGCTCGCGGGTCAGGTCGATGAACTTGACAGCGTAGCCGGAGACGCGGATGGTGAAGTTGGCGTACTCCTCCTTCTCGGGGTGCTCCATGGCATCCAGCAGCTTCTCCTTGCCAAAGACGTTCACGTTCAGGTGGTGTGCGCCCTGATCGAAGTAGCCGTCCATGACCTGTACCAGATTCTCCACACGCTCGCCTTCGCTGTGGCCCAGAGCGTCCGGGTTGATGGTCTGGGTGTTGGAGATGCCGTCCAGTGCCCAGTGGTAGGGCAGCTTTGCCACCGAGTTCAGGGAAGCCAGCAGGCCGTTCTGCTCTGCGCCGTAGCTGGGGTTTGCACCGGGAGCAAACGGGGTGAATGCGGCACGGCCATCGGGCAGCGCGCCGGTGTACTTGCCGTACACCACGTTGGAGGTGATGGTCAGGATAGAGGTGGTAGCCTCAGAGTTGCGGTAGGTGTGGCGCTTCTTGATCATCTCCAGGAAGGTGCGCAGCAGCCACACGCCGATCTCGTCGGCGCGGTCATCATCGTTGCCGTACTTGGGGAAGTCGCCCTCGGTTTCAAAGCCGGTGGCAAGGCCGCTCTCGTCACGCACTACCTTCACCTTGGCGTACTTGATGGCGCTCAGGGAGTCGATGACGTGGGAGAAGCCTGCAATGCCGGTGGCAAAGGTGCGGCGCACGTCGGTGTCGATGAGGGCCATCTCGGCTTCCTCGTAGTAGTATTTGTCGTGCATATACTGGATCAGGTTCAGCACATTGACGTACAGGCCAGCCAGCCAGTCCAGCATCTGGACATACTTGGGCAGCACCTCGTCGTAGTTCAGGTACTCGCTGGTGATGGGGGCATAGTTGGGGCCGCACTGCTCGTGGCTCTTCTCGTCCACACCGCCGTTGATGGCGTACAGCAGGCACTTGGCAAGGTTGGCGCGGGCACCGAAGAACTGCATCTCCTTGCCGGTCTGGGTGGCAGACACGCAGCAGCAGATGGAGTAATCATCGCCCCACACGGGCTTCATCACGTCGTCGTTCTCGTACTGGACAGAGCTGGTATCGATGGACACCTTGGCGGCATATTTCTTGAAGCTCTCCGGCAGGGCGGAGGAGTACAGAACGGTCAGGTTCGGCTCCGGTGCGGGGCCCATGTTTTCCAGCGTGTGCAGGAAGCGGTAGCAGTTCTTGGTGACCATGCTGCGGCCATCCATGCCGATGCCGCCCACTTCCAGCGTTGCCCACACGGGGTCGCCGGAGAACAGCTGGTTGTAGCTGGGGATGCGGGCAAACTTGACCATGCGGAACTTCATGACCATGTGGTCGATCAGCTCCTGTGCCTGGGTCTCGGTCAGGGTGCCGTTGTCCAGATCGCGCTGGATATAGATATCCAGGAAGGTGGAGATGCGGCCCACGCTCATGGCAGCGCCGTTCTGGGTCTTGATGGCGGCAAGATACCCGAAATACAGCCACTGGCAGGCCTCCTTAGCGTTCTTTGCAGGCTGAGAGATATCATAGCCGTAGGCCTCGGCCATCTTCTTCATGCCCTTCAGAGCACTGATCTGGCGGGCGATCTCCTCGCGCAGGCGGATCACGTCGTCGGTCATGGTGCCGTCGCCGCAGTTGGCAAAGTCCTCCTGCTTGAACTTGATCAGTGCATCGATGCCGTACAGGGCCACGCGGCGGTAGTCGCCCACGATGCGGCCGCGGCCGTAGGTGTCCGGCAGGCCGGTGATGATGTGGGTGTGGCGGGCCGCCTTCATCTCAGGGGTGTAGGCATCAAACACAGCCTGATTGTGGGTGCGGGTATAATCGGTAAAGATCTTGTGCAGCTCCTCGCTGGGCTGGTAGCCGTAGGTGGTGCAGGCCTGCTCTGCCATCTTGATGCCGCCGTAGGGCATGAAGGCGCGCTTGAGGGGCTTGTCGGTCTGCAGACCCACGATCTGCTCCAGATCCTTCAGGCTTTCGTCGATATAGCCGGGGCCGTAAGCAGTCAGGCTGCTGACCACTTCGGTCTCCATATCCAGCACGCCGCCCTTGGCGCGCTCGGCCTTCTGCAGCTTCTGCAGGGCACCCCACAGCTTGTCGGTAGCCTCGGTGGGGCCGGCCAGAAAGCTTTCGTCGCCGTCATACGGGGTGTAGTTCTTCTGGATGAAGTCGCGCACATTGACTTCTTCTTTCCAGATGCGGCCCTCAAAGCCTTCCCACTGTTCAAAATTGATCATTGGAACCTCCTTGCTCCATTACGCAGTTAGCGCTTTCTAACTAATGAGCCTTTGAAAAACCGCTCTGTATGGCGGCTTTCTGGGGGCAAAACGGTCTTGAACTGCCGATTGCGGCAGCCCCAACTACAAGGTGTAGACAAAAATGAAAACCTGCCCACAAAATCTTGCGTTATTATAATAGCAAGAACCCCTTTAAAAAGCAATAGATAACAAGTGGGTTTTCTTCCAAAGCAAAGGGCTTTCTTTGGGCAGAATGTAGAAAAAGCGCTGAAATCCCGGCGGTGCACCTATTTTGCGAAAAAAATCGAAAAATAAGGGTTGACAAGACTAACCGGCTGTGGTATTCTGTTCTCGCAACGAGGTTAGACGAATCTAACCACGTTGCACCAGAAAAGCAGATGCTTCTGCAAAAGCGTCTGTGAAAAACCGGTTTGTGTAATGTGCACAGACCCCAAGTTTGTCGCGGCGGGGCCGCTCCATCTTGCTTACGCAAGACCGCTTTGTGGCTTAAAAGCCCCACTGGGGCTTTCATTGCTGCGCAAACGCCAATTCCTCCATTCCATTCTCTTTTTTCAAGTGAGCTGTGGTTTTAGTTTGCTCCCACGGCTCGATGCGCGGCATTCGGTGTGATTGGTACCGCACCAAGTGCAAAAGAAAAACAAAAACGGGACATGCAGCTTGACCACCTGCGTGCCCCGATTTTTGTTTTTAACTCCTTCAGTCATGGCTGACACCATGCCAGCTCCCTCAAAGAGGGAGCCCTTGGCAGTGCGAAAAACTTTACAGTTTTGCCAAAGCCTCTCTCATTGAGGGAGGTGGATGCGAGTGCAGCGAGCAGACGGAAGGAGTTTTACTTCACGATCTCCGCCAGCTTTTGATACACTTCCTCCGCGCCGCCTTTGGGCGCTTTGACCTTTACGAACTGGCTGTTCACGATGGCGGTGCCATCGGAGTAGACGGTGAACAGGAGATTATTGTTCTCGGCATCATCGTAGTAGCTCACAGTGACGGAATCCACCGGGTATTCGTGGCTGTAGGAGGAATACTGCTGGTTGAACCGCTTGACACAGGTAAGGCCGGAAAGCACGTTTGCGATCTGCTGATAGGCAGGGTCGTCGGCAGAAAGCAGCTGAACATCCATCTCTGCGGAGCGGGCAAAGTTCTGAATGTGTTCCACCCGGACACTGGCCTGTGTGCTGGCCTTGATCCCGGATGCAAGATCGATCTTTGCGGAAGGAAAGATCAGCACCAGTGCAAGCAGCACTAAAATGACAATGCCGAACCGGGACAGGATGCGCTTATCTTTCATGGCGGGTCAATCCTCCTTTGGCGGCTCCAGATCGGTCAGATGCCGCTGGGCAAAGAAGAAGCCCACGGCGCTGGCGGCGAACACCACATAATAGCTGGCGATGCGGTAGAGCATCATCACGCTCATCACCTCGCCGCGCTCCAGAAAGCTGCCGAACACCAGCAGGAATGCCGTCTCGATGGAGCCCATGCCGGCCACATTGGGCAGGGCGTTGGACAAAAACAGCATCAAGCTGGTGAGCAGCTGCACCTGCAAAAAGCTCAGAGGGGAAAGCCCCATGAACCGGATGCACAGGTAGGGCAGGCAGAACAGCCCGAACAGCTTGACTGCCTGCAATGCCAGAATTTCAGCGCAGCGGGGCTTATCCGCCAGCAGACGGCGGCTCTCCTCGCCCAGAACATCCAGCTGCTGCTGCCAGTCGGCGCGGCGCTGCTGCCATTTTTCCGTTTTGGGCAGCAGACGCATCAGCCAGCGGGCAAGGTTCTGCACCAGCGGCGATACGCACACCAGCACCAGCACCACAATGATGGCCGCCACTACAGCGTATGCCATGGGCAGATAATTCATCACACCGGTGGTGTTGGCGGCAAGCCATCTGTGCTGAAACAGCAGCATCACCGTGGCATACAGCAGCACGGTGGTTTTGTGGAACACGTACTGCAGGGTCATCAGGCCCACGCCCGGGCCAACCGGCAGGCCGCAGCGGTGCAGATACCATGTCTGCACCGGCACTGCACCTGCGCCCAGCGTGACCACATTGCCAAAGGTGCCGCACCACGCGGTATCGATGCCCTGCCAGAGCCTGAAGCCCGGGATGCGGCTGCGCACGATGCCCCACGCCACGCACCCCTCCAGCAGCGGATAGCTGAGGCCGATGGCCAGCACCACCAGCACCTGCCATGCGGACAGCTGCGAAAGCGCTTCGGTGATCTCGGCCCAGTTGTCCTTGAACAGCAGCACGATGATGCCGGTAAGTGCGGCGAGCACCAGCAGCGAGATCACTGTCTTTTTGCGGGAAGGTGCGGCAGAGGCGGGTTGGCTCATAGAGAGAACAGGCTCCTTTCAGGCGGAATGATTTGATAAAAGTATAACACACGCGGCCTGTGTCTTTGTGAACGGAACTGGAATTTTCTTGTGCAATTTTGATGGAATGATAAAAAGGCAAGGGCAGATGTACGCATCGACCCTTGCCTTTATCTTGTTTTTAGTCTGTTGATTCGTTCACCAGCCGTGTCAGGGTGGCAACATAGGCTTCGTTGGAATAATATTTCTCGTACATTTTCCGGCAGTCAGCTTTCATGGCGGCCAGCTGTTCCGGATGCAGGATAGCATACTCCAGCACCTTTGCCAGCTGATCCGGGTCGTCGTCTTTGTACACAAAGCCGTCCACGCCCTCGGTGATCAGCCCGGCGGTGCCGGTGTGCTCCGACACGATGGAGGGCTTGCCGAAGATCAGGCCCTCGGTGACGAAGGTTGGCATGGGATCATCGCGGGAAGCGCATACCACGCAGGTGCACTGATCCATCAGGGATTTGATCTCGGGCCGTTCCAGACGCTTGCGGTAGAAAACGGTGTCCGGGTAGTCCTCCACCAGTGCATCCACGGCGTTCTTCAGGCTCTTGTCCGCCGCCTTACCCACGAACAGGAAAGCAGCCTTCTGGCGCACCTCGGGCTTTAGCAGGCGGATGGCGTTGCAGAAAATATCCTGACCCTTGCGCGGCTCAAAGGAACCTACGGTCACGAACAGCGGCCTGCCGCCGGCATAGCTGATATCGTAGGGCGGGAAGCTTTCCTGCGCATAGTCCGGCAGACCGTAGATCAGCTGTTCAATGCTGAAGTCCGGCCGCACCGAGTGCATGGCGGCAGTGGCGTGGGATCCTACGGCGCACACATGCACGTTGGAGTCCAGTGTTTTGGGAATCTTGTGCGCAATGAATGGGTAGCCTGCAAAGGCATCGTGCAGCCACCACAGCACCGGCACGAAAGAGCCGTTCAGGGTGCTCACGGCGGCAGCCTCTACCACGGTGTTGGCCAGCACAAAATCGGCACTGGTGGCAAGGCCCCACAGCGACGAGTTCATCACGCAGTCGCTGCGGGTCACTACGGCGGCACCGGCATCCAGAAACAGCGGCAGCGAGCCGTCGTCCGCAGGGCCAAGCACCACCACTTCAAAGCCCATGCTGCGCAGCACCGGCACGGCACTTGTCAGCACGATGGGCGCACCGGTCATGGTCAGCTCGTGGCTCAGGATCAAAGCACGCTTTCCGTCTGCAGAGAACACATCGTCGGCACACAGTTCCCGCCGGAAGTGCAGCAAAGACTGCGGGATGCGGTGGCAGTTTTCCGCCATGGCGGTGGCAAGGCGCAGCAGCTCGGTCACGCTGTCCCTGCCGCGCGCAGCGGCGCGCACCCGGTCCAGAAGCTTCCGCGATACCATGGCGCAGCGGCTGCACGGGATGTGCTGGGTGCTCAGATAAAGGGCGGTGGAGCCATCGAAGCCAAAGGCGGCATCACACACCACAAAATCGGCACCGGTGCGCAGGGCGGCGGCAAAATAGGTCAGGGCGGTGGAGGTGCACTCCAGATCTTCGCTGACCAGCAGCACGCCCTCCACCGAGTCGGTCAGGGCGGGGGCCAGCTCCGTCACCAGCCGGAACTTGCGGTGCAGCTGGTTTTCCAGTGCGTGCTCCAGCGCCTGATGACGGCCCGGTGCATACACCAGCAGATAGGTGCTCTGGGTATCGGTATAAACCTGCTTCGTCAGCTGCTTACGCTGCAGGGTGCTGTAACTGCTGTACATGTTAACAACTCCTTTAGCGATCCGATTCAGCCGCGCAGCAGGCGGCGCAAAGCACGCAGCGGTGCGGTAAGCCGCCAGCTGCTGCTCTCGTACAGGTTTTCCAGCGAATCTTCATAGGCAGCACGGCTGTTCTGCAGTTCCGTCAGCTGATTGTTCAGCCGGGTGTTCTCGGCAAGGGCGGCCTGCAGCTGTTCCAGAACATCGTTCTTTTCGGCTTCAGCATGCAGCTTGATGGTATTCAACGCGCTGAGCAGGGCCTTGCCGGGCTGCTCGTGCTGGAAGCGGCCCAGCGGATAGTAATGATAGGTCACGGCAAACTTCATCCCGGCCGCAAAGGGCACGGTGCTGCACACGGTCAGGTTGGGGTCCACATCCAAAAACAGCAGGCAGTCTTCCTGCAGCTGGATGCCGTTCATGGCGCGGCATTCCAGCCGCTCGTCCGAGATGCTCAGGTCAGTCACGCAGCAGGCCAGCTCACCAGGGTCCAGCCGCAGCGCACGGGCATCCGTGGGCAGGGTGAACACCGCAGAGACCTCGTGGGTCAGTTCGTCGTAGGCATCCTCGGCAACGGTCAGGCATTCCCGCGGGGAATAGCCGGAGCCGGAATCGTAGAACAGCTGCGGCAGGGTCAGGGCGGCAGGCTCGTTGTCGCTGCCGTGCCTTGCCAGTGCGGCCTGATAGTTCAGCACCTGTTGTTCCAGCTCCAGACACCGCTGTGCCAGCCGGGATACACCTTCGTCAGAGAGCTTGAGCTGCTGTTCCAAGTCAGCAGCGCGGCTGCGGGCCGCAGCAAGGGTCTCGGGGACATCGTTGTTCATAACCGGATTCTCCTCTTACTTTTATGATGGCTGCACCGCAGCAGCCGGAAAAACATGTCAGTGCCGGGAGGTATAGTGCACGGCGGGCGTTCTGCGCTGTGCAGGGAAAAATCGGATGATGAGTGCGCGGCGTACACGCAGCAGCTCACACACCAGCCAGATAGAGCCCAGAGAGATGGCATATTGCAGCCACATGCCCAGCACCGGCTGCGCAGAGAACTTTGCTACCATCAGATACCACGGAATAGCGATGATCTCCACGGTATGTACGCAGAAAATGTTCAGCGAACGGCGGCCCACCGCTTCCAGAAAGTGCACGATGGGGCCATGGCCGCGGCTGAGCCGCATGAACAGCCGGATGAAAAGCAGGCCTGCAGCACCGTCCAGAAAGATGCTCAGCGGCCCCAGCGACCACTTGGCCAGCGAGATGCAGTCGGTGGTGCGGGTAGCAAGAGCGCCTACGGCAATGAGTGCTGTGGCGGCCAGCAGCCCGGCAAAGACTTTGGGCGGCAGGGGCTCGTCCAGCAGATGCTTCTTTTTGGCAAGGAAGCCGATATAGAGGTAGGGCACTACCACGGCACCCTGGATCAGGCAGAAGGGCAGTTCCCACACAAGGCTCGCGCCCCAGCCCAGCAGGACGCAGCCTGCCACAGCCCATGGAACATAGCGCTCCGGGAAGATGTTCAGGATCACATCCAGCAGCACCCAGCCTACCATCAGCGCCAGCAGATACCACATCGGCCCGCAGGAGAAGAACTCCTGCCCGAAATACTTGGCCGTGTGGGGCAGGCCCAGCAGAAAGCCGCCGGTGACCTTGATAGACTCGCCGATGGTGCCGGGCAGGTACTGGAACGTCTTATAATGAATGATAAAGTGCAGCACGCAGGTGAACAGCGCCGTGTAAGCATAGGGTTTGAGCAGGCTTTTGAGCTGCTGGTGGATGCACTTGTGGATAGAGCGCTTGCGGAAGCCGTAGCCGCTGGCAATAAAAAAGGCGGCCATCAGCGCTTCGCGGTAGATGAACGGGAAAAACGCGGTCAGGGACAGGCCGCTGACCGCCTGCATGGGATAAAGCTCGGCGGTATGCGCAAAAACGATGGTCAGCATACCGGCACCCTTGAGCATGTCGAACATGCCGATGGAGCTGGCGGTGCGGGGCTTGGTTCCTTCCATGGAGGTTCCTTCCTTGCGCGGGACATTCCATCAGAGCCGGACGCCGCACAATGCGTAGATTTTGAATGAAAAAGATAAAATTTTGTATGGATATGAACCCAGTATAATGCTTTTTGCACAGACTGTCAATTTTGAATTGCGGTCCGGCGGGCGGGGACACATTGAAGCCTGTAATAAAAGCATAGCACAGGCAGGGCGGCTTCGCAACGAAAGGCAGAATTTACATCTGGAAACAGCATGATATGCAAGATTTTATTGTCAATGTTTGGAATTAAATGTTGCAAAACTCTTGCATTGACACAGGCCTTATTGTATACTGGGCACAGTTGGAAATGACTGGAAGGATCTGTGTTGGCCTACACAGGAGCGCCGGATCGGATGGTAAAAATGGAGGAAGAAAATGATTACATCGCTGTATCAGTCACTTTGCAATATGGAAACCAACATTGCAGACCGTGTGGCTCTGCGCTGGTATGATGAAGAAAAGCAGGGCGTGGCCGAGGTGCACTACGCACAGTATGCCCAGGATCTGCGCCGGTTCGTGGCGTTCCTGCGTGCAGAGTATGGCGACGTGCGCGGCAAGCGTGTGGCGATCCTGGCCCGCAACAGCTACCAGTATGTCATCTGCATGTACGGCACGGTCATTGCCGGAGCCGTGGCTGTGCCGCTGAACCTTGGCAAGGACTGGGATGCCATCTCCTACGAGCTGGGCCTCACCGAGCCGGTGTGCATCCTGCAGGATGGCGAGTTCGCGGAGCGGGAGCCTGCCCTCGCTGAGACCTACGGCAGCATCCTGAAGCCCATGGATGTCTTTGCGGCCTATGAGCCTGCCGAGGACGTGACCGAGGTGGAGGACCTCTCTGCTCTGGCCTTTATCATGTTCACCTCCGGCACCACCGGCCGCAGCAAGGGCGTTATGCTGAGCCAGAAGAACCTGTTCAGCGCCATGCCGGCCTTTCTGGATCCTTTTGACGATGTGAAGAAGTACACGGGCTGGAACACCGACGAGTTCTCGTCTCTGTCCGCCCTGCCCATGTTCCACATCTCCGCCATGACCAGCCTTGTTTCGTGGAGCATCACCGGCCACTCCATCAACCTGTGCAACAACCTGAAGTATTTCTACCGTGATCTGGGCGCCATGCACAGCGAGGTGATGGCGGTGGTGCCGGTGCTGCTGAAGAGCATCTACAGCGATGTGATGAAGGGCCGCCGCGACCGCCTGAACGGCCTGTGCGTGCTGACCTGCGGCGCTGCCATGTTCGACCCCAAGATTCTGAGTGATATGATGGAGAAGGGCTTCTTTGTGGCCCAGATGTACGGCCTGACCGAGACCTGCGGCGACGGTGCATGGAACTCCTCGCAGGAGGCAAAGTACCTGACCAGCGTGGGCCATGTGGACCTCAGCTGTGAATACAAGCTGGACGACGGCGAGCTGTGCATGCGGGGCGACCCCATCATGCTGGGCTACTACAAGGACCCGGAAGGCACTGCAGAAGTCATCGATGCAGACGGCTGGTTTCATACCGGCGACATTGCCCGGGTGGAAGAGGACGGCTACATGTACCTGACCGGCCGCAAGAAGAACGTGATCATTCTGGACAGCGGCGAGAACGTGAACCCTGAGGAGCTGGAAAAGCTGCTGGTGCCCTGTGCGGACATTCAGGAGTGCATCGTGAAGGAAAAGGACAAAAAGATCTGTGCCCTCATCTACTGTGACCCTGCAAAGCAGGAAACTGTGAAGGAGTTCGTCACTGGGGTCAACCGCGGCCTGCCGCTGTACAAGCGCATGGTGACGGAGTTCAGCGCACAGCCGCTGCCCCGCAACGCCATGGGAAAACTGCTGCGCTGAACACGGGAGGAAACAGAACAATGCGTAAGATCAGAGTGCTGGATAATGTCTACGACCTTATCACCATCAACATGGAAGACCGCTTCAAGGATAATGTGGCCTTCCGCTTCTACGACACTGCAAACGATGCCGTGACCACCATCCTCTATAAGGATTATGTGCAGGATATCCGCAAGGCGGTGAATTACTTCCAGTCCACCATCCCGGAGATCAAGGGCAAAAAGATCTGCCTGCTCACCAAGAACAGCTACGAGTATGCCGTGAACACCTTTGGCGTGGTGGCGGCCGGTGCGGTGCTGGTGCTGCTGAACCAGCGCAAGAGCTGGGATGAGCTGAGCTATGAGCTGGGCCTTGTGGAGCCGGACGCCATCCTGACCGACGGCGATGACTACGGCTTCAACGACCAGCTCAAGGCGGCCTACGGCGATATCCTCCGCCCCATGGACGGCTTCCGCAGCTATGAGCCTGCGCGGCTGACCCGCTGCATCGACCACGAAGCCCTGATGGTTCTGATGTTCACCTCCGGTACCACGGGCCGCAGCAAGGGCGTCATGCTGAGCGAGAAGAATTTCTTCTCGGTGATGCGTGCCCACACCCAGATCGGTGAGCACATGATGGCGTATAAGCACGAACCGGACCTCGTCATGAGCCAGTACACCGTGCTGCCCATGTTCCATCTGGGCGCGTTCATCTGCCTGTTCTCCTGGGCCCATGCAGGCTGGGCGCTGAACGTCAGCAGCGACATCCGCAACTTCTACAAAGAGGTAAAGCGGATGCCCAGTCAGGCCATGGCGGTGGTGCCGGTCATCATGAACTCACTCCACCATGATGTGATGCGCGGCCGCAAGAATCGTCTGGGGGAGCTGTGGGTGCCCATCTGCTCCTCTGCCATGTTCGACCCGCAGGTGATGCTGGATATGGCGGAGCACGGCATGTTCGTGGTGCAGACCTACGGCAGCACCGAGACCTGCGGCGACGGCATCATCAATTACGCACAGGACGCAAAGCACATCGGCGCTGTGGGTCAGGGCAATGATTATCTGGACTACAAGATCGCCGAGGACGGCGAGCTGTGCATGCGCGGCGACAGCATCATGCTGGGCTACTACAAGGACCCGGAGGCCACCGCCGAGGTCATTGACGCGGACGGCTGGTTCCACACTGGCGATCTGGCCCGCAAGGACGAGGACGGCTACTATTTCCTGATCGGCCGCAAGAAGAACCTCATCATTCTGGACAGCGGCGAGAACATCAACCCCGAAGAGCTGGAAGGCATCGTGGGCAAGTGCGAAGTCGTGAAGGAATGTGTTGTAAAAGAAATGGGCAAGAAGATCGGCGTGGTGGTCTATTGCGACGAGGACAAACAGCAGCAGGTGCGGGACTTTATCACCGAGGCAAACCGCACCCTGCCGCTGTACAAGCGCATGAGCGCAGTGGAGTTCAGCACCGAGCCGCTGCCGCGCAACGGTGCAGGCAAGCTGCTGCGCCAGTGATACAGATGCGATCGAATGCCCGGATGCATAAATGGGCCGGCAGACCGGCAGACTGAAAACAGGAGTTCCGACAAAAAACAAAGCTTTGTTGCCGGAACCCTTGCGCACAGGAGAGAATCAGGGTATTATTATGGAAAGGCATAGGAGATTGTGCCTATTATCCGTCACGGAAAGGAAGAAAATTTCTATGGAACGAGCAGAGATCATTTCCCAGATCCTGGCCATCCTGGAGGATGTTGCCGAGGTCTCTCCCGAAGATGTGAATGAGAACAGCGTCCTGATGGACGATCTGGATCTGTCCTCAATGGAGATCCTGACCATTGTGGCAGACCTCGAGGAGACCTTCGGCCTGCGCATCCCTGAAAAGGAGCTGCGCAACTTTGTGACCATAGGGGATCTGGTGGATTATCTGGCGGCAAACGCGGGGTAACAGTTCATGAATGAGTCGCAGCGCTCGACGGAGTACATCTTTCAGGGAACGATGTACTTCTTCCGTCGGGAGAAGATCCTGTGTCGGTACCAGTTTGCGCTGCAGGATACGGTGGAACCCGCTCTTTTGCAGCGCGCACTGGAGGCGGCGCTTTCGGCCGCACCGTACTATCGGGTACAGCTGGTGCAGGAAAAGCGGAGCTTTTTTCTGGAGCCGAACCCGAACCCCTGCCTTGTGTATCAGGGCAGTGCACAGCGCGATATCCCGGAGGAAACGAACGGCTATCTTTTCAGCGTGAGCTGTGAGGGGGACACCATCTATTTTGACTGGTATCATTTCCTCATGGACGGCCACGGGGTGTCGCCCTTCCTCACCCGCATTCTGGAACAGTACTGCAACCTGCGCTATGGCACGGCGTTTGCAAACACGCCCATCGTGTGCAGCCCGGCCTATGACATCGAGGCCATGATGGAAAAATATCCACCCCTCACAGCCACCGAGAGCACGATGCAGAGGGATGTGGTGCAGACATGGGAGGGCAGGATGCGCCGCACCCGGGTGCGGCTGACCAAGCAGAGCCTTGTGGACCGGGCAGTGGAGAACGGCGTCAAGCCCTTTACAGCGCTGGCCGGTCTGCTGAGCCTTGCGCTGCGCAATTATTTGGGCAAAGACGAGATCCAGTATTCCTACTCGGCAGATACCCGCAGGGAAGCGGGCGTGCCGGATGCCCTTTACAACTGCGTGTGCTCCTTCCAGAGCGGCGTGAAGCTGAACGATGACACCCGCCTTGCGGACATCGTGCCGGAAATGGATGCCGAGGTGCTCCGCACCCTGCAGCCGGAGGCAAAGCTGCGCCAGATGACCCAGCAGATGAGCTGGGTATACAAGGTAGACCAGCAGAAAGCGCCCCTGCGCATCAAGCAGAGGGTGTTCCAGATGGGCGAGTACATCAGCGGTGTCCCGGCGGATTTCTGGCTCAGCTATCTGGGCAATCCGCTGCTGCCGGCTACGCCGGAGCTTGAGCAGTACACCAAAGACTTCAACGTCTGGGTCCCGCCGGATGGCGGCTCCATGGGTGTGGAAGCCTCCAGCCTGAATGGCATCATCACCCTGTGCATCGAGAACAAGGCCGAAATGCCCGGCCTTGCCAGGATGATCCGCACCGCCTTTGAAAAAGAGGACATCACGGTGCTGGAAGCCGTGGATCTGGATACATAAGTGCAGAACATAAAAAGCACTCTTTCCGGGCAGGAAAGGGTGCTTTTTTGCGTCTTATTCGGTCCGTGCAGGCCGGGTGGTCACCTCGCCGCAGCGCAGAGCCTCCTGTCGGCCGTTCTCCCGCTGAATGACCAGCCGCCCTTCCTCGTCGATGGCAAGGGCCTTTGCGGCGTAGGTCTCGGTCTCGGCACACACCGTCACCCAGTGGCCGGGCACAAAGCACCGGGCGCGGTACTCATCCAGACAGTCAAACGCCGGGCAGAGGGCCAGCAGCTCCCGGGCAATGGCCCCGGCCAGTGCGGCCCGGCTCACCGGGGCAGGCCCGCCGGGGTACAGGCTCCCGGCCTTGCGGGCCAGCTCCTCCGGCCAGTCGGCAGTGGTGGAGGTAAGGTTCAGCCCGATGCCGACCACCAGCCATTCCAGCTGTCCGCTCTCGAGGTCGGTCCCCGCTTCGGTCAGGATGCCGCAGACCTTTCTGCCCTGATAGTACAGGTCGTTGACCCACTTGACGGCAAGCTCCAGCCCGCAGAGCTTTTTCACGGCACGGCAGACCGCCACCGCTGCGCTGATGGTAGCGGTCTGGGCATTGGCGGCGGGCATTTCCGGGCGCAGCAGCACCGAGCAGTAAACGCCCTTGCCTGCCGGGCTTTCAAATCTCCGGCCCAGCCTGCCGCGTCCGGCGCTCTGGTGGGCGGTGAGCACCAGCGTGCCATGGGGTGCACCATCCAGCGCCAGCAGCTTTGCCGTGCGGTTGGAGCTTTCCAGCGTGTCATATAAATAGATGGGTGCAGGGTAGTCCCCGATGGCTTCGGCGCAGAACGGGTCGCCGCCTGCCAGCCGGTAGCCCCGGCGGGGCGCAGCTTCCAGCGCGTACCCTTGGGCCGTGAGGGCCGCAGCGGCCTTGTGCACGGCAGCGCGGCTCACGCCGAGGGTCTCGGCCAGCTGCTGGCCGGAAACGTAGCTGCCCCCGGCAGCGGAAAGTGCCTGCAAAAGTGCCTGACGGGTACTGACAGCCATGGCCGAATGCCTCCTTTTGTGCTATACTACTTCTATTGTATCATAAAAATAAAAGTTTTTGCAGGATTTTGAACGGCTGTTTCGTATGAATGTGCAGAAGGGCAGCGCAGAGGCTGCACTTCGTCGGACCGGGACGAAACTGAAAGGAGGTGGGCAGGCCGTTGACGACCTTGGAATTCAGCGCGATGGTGCAGAAATACCAGTCGCTCGTGTATACGGTCTGCCACCAGCTGGTGCCGGATGCCGGCGATGCGCAGGACCTGACGCAGGAGACCTTTCTGGCGGCATGGCGGGCCATTGACCGCTGCCCGTCCGGGTTTGAAAAACAGTGGCTGGCACGCATCGCTGCCAACAAGGCAAAGGACTATCTGCGCAGCGCATGGGTGCGCAGGGTGAACATTCCCGGCGACGATGTGCTGGCGCTGGAAGGCGCGCCGCCCGGCACCCAGCCGGAACAGCAGGTGCTGGATGCTCTGGGCGAGGAAGAGCTCACCGCCATGATCCTGGATCTGCGGGAGCCCTACAGAACGCCTTGCCGTCTGGTGCTGCTGGAACAGCACACCATGGCCGAGGCGGCACAGCTGTGCGGCCGCCCGCCCAAGACGGTGGAAGCACAGATCTACCGGGCAAAAAAGATGCTGGCACAGCAGATACTACAGCGTGAAAACGATGGAAAGGAGTGCGTACATGGAACTGTTTGACAAAAACGGCTGCCTGACCGACGAAGGCCTACAGGCCCTGCAGGCAGGCGGGCTGGATGAGCTGGGCCGGCTGGAGACCGCCGAGCATTTATCCTACTGCGATAAATGCATGGACCGCTACACCGCTCTGCTGACGGCAGATGCGCTGGAAACGCCGCCGCACTCCGCGCACAAGGCGGTGATGGCCGCTATCTGGGTGCGGCTGATGCAGAACACATGGGGCCGTGCCGCAGTGGCCGGTGTGGCGGCGGTGCTGGCCTTTACCATGTGGCGCTCCGGCACTATAGACCAGCTGCTGAATTTCCGGCAGGAGCTGCACACATGGACACCGGAGACCAGCCAGAGCCAGACCGAAGAAGCCTTGCAGCTGGGCAAGCCGGTGGAAAATGACCGACCGTCCGCCCAGCCGGAAATACTGGGAAAGCCAATGGACGACGACAAGCCGAAGCAGCAGGCTTCGCTGGCAAAAGCACTCAATGACCTGCTGTTCGGAGCCGGCGGCCCTGCAGCAGAAAAATACAAAAATTCGCCACTTGCAGATCAAACGAAATAAGGAGATCGATTATGATGAAAAACGGAATCCTGACCTTCCTCTTCGCCTTTTGCCCGGGCGCAGGCCAGATGTATCAGGGCTACATGAAGCGCGGCCTTTCGCTCATTACGATGTTCTGCGTGGCCTTTGGTGCGGGCACTCTGCTGGAAGTTTTGTATGTAGCCATGCCCATTGTGTGGATGTACAGCTTCTTTGACACCTTCAATCTCCGGGCGCAGATCGGCGCAGGCACCGCCCCGCAGGACGATTATCTGGTGCACATCAACTGGCACGACCAGCGCATGGAACAGTTCATGCTGGACAGCCACAAGCTGCTAGGCTGGGGCCTGATCGCGCTGGGCGCGCTGGTGGCCTACCAGAACATCCTTATGAACACGCTGGGGGATATCGTGTGGCGCTGGGGCCAGAGCAGCCCTTTCTTCCGTGCACTTTACCTGATGATGGATCAGCTGCCAGAGGTGGTGGTGTGCGTGGCCCTGATCATCTGCGGTGCGTGGCTGGTGCGCGGCCCCAAGGGCAGAAAACAGAAGCCGCAGAACGATGCCGAAGATGCAGATTTTACCGAGTATACTGCACAGGATGCGCAGGCAGAGCCGGAAGCAAAGGGCTTTGCCATGCCCAAGCTCTCGGCTCTGCTGGGCAAGTCCGTGACCCCGGACGATGAGACGGAGGATGCCGACGATGGACGAGATGAGAAATGATGCGCCGCTGACCGGTGAAGCACCGCAGACTGCAAAACCGCAGCCGCTGCGCCGGGTGGGCAGCTTTACGCTGGGCGTATGCCTGATCGCAGCGGGCATCTTCTTTCTGCTTGCCTATTTTGTGCCGGGCGTTGACTGGAAGCTGATGCTCAAGATCGCCCCGGCGGCAGGGCTGATCCTGCTGGGCGGCGAGGTGCTCTTTTTTGCCGCCCGCCCGGGGCGCTGGAAGTACGATTTCTGGTCGGTGCTGATCTGCCTTGTGCTCATGGCCGGGTGCTTTGGCCTTTCGCTGCTGCCGGTGGTGTGGGATGAACTCGGCCCGGAGCGGAATCAGGCAAGCATGAAGCTGGGGCAGGAATATACGACAGAAGCCTATGACAAGATCAAACAAACAGCCCCGGATATCCGTGTGAAGAATATCAGCGGAAACGCCTACCTGTACAGCAGTGAGGCGAAAACGCTGCGGGATGTGAATGCCGGAAACGGCTATCTGAGCCTGACTGTGGAGCTGTTTGGCGGCTATGACAGCGTACAGGCCTTTGCGCAGGACTGCCGCAGCGTGACCGATGCCGTGCAGCAGTGCAGCGCACAGCCGGATGAGCTGCGCATTACATGGTCGCCGGAGAACGACCCGGGCCAGAGTCTTGCCTCCGGCAGCCTGCAGAATGTGGAGCAGTACACGCTGGAACTGGAAGGCATCGCACAGCTGGACTGGACGGCTGACCAGATGGCAAAGCAGACCGAGGTGCAGTATCTGCTGGACGAAGAAAACGAAGAAACGGCAGAGTCCGAAGCTTTTTCCGAGGAAAGCGCGGAGCTGAGTAAGTGAAAAAATGCTTCCGTGCGGCGCACGGAAGCATTTTTTTGTTGAAATCAGCCGAAAACTATGTTATGCTATCTCTGCTGCTGAAAGGCGGCGGGGCACTGCAAACAACGGCAGGCGGTTCGGCCCTCACTTCCGAAAGGAGGTGAGTACATGCCAATTACTTTGACATTCCACTTGTTTGGATTGACATTCACCATTCGCGTGAAAAAGTAAGAACCGCCACCCGGCACGGTGACGGTTCTCAAAAACTGTAAACCTTGAACTGGGGCCAACCGCTTGTCGCAGTGCCCTTTCTATAGACATTATAGCGAATCCCGGCAGAGCTGTCAAGCATCTGCCGGGATTCGTTTTATCGTAAAATTTACAGTTTTTTGCCGGTGAGCAGCTCGTAGGCCTCCAGATACTTGGCAATGGTCTTGTCAATCACGTCCTGCGGCAGGTCGTAGTTGCTGTCGGGGTTGGCCTTGAGCCAGTCGCGCACGAACTGCTTATCGAAGGAAGGCTGGCTGTGGCCCGGCTCGTAGCCTTCCAGCGGCCAGAAGCGGGAGGAATCCGGGGTGAGCATCTCGTCGCCCAGCACCACGTTGCCGTTCTCATCCAGACCAAACTCAAACTTGGTGTCGGCAATGATGATGCCGCGGGAGAGCGCATACTCAGCACACTTCTTGTACAGGGCAATGGTGTAGTCGCGCAGCTTGGTGGCATACTCCTCGCCGTGGCCGGGGAACTGCTTTTCCAGCACCTCGATGCTCTTTTCGTAGGAGATGTTCTCGTCGTGGTCGCCGATCTCGGCCTTGGTGGAGGGAGTGTAGATAGGCTCGGGCAGCTTGTCGGACTCCTTCAGGCCTTCCGGCAGCTGGATGCCGCACACCTTGCCGGTCTTCTGGTAGCTGGCCCAGCCGCTGCCGGTGATGTAGCCGCGCACGATGCACTCAATGGGCAGCATGGTCAGCTTACGGCACATCATGCTGTTGCCGTCGAACTGGGGCTGCTGGAAGAACTCCGGCATATCCTTCACGTCCACGCTCAGCATATGGTTGGGCAGCAGATCGCGGGTGTAATCGAACCAGAACTTGCTCATCTGGGTCAGAACGGTGCCCTTTTTGGTGACCTTGTTTTTCAGGATGACATCAAACGCGGAAATGCGGTCGGTAGCAACCATGATGAGGCTGTCACCGTTATCATAGATCTCACGAACCTTGCCTTCTTTAATGGGCTTGAACTCAGTCATAATCAAACACTCCATTTTCCAATGCCGAAAAAGCGGCGGTGTATCTTACCTGATTATTGTACCATGTCTGCGGACAGTTTGAAAGAAACAGAATGAAAGGAAAATCAGGCCGTTTTTGCATTTTTCTCGTGAAAAATGTACGAAAAATAGAATCAAAATTCGGCGATTTGACGATAAAAGTCGTACTTTCACAACAATGAAGCACCTTTTTGTAAAATGTAGGCATGGACATTCCGGCGATTGTGCGGTATCTTATAATCAACAAATTAAAATAGGGAGGGTTTACATATGGGCAGTTTTCCCAAAGATTTTCTGTGGGGCGGTGCCACCGCTGCCAACCAGTGCGAGGGCGCATGGCAGGCAGGCGGCAAGGGCCTTGCCACCGTGGATGTGACCCCGTTTGGCCCGGACCGCTTCCCGGTGGCGCTGGGTCGGCTGGAAATGCTGGAGTGCGACGACAAGCACTATTATCCCAGCCATGAAGCCATTGACCTGTATCACCATTATAAAGAGGACATCGCCCTCTTTGCCGAGATGGGTTTCAAGTGCTTCCGGCTGTCCATCGCATGGACCCGCATCCTGCCGAACGGCGACGATGCCAAGCCCAATGAAGAGGGCTTGAAGTTCTATGAGGATGTGTTTGATGAGTGCCACAAATACGGCATTGAACCGCTTGTGACCATCTGCCACTTCGATACCCCCATTGCCCTCATAAAAAAGTATGGCGGCTGGAAAGACCGCCGCATGGTGGATGCCTATGTGCACTACTGTGAAGTGCTGTTTGACCGCTACAAGGGGAAGGTGAAATACTGGCTCACCTTCAACGAGATCAACATGCTGCTGCATCTGCCCTTTACCGGCGCGGGGCTAGTGTTCTATCCGGGCGAGAATGTGCAGCAGGTGGAGTATCAGGCGGCACATCATGAACTGGTGGCCAGCGCAAAGGCGGTCAAGCTGGCCCATGAAAAGATGCCCGGTGCCATGGTGGGCTGTATGCTGGCGGCAGGCCAGTATTACCCGCGCACCTGTGCACCGGAGGATATCCGTGCCGCGCAGGAAGCGGACCGCGACAACTACTTCTTTACCGATGTGCAGGCCCGGGGAGCCTACCCGGTGTGGGCAAAAAAGCGGATGGAGAAGGCCGGCATCACCCTACACACCGAGCCGGGCGATGAGCGGGTTCTGAAAGAAGGCACCGTGGATTTTGTCTCCTTCAGCTACTATTCCAGCCGCTGCATCACCACGGATCAGGAAATCCTGGCAGAAGAAAAGGCCGACGGCAATGCGGTGCTGGAAGCTGTGAAGAACCCGTACCTCAAGGCCAGCGAGTGGGGCTGGGCCATCGACCCGGTGGGCCTGCGCGTGACCCTGAACACCATCTACGACCGGTACGAAAAGCCTATGTTCATTGTGGAGAACGGCCTTGGCGCGGTGGATACCGTGGAAGCGGACGGCTCCATCCACGACAGCTACCGCATCGATTATCTGCGCGCCCACATCGAGCAGATGGAAAAGGCCGTCAACGAGGACGGCCTGCCGCTGATGGGCTACACCACATGGGGCCCTATCGACCTTGTGAGCGCATCCACCGGTGAGATGAAAAAGCGCTACGGCTTTATCTATGTGGATAAGGACAACGACGGCAACGGCACACTGGCCCGCAGCCGCAAGGACAGCTTCTACTGGTACAAAAAGGTCATTGCTTCAAACGGCACCGACCTTGCCTGAAATTTGCGAAAAAATAAATTTGTGAGAAAGAATTGGAATTTATGACACCTGAGATCATTGCACACCGCGGCGCGTCCTATCTTGCGCCGGAAAATACCCTTTCTGCGTTCCGCAAGGCGATGGAGATCGGCGCGGACGGCGTGGAAATGGACGTACAGCAGACCAGCGATAAAAAGCTGGTGATCCACCACGATTTTGTCATTGACTGGCACACCGATATGCGTGGCCAGATCTACGACATGACCGAGGGCGAGCTGAAGGCGCTGGACTTTGGCAGCTGGAAGGATGTGAACTATCGGAACGAGAGGATCGCTACCCTGCAGGAGGCACTGGCTCTGTGCAGGGAAATGGAAGGTACCATCGTTCAGCTGGAAATGAAGGCCACCATCGATGACGACCCGGATTTTGTCCCCCGCGTGATCGAGGAGGTGCGTGCAGCAAACATTACCGACCGGCTGGTGGTGATCTCGTTCAACCACGACCTGCTGCGGCAGGCAAAGCAGCTGATGCCGGAGCTGAAGGTGGGCGTGCTGGTCTACGGTGCGTTGGAGACCATGGCGCTGCCCACTAGCACATGGGAAATGCTTGGCCTGCAGAACGGGCTGGAAGAGGATGATTTTCCACAGCTGCCGCCGCTGTCGGTGGAAAATGTGGATGACGAAAACTGCAGCTGGGCCCTGCGCTGGATGGGCAACCAGATCAGTATGCTGCAGGCGAACTTTCCGGGCAAGAGTCTGGTAGAGGTAGCCCAGCGCCTGCTGGAACAGCGGGACCCGGTAAAGTATGTGCAGACGCTGGACTTCAAGCCGGACTGGGTGAGCTGTGAATATCACACCGCTTACCAGCAGCCCAGCATGGTGCAGAAGCTGCATGATCTGGGCATCAAGGCGGCATACTGGACGGTGGACGGGGAACAGGCCGTGAAAGACCTTTGGCCCCTGCAGCCGGATGCCATCGTCACAAACCGCCCGGACCGCGTGCGGGAATGGATCTCTGAACTGGAAATGACAGAATAAAGGGCAGAAGCTGCATCCCTTCGGCGCGGCCTGATTCCCCAAGCAACATCTGAAAAGCAAACAGCGGACAGCCTGCAGGCCGTCCGCTGTTGTGCTATGCAAAAGATGTTATAAAATATATCCGAGGCTCCGCAGCACGAACAGCCAGAAGGTCAGGCTGAATGCGCTGAACAGGGTGGTGGTAACGCACACGCTGCCGGTAAGCACACCTTCGTGGCCCATCTGCTTTGCCATAACGTAGCACGCCGGGGTGGTGATGCTGCCCAGCATCACCAGCAGGGCCACCAGCTTTTCGTCGGTAAAGCCAAAGCGCACAGCCAGCGGCAGGAACAGCGCAGGCAGCACCATCAGCTTGACCACAGTAGCCACAGCGGTAGGCTTGAGGTATCCCAGAGCTTTTTTGCCCTTGAAGCCTGCACCAATGGCAAGCAGGGCCAGAGGGCTGGTCAGACCGGCCACATTGGAAAGGGCCTTATCCAGCATGGCAGGCATGGAAATGTGCAGCATGCTCCACGCAAAACCCGCTGCAATGCCCAGAAGGATGGGGTTCGTCAGGATGCCTTTCACACTCTTTTTGAGCTTTTCAGCCATATTGCCGGTCTGAGCCTGCGCAGTGGGCGCTTCCAGCATCAAAATGACCACTGCCATGATGTTATACAGCGGCACACTGCCAAGGATCATCAGGCTGGACATGCTGGCATCGCCGTAGATGCTCTGCAGAAAAGCCGAGCCGAGGATGGCAGCCGACGAGCGGTAACACACCTGAACGAACTCGCCCACAAGGCCGGTGCCCTTTAAAAACAGCTTTGCCAGCGCCCAGATCACAAGGATGCACGCCAGTGTGACCGCAAAGCAGAACAGCACATACCGGCCATCGAAGGTGGCGCGGACATCGTTTTTGCCAAGGTCGCGGAACAGCTGCACCGGCAGTGCCACATAAAACACGAACTTGTTGGCCCCGGCCACGAACGCATCGCTCAGAAAACCGGTGCGGTGCAGCACATAGCCCAGCAGCATGATAAAGAACAGCGGCATGGTGCTGTTCATGCTGAACAGAATATTTTCCAGCATGGCTCACACCCCGCCGTGGCGGCGCTGCTCTGCCGCCAGCTCCTGCTGCAGGGCAGCTTTGCGGTGGTCCAGCAGCAGGTCTTTGTTGTACTGGAAGTAGCGTTCGCAGCCGTTCTCGGTGAGGAAGGCGTGGGACACCGGGTCCACCGTCAGCTCGGTGACGAACACCACCATCTCCTGGCTTTCGGCAAAGGCCTGTTCCATAAAGTCGAAAGCGGCTTCCAGCGCGGCGCTGGCGGTCTGCTGGGCCTTTTCGCGCTCATCGGCAAGGGACTGGAACTGCCCGCGCAGCAGGTCGAAGGCTTCCTGTGTACCGGCGGCGTTGGCACGGCGCAGTTCGCCCTCCCAGCCGCGCAGCACGGCCAGCACCTGCAGGCGGGTGGTCAGAGCATCTTTGCTCAGCAGCCCGGCGGCACGCTTTTGCTGTGTTTCGGTGTCGTGATCCATGATCTGCTGGTGGAACATTTCTGCCGAGCCGTCCGGGATATCCTCCGGAACGGTGGCAAGGGCTTTTTTGGTCTCCCGCAGAAAGGCATAGCAGCTGTCGGCCACTGCATCTGCCTGACGGGAGGCCGTGAACCGGGTGCCGAGGCCTGCAAGGATCAGGCTGACCAGCGAAAGCCGCTCGTCGAAGGGGGCCTGCAGCAGCCGTGCGAACACGGCGGGCTTTGCCTGTCCGGCCAAGATCTCCTCTACGCCGTAGTCGTCGCGGTACTTATAGTAAAGGTCGAGGTAGGCGGAGAAGTCCTCTGCGATCTTCGGGTGCTGGATGTACTCGCGGATCAGGTCTTCATCAGCCTGCAGACCCAGTGTTTCGTAGGTATCCAGCAGATTGGAAAGATCCTCCCAGCCGCGGGCGGTCACGAACTGGGTGCCGTCCACATCGGCGTTGATCTGGTAGAAGTTCTGCGGGTGCAGCTCCAGATAGCTCAAAATGGCGCTGTGGATGTGGGCAGCGCGGGCATAGTCTTTCCACACGGGCAGGTCTGGCTCAATGTCCATGCGGCGCACGCGGTCCAGCGTAACGATATCAAAGTCGCGCACAGATTTATTGTACTCCGGTGGGTTGCCTGCCGCCACGATCACCCAGCCCGCAGGCACGGCCTGATTGCCAAAGGTCTTGCATTGCAAAAATTGCAGCATGGTGGGGGCCAGCGTTTCGGACACACAGTTGATCTCGTCGATGAACAGAATGCCCTCGGAGAGGCCGGTGGCCTCCATCTTGGCGTAGATGCTGGCAATGATCTCGCTCATGGTGTATTCGGTCACGGAGACATCTTTGCCGCCGTAGTTGCGCTGGCGGATGAAGGGCAGACCCACGGCGCTCTGGCGGGTGTGGTGGGTGATGGTGTAGGCCACCAGCGCCACGCCGCACTCCCGGGCTACCTGCTCCATCACCTGCGTCTTGCCAATGCCCGGAGGCCCCATGAGCAGAATGGGACGCTGCCGGATGGCCGGGATGGCGTATTCGCCCAGAGCATCCTTGGCAAGGTAGGCTTTTACGGTGTGTTCAATTTCTTCTTTGGCTCGTTTGATATTCATAACAAATTCCCTCACGAATTGTTCAGGTCACGGTACAGGTCGTCCTCTTCGGCCAGCGCGTCGGCAAGGGTGCTTTGCGGGCGGGCTGCTGCACCGGTAAATTCCTCTTCATCCAGAACCACCTTCATGGCCCACGGCGGTACATTGGCATCGTCGAACCGCTCCCCCAGAAACAGAAAAGCGGTGTCGTAGGCCGGGCGCTTGGCGGGGTAGGTGCCCATGCCGTCGGTGAAGTACAAAAGGCCCCGCAGGTTCGAGAACTTCTTCTCGGCGCACAGCTGGTTCACGTATTCAAAGGCCGGGCGGAAGTCCGTTCCTCCGCCGCCCCGCAGCTCAAAGTGGTTCATGGCGTGGATCAGCTCGTCCTCATTGTGGATCAGGATATCCTGCCGGATGGCGTTATCGGCCTGGATCAGGTGCAGGTTCATCCGGTGGAAAAAGTTCTCCTGTCCTTTCAGCAGAGTGTAGGTCTCCGCAAGGAACGCCCGCACCAGTTCACCGGAGGTGGAGTAGCTGGTGTCGATGACAAGGGCCAGCTCCTCGATCTTTTTGCTCTCCCGGCTTTCCAGAGGCTCGATGAGGGGCAGGTTTCCGTACACCGAAAGGCCGTAGGTGTAGAAGTTCAGGTCGAACTCGTCCGGGTCCAGCTTTACTTCCTCCCGCAGCACGCAGAACCGGCGCAGAAAATCCCGGTAGCTGCGGCGGCTGCGGTTGGCGGCTTTTACCTGCTGCTTCAGGGCATCGGCACCGTCCCCGGCTTCCTTATCCCGCAGGTCCAGCTCTGTCTGCATCCGCTCCCCGATCTTCTGCCACGTTTTCTGGGGCACGGGAGTGGGCATCTGCTGGGGCTGGTCAGGCGCATCCTTCGGCCACAGACGGTGGTCGTCGGTCACGAACTCCCGCTCCAGCTGGCGCAGCACACCGGGGGTCTGCCGGGTGAGCCACCGATACACCGGCGCGGCTGCCACCACGGTTTCCTCGGCGGTGATCTGCTGGTAGGCGTTCTGGCGCACATAGGTCAGCGGGCGCTTGACGCTGGTGCGGTTCAGGCTGTCGATAACGTTTTCCACTGCGATATCACAGGCAAGGCTCCACAGCTGCGGCTCCCGGCGGCCTTTCAGCCACAAATGTCGGAATACGCAGTGGAATATGGTGTGCAGATACAACCGGTTGAGATATTTGGGGTTGTCCTGATAGAGCCGCAGCAGGTGGCTGGGCTGATAAAACAGGACCTGACCGTCCGTAGCCAGCACCCGGCAGCGCTCGTCCGGGGCGGGGGACAAGGCACTGAGTGCCATATCCAGAAAGCGAAAGTCCAGATACAGCCCGCTGCGCACCACCGCCAGCACCTCGCCGCCCATGCGTGCCTGCCACTCCTCGTGGGTCTCCGGCCGCTGGGACTGGAACGGTTTGCGCGGGTCAAAAAATTTTTCTTTTTGGATCGTTTGGGGCAAAAGTGTCACCTCACTTGGAACCCTCTCAGCTTCGCTGCAAACTCCCCCAGTCATTGCTGCGCGATGCCAGCCCTCTCAGGGATGGGGCCTCTGGCGAAACCGGAAGCTTACCCTTACTGCCAAAGGCTCCCCCTTAGAGGGAGCTGGCGCACGAAGTGCGGCGGAAGGAGTTTTCTGCTGTTTAAAAATCAAAATCGTACCGCTGCTTTTTGGGCTGAGGAACATACTTTTTGTGCTCCGCATCCGCCAGCAGAGCGGCGGCAGCGGCGTTCCCGGCCTTGGCGGCAAGGGCTGAAGCTTCGGCAAAGCCGTCTTTGTCCAGCACATCCAGCGCAATGAGTGCACGCACGGCATCATTGTCCTGCGCCTTCAGCAGGCGGGCCAGCACCCGGTCGGTGTTGGCTGCCAGAAATGCCCGGTAGTGTCCGGCGGCGGCTTCGGTCAGCTGCCACGGATACCGCAGCCGGTCAAAGCAGAGCATTGCCATCACATTGGCATCGTCGGCATCGTGGCCCTGCGGGAAGATCGCGTCGTATTCTGCGGGGAGGAATTTGTTCTCTAAAAAACACTGCCGGTAATGATATCCTTGGCCGGAAAAGGTGTGCAGAAGGATGTGGGCGGGGGTTTCCTCGATATCCTCCCAGTAGGCGGGATACCAGAGCGCCGCCAGCGGCGCGGCGGCACCGGCAGGCCGGAACTCCGCCCGCACCGCTTCGGTGATGTTGTTCACAAGGGCAAACAGGCCGGTAGGTTCTTCAGGGCCTGCCTGCACCCGGATGGTCTCCAGCGCAAAGCAGTTCAAAAACACATCGCTGCCCATGGTCAGGCTGCCCGTGCCCACGGTGAGCAGACGCAGCTTGCGGCAGTTGTAGAATGCGCAGCTGCCGACGACCTGTAAGCTGTCCGGCAGGGTCAGCTCTTCGAGAAAGTTCCCACACACCGGGTGCAGGTCGTCTGCATCCGAACCGGCAGCGGGCGCGTCAAAGTCGAAGTCGTACCGGCGGCAGGTGCCGCCTACCGTCTGCCCAAAGGCCCGAATCAGCCGCGCCGTGCCGTCCGGGGCCGCCTCGTAGCGGCAGGTCTTGTCTGCCGCAGGCAGGCTGCGCGGCTTTTCGGAAAAGCAGTAGTCGCCCAGTTCGGTAACAGCAAAGCTGCCGCCCTCCGGTGCTGGCAGTGCGCCGGGCAGCGCGATACACGGCTCTGTGCCGTACACCCGCACCAGCCGGGCTGTGTCTGCCGAAAGCGGCAGGATATCCAAGGTGAGTGTGCTCTCCGAAACCACGATGCAAAACTCCTCAATTTGATAGAATCATTCAGCTTTCAGTATAAACCAACGGCAAAGCCTTGTAAAGCACAAAAAATTCCGACGTAACATGGTAGAAAAATGAATCAGAAACCTCTTGACTTTTGCATGAAAGTGCGTATAATAAGGGTAGGCAACGCGATAAGGCCGAACGTGTTTACCACGTAAAAAATCGAAGCACCCCGGTAGAACCAGTACCGGGGTGCTTCTTTTCATCAGTGCTTGCTGCCCTTGAAGAACAGGCTGTCAAGCCACTTGCATAAATAGTAGGCTACTACCTCTGCTGTGCAACGGCGACGACCGCCGCCAGCGGCGGAAACAGGGAGGAGCTGTTGGGGCCGCGGCCTGTAGGATGCGAGTGCCGCTCAAGGCACGAAGCAGACGCAGGGAGCCGCAACCCGTACAGGATGGACAGAAGGGCCGCAGAGCCAGTATAACACAAAAAGCGGCAGCGCGCAATTTGATGCACGCTGTCGCTTTTTCATTGAGGAGGTAGAAAAACGCTTAGTTTTCGGCAAGGTTGCCGGTGTACAGCTGGTAATACTTGCCCTTCTTGGCGATCAGCTCGTCGTGGCTGCCGCGCTCGATGATGCGGCCCTGCTCCAGCACCACGATGCAGTCTGCATTGCGGACGGTGGACAGGCGGTGCGCAATGACAAAGCTGGTGCGGCCGTACATCAGGCCGTCCATGCCGCGCTGCACCAGCGCTTCGGTGCGGGTATCGATGGAGGAGGTGGCCTCGTCCAGGATCAGCACCGGGGGATCTGCCACGGCGGCGCGGGCGATGGCCAGCAGCTGGCGCTGGCCCTGCGAGAGGTTGGCACCATCGCCGGTGAGCATGGTGTTGTAGCCTTCCGGCAGGCGCTTGATGAAGCCATCCGCGTTGGCAAGGCGGGCGGCGGCGATGCACTCTTCATCGGTGGCATCCAGCCGGCCGTAGCGGATGTTCTCCATCACCGTGCCGGTGAACAGATGGGTGTCCTGCAGCACGATGCCCAGAGAACGGCGCAGATCGGCCTTTTTGATCTTGTGGATGTTGATGCCGTCGTAGCGGATCTTGCCGTCCTGAATGTCGTAGAACCGGTTGATGAGGTTGGTGATGGTGGTCTTACCGGCACCGGTAGAGCCGACAAAGGCGATCTTCTGGCCCGGACGGCCATACAGGTTGATATCGTGCAGGACGGTTTTTTCCGGCACATAGCCAAAGTCTACATCGGTAAAGGTGATGCTGCCTTCCAGCTTGTGGTAGGTGGTAGTGCCGTCGTGGTGCGGGTGCTTCCATGCCCACAGGCCGGTGCGCTCGTCCGTCTCCACCAGCTGGTCGTTGCGGTCGTACTTTGCGTTGACAAGGGTCACATAGCCCTCGTCGGTCTCGCTCTCTTCGTCCATCATCTTGAAGATACGCTCGGCACCGGCCAGAGCCATGATGATGCTGTTGGCCTGCATGGACACCTGACTGATGGGCATGTTGAAGCCCTTGTTCAGGCTCAGGAAAGCCACCACCGTGCCAAGGGTCGTGCCGCCCATGCCGCTCACGGCCATGGCTGCGCCTGCCAGCGCGCAGACGGCATAGCTGATGTTGCCCAGCTGGGCGTTGACCGGCATCATGATGTTGGCAAAGCTGTTGGCTTTGTTGGCGCTGTCCTTCAGCTGGTCGTTCAGCTGGCGGAAACCGTCCAGCGCCTTCTGTTCGTGGGTGAACACCTTGACGACCTTCTGGCCCTCCATCATCTCTTCGATGTAGCCGTTCAACTTGCCCAGATCCCGCTGCTGCTGGATGAAGTATTTGCCGGACTGCTGGGTGATCTTTTTGGAGAAGAACATCATCAGCGCCACCATCAGCATGGTAACGATCGTCAGCTGCCAGCTGAGCATGCACATGCTGAAGAACACCGAAACAATGGTAATGGCGCTGGACACTAGCTGCGGGATGCTCTGGCTGAGCATCTGGCGCAGGGTATCCACATCGTTGGTGTACACGGACATGATGTCGCCATGGGGATGCTGGTCAAAATACTTGATGGGCAGGCTCTCCATGTGGGTGAACAGCTGGGTGCGCAGGTTGCGCAGGGTGCCCTGCGTCACGTTGACCATAATGCGGGCGTTGCCCCACGCTGCCAGAATGCCAATGACGTAGATAATGCCTACCCGCAGCAGAGCCGCAGCCAGCGGGGCAAAATCCGGATCCTGCTGCTGGGTCATGGGCACGATGTAATCGTCCATCAGGGTCTTTAAGAACAGACTGGCCTGTACGTTTGCCAGCGCGCTGACCACGATGCAGACAAGTACAAGGATGCAATGGGGCAGATAGTGCCGGAATACCTCATCCATGATGCGCTTCAGCAGCTTGCCCGGGTTTTCCACTTTGGGCCGGGGGCCGCCCATGCGGGGGCCGGGGCCGCGAACTTCTTTTGCCTGAGCCATTACTGTTCACCTCCCTGTTTGTCAAAGTCGCCGCTGCCCTGGGTCTGGCTGTTGTAAACTTCCTGATAGATGGCGTTGGTTTTGAGCAGCTCTTCGTGGGTGCCCAGACCATCGATCTTACCGTTATCCAGCACAAGGATGCGGTCGGCGTCCTGCACCGAGGAAATGCGCTGTGCAATGATGATCTTGGTGGTGCCGGGGATCTCCTCCCGGAATGCCTTGCGGATCTTGGCATCGGTAGCGGTATCCACGGCGCTGGTGGAGTCGTCCAAAATCAGCACCTTGGGCTTGCGCAGCAGGGCGCGGGCGATGGTCAGGCGCTGCTTCTGGCCGCCGGACACATTGGAGCCGCCCTGCTCGATCCATGTATTGTATTTGTCCGGGAAGCGCTCGATGAACTCATCGGCGCAGGCAAGCTTTGCCACACGGATGCACTCTTCCTCGCTGGCGTTCTCGTCGCCCCAGCGCAGGTTATCGAGAATGGTGCCACTGAACAGCACGTTCTTCTGCAGCACCATGGACACCTCGCGGCGCAGCACGTCGAGGTTGTAGTCGCGCACATCCACGCCGCCCACGCGCACGGTGCCGCTCTCGGCATCATACAGGCGGGGGATCAGCTGCACAAGGCTGGATTTTGCGCTGCCAGTGCCGCCGATGATACCTAAGGTCTCACCGGGCTTGATGCTGAAGGTGATATCATTCAGCACCGGCTGGCCGCTGCCGTGCTTATACTTGAAGGTGACATGCTCGAACTCGATGCCGCCGTCCTTCACCTGCTGCACCGGCTGCTTTGCGGGGGGCAGGTCGGTGGTCTCGTCCAGCACTTCCACAATACGCTTTGCGGAAGCGGCAGACATGGAGATCATGACAAAGGCCATGCTCAGCATCATCAGGGCCATGAGGATGTTCATGATGTAGCCGAACAGAGCGTTCAGCTGGCCGGTGGTGATGGCACCATGCAGAACGTACTTGGCACCCAGCCAGCTCAGGGCGATGTTGCAGCCGTAAACGGCGGTGAGCATGGCAGGGTTATTGAAGCTCAGGCGGCTCTCAGCGTTCACAAACTGGTCGTACAGGCTCTGGCAGGCTTTGGTGTACTTCTCGTTTTCAAAGCCCTCGCGCACGAAGCTCTTCACTACGCGGATGGCGGAGACGTTTTCCTGCACGGAAGCGTTCAGGGCATCGTAGTTTTTGAACACCCGGTCAAAGATGTGGAAGGTGGGCACCATGATGCCTGCCAGCACCGCCACCAGAAAGACCACAGCCACCACGAAGATCAGTGACAGCGGGCCGCCGATCATCACGGCCATGAACAGGGCGAACACCAGATGCACCGGGGCGCGCACGCACATGCGCTCGATCATCTGGAATGCGTTCTGTACGTTGGTCACGTCGGTGGTCATACGGGTGACAAGGCCTGCGGTGGAGAATTTATCAATGTTGGAAAAAGAATAATGCTGGATGTTCTCATACATGGCATCGCGCAGATTTCCGGCAAAGCCGGTGGATGCCTCGGCGGCGTATTTGCCGGCCAGAACGCCCAGCGCCAGCGCGACCACAGCCACCAGAAAGGTGAGCAGGCCGTACTTGAGGATGGCGTTCATATCGCCCTTTTCAATGCCCTGATCGATGATAAAGGCCATGATGGTGGGCAAAAGCACATCCATCACGGCTTCCAGAGCGGCAAAGAGCGGTGTCAGGACTGCGGCGCGTTTATACTCGCCCAGATGTGACACTAACTTTTTGATCATCTGAGTTACCTCCTGTTGCTTTTTATTTGTTTGGTACAGAACAATTTTATACAAAACATTTTAATTGTCAAGACGTTTCAAAAAATGTTCATAATTACTAATTTAACGAACACTTTTTCGGCAGGTTGCATCACTGCAGTGCATCCCGCAGCTTGTTTAAAAGCCGCAGCAGCTCGGTATTTTCCTCCGCTGTCAGCAGCCCGGCCACATAGTCGTCGGTCTGGTGGAAGCAGAGCATCGTCTTTTCGTGGAAGCAGATGCCCTCTTCGGTGAGCACCAGCTGCTTGAGCCGGGCGTCCTGCGGAACACTGCGCCGCTCGATATAGCCCTTGCGCTCCATCAACTGCAGGATGTTGGTCACGGTGGAGCGGGTGATAGAGAACTCCCGCTCAATGTCCCGCTGGAACACGGGGGTGTCCCGGTGGCGGTAGAGATACCCAATGATCCACCCGTGCATGGGGGTGGCCTGCTCCACGTCATTTTCGCGGGCAAACTGGTTGATCTTGCGGAAGATCAGGTTGTCCACCCGGCGGATCTGCGCCGGGATGACCTGTGGGCCTTCCCAAGGGGGATCGGCGTGATTGCAGCACTCGTTTTTGGTTTCGTCACACATCATGGTTTTGTCCTTCATGGTTGTTTTGGCATTGAACAGTTTCAAATAAAACTGTTTGATAGCATACATATTATACAGCAGTCAAAGTGAATGTCAAGGGGAAGGAAACGATTTTAAATGCCCTCCGCTTTGCTCTGGGCATAAAATAATGAAATATTATTTTTTATATTGCAAACCAGCCAAGCCTGCGGGCTTGGCTGGTTTGCTTTTTCACGGAAGGGGCCGTAGTTGCAAGCGGCATATTTTCCGGTTGCGCGGTCATTTCCGAAGGAAATAAGCGCAACAGATGGAGTTTACCTTTTGGGCCATTACTGTGAAAATGCAACAGCAGACAGCCCGCAGGCTGTCTGCTGTTGCCCTATTATAAAAATATTTTTCCGCTAAATATGCCCAGAGCGAAGCGGAGGGCATTCTAAATTATTATTCCAGATTGTGTTTTTTGCAGAACTGTTTGCTCACCCAGTACATCCCGCCCCACAGCAGAACGGCCAGCACCAGATACAACGGGTTTTTCATGGAACTGACCAGCGACTGCCCAAACACTGCCATCATGGCAATCATCACGCCCTTGCCCAGTAGCATGGTAATGAGATAGCGCTTTTCGTCAAAGTCCGAGATGCCAAAGGCCAGATGCATAAAGGAGCTTGGCGCGAAGGGCAGCAGCGCGAGCATGAACAGCGACGAAGTGTCAAAGCGGTTCACCCACTGCTGAGCCTTTTCCAGCTTGGGCGAGCGGGAGGCAAACTTCCAGAAGAAGCACTTGACCACCCGCCGCCAGAACAGGAACATGATGCTGCCGCCCAGCGCCACACCGGCCCAGCTGTACAGAAAACCCAGAATGCCGCCGTGAGCCGCTACATTCAGCGCCACAATGGCAATGAGCGGAAGCGGCGGAAAAAACGACTCCACCATGGCCAGCATGATGGGGGCAATGGGGCCAAGGTTGCCAAAACTGTCCAGCAGAGTTTCCCAGAACTCCAGCGTTCCCAGCTGGCGCAGACAAAAGTTCATTGTGCACATCCATCCCTTCCGCCTGCGCTTTCCCATCCGCAGGTTCCTCTATCCGTAGTATATCCATATTGTATGACACAAGCATGAACACAAAGCGACATTTTTTTTGCCCTGTGCACAGCTTCCTTGGGATACTACGAAGCTGCCGGTGCTGTTTTACTCCGCAGCCTGCTTTTCTGCGCGGGCCTTCATACGCTCCAGCTGGGCGGTGCGCTGCTTTTCCCACCGGGCAAGAGAAGCATCGTCCGGGATCTGCAGGCAGCGGGCGTAGCTCCAGTGCAGGCCGTCGCGGCGGGCCAGCTTGTAGCGCTGGAACACACCCTTGCCTGCGGCATTGCTGCTGCCGGCGCAGTGGGGGCACTGGCTCAGGGTGTACCAGCTGTTGCTGCCCTTTTTCAGCCACACATCGTCCGGAGTCAGTGGTGCGCCGCACTCCGGGCAGCTCATGATGTAAATTTTGGGGTCGGTGCGCCAGGTGTACTGCTCCACATAGCCGTGGAAGACCTCAAAATCCCGGTAGTCGCCGGGGGCAGGGCACAGGCTGGCCCGCAGGGATTCCTCCTCAGTGGGGTAGGCCGCAAGACCGGCCCGCAGGTCGAGCATCCGGCAGACATCGGCGGTGTACAGCGTGTCGGAAAGGGCATCGTGGAACTGCCGCTCCATGGGCAGCCCTAAGCGGGTGACGACGCTTTCCAGCGTCATGCCCTCGCCCTCTTTGCGGGGATGCTCCCGCAGGAACACCTGCTGCAGGTCGTACCAGACGGTGGGCTTTGATTCGTCGATGTTGCACAGGTACAGGTTCTGCTTGAGCACCGGTACGTCATCCATGCCCCACTCGGCAAATTCGGCATCCGGGCCGCACCACTGCATAAAGCGGCGCAGGCCCTGCACGATGGGCTCACCCTTGTCCAGATCGGCCTGCGTCAGGCCGGTGACTTTAGCAATGTGATGCTGCAGCTTACGGAAGATGCGGGGCCGCAGATGGATGGAAAAGGTGTCCAGCACGTTGGCATCCTCGTCGATCTTCACGGCACCGATCTCCACGATCTCGCCCCGGAAGGTCTGCTGCACGCCATGGTAATTAAAGGTATACGGCTGGTAGCCGATATTCCATTCCAGATCAAATAAAACCAGATTGCGCGGCATTTTGTTTGTCCTCTCTTTTGAATCAAACCCTCTCAGTCACGGCTTACGCCGTGCCAGCTCCCCCAAAGGGGGAGCTTTTATCATACGTTACGATTAGATGGATAAAACCTCGCCCTTCGGGAGAGGTGGATTTGCGAAGCAAAGACAGAGAGGGTTATAAAATAAACTTCTCCACAGCCTCGGCCACACCGTCGTGGTCGTTGTCGGCGGCAGTCACATAGTCGGCCACGGCCTTTACCGGCTCTTCGGCGTTCTGCATGGCCACGCCCACACCGGCGTACTCGATCATGGAGCGGTCATTCAGGCCGTCGCCGCAGGCCATCAGGTTTTCGCGGCCAAGGCCCATGTGTTCCAAAAGGGCGGCAAGGCTGCCGTCCTTGGCAACGCCCAGCGGCACGGCTTCAATAAAGAATGGGCTGGAGGGGTACAGGTCGATGCGGCCGTCAAACTGCTTTTTGCCGGCGGCCCACACCTCGTCCCGGCGGGCGGGGTCCAGCGTGATGAGCATTTTGCAGATGGGGTAATCCACATACTTTGCCAGATCGTCCACGCCGGTCATGGGCAGCTTGCAGGTAAAGCACTCGCGCAGTGCCCACTTGTCGTCCGGGTGCTCGGTGACAACGCCCTCTTTATTATAGGTGATAATGGTCACGTTCTGTGCGGCGGCAAAGGCGCACAGCTCGGGTACGTACTGGGCATCCAGCTGTTTCTGGTACAAAGTCTCGCCGGTGCGGCAGTCGATGATCTTGCCGCCGTTGTAAGAAAGGATGCAGCCGCCCTTTTTATCCAGCCCCAGTTCCTTTGCCAGCGGCAGCACGCCCGCGGTGGGACGGCCGGATGCCAGCACGATGGTGACACCCTTTGCAATTGCGGCATCCAGTGCAGCCCGGGTGCGGGGTGTAACTTCCTTCTGGCTGTTGGTCAGGGTGCCATCCAGATCCAGTGCCAGAACTTTGATCTCTGCCATATAAAATCCTCTCAATTTATATAAAGGTAAAAAAGCACTTACTCTCTTATTGTACAATGAAATGCCATCATCTTTCAACCCTTGCAGAGACGTTTGTGGAAAAAGTGGTGGCACTTGAGCAGGATTTTACATCCCTTTCCGGCTTTTTACGTTGGCGCGGATGCAGCCGCACCGGTTTTACCAAAGCTTTGCGGCGGCATGGTTTTTCCCCGCAAGGCGGTGCGCTACAATAAAAGCGTTCCCACAAGAAGAAAAACGGGGCCTGAGGCAGGCCCGCAATGTTTGATTGAATGAAAAGAGAGGATCACGTCATGAAAGAAAACAAGATCTCCCGCCGCAGCTTTCTCAAGTTTGGCGCAGCTGCTTCTGCCGCCGGCATGATGGCTGCTGCACCCGTTGCCGCAAACGCAGCACAGCCGGATGCGGATGCCGCAGCCGACGAGGAAAACTGCCTGCTGGGCCTGTTCCAGAAACCCAAGTACATCTTCCTGTTCATCGGCGACGGCATGGGCACTGCCCAGATCCAGTCTGCCCGCTTCTACAAGGGCACCGTGGACAACAACGGCGCTGTGACCGAGGCCGACCTGAGCTTCACCGGCTTCCCCACCGTGGGCAGTGTGACTACCTACGACAGCACTTCTTTCTGCCCGGACTCCGCTTCCACCGCAACCTCCATCGCCACTGGCCACAAGACCGAGAGCGGTGTCATCAATATGTGCCCGTGGACCCGCGATGTGCCCTATGAGACCATTGCCGAAAAGCTGCACGCCCAGAAGGGCTACAAGGTGGGCATCATCTCCTCGGTCAATATCGACCACGCCACTCCCGCCGCCTTCTACGCTCATCAGAAGACCCGCAAGAACTACTACCAGATCGGTGTAGAGCTGGCAAACTCCAGCTTTGAATACTTTGCCGGCGGCGAGTTCCAGAAGGTGAACGGCGACGGCACCGGCCCCAACAACCACGAGGTGGCTGCTCAGGCCGGATACAATGTCGTCACCACGCAGGCGGGTGCTGCTGCACTGACCGCAGGTGCAGGCAAGACCCTGATCATTGCCGAAAATCTGGCAGACGGCAAGGCCATGAACTACGCCATGGATGCCGCCGCAGGCGAGTGGCAGCTGACCGACTACGTCAAGAAGGGCATCGAGCTGCTGGATAACCCCAAGGGTTTCTTCCTGATGACCGAGAGCGGTAAGATCGACTGGGCCTGCCATGCAAACGATGCCGCTGCTTCCATCCATGATGTGCTGGAAATGAGCAACGCCGTGCAGGCTGCCGTGGAGTTCCAGCAGAAGCACCCCAACGAGACCCTGATCCTCGTTACCGCCGACCACGAGACCGGCGGTATGGCCATCGGCTACAAGACCACCAACTACGACACCTTCCTGACGAACCTGACCCACCAGAAGATGTCCTACGCAAAGTTTGATTCCACCTATGTGCAGAACTACATCGCTAACAAGACCCCCTTTGAGGTTGCCATGCAAGATGTGAAGGCAAACTTCGGTCTGACCCTGCCCAGCGACCCGGATGCTGCCAACGCTGGCAAGCTGCTGCTGACCGACTACGAGGTGCAGAACCTGCGCACCGCCTACGAGCGCACCCTGAAGGTCGGCTCTGCCAGCCAGAAGGACATGTCCCAGCAGGACTACGAGCTGTACGGCACCTACATCCCCTTCAGCATGGCCATCTGCCACACCATCAACCATAAATCCGGTATGGACCACACCACCTACGCCCACACCGGTGCCATGGTGAACGTCTACGCCAACGGCGTGGGTGCGGAGAAGTTCGGCGGCGTGTTTGACAACACCGAGATCTTCCACAAGCTGGCCGACCTGACCAAGGTCAAGTAAAGCTTCACCAGACTGATTTTCCATATTTTTCCCAGATAAAATAAAACCTCCCTGCTCTGGAACCGCAGCGACTGCGGCCGGGCAGGGAGGTTTTACGTTGATTATGCTGTTTGCCTTTGCGGCTCCGCGGGTGAAAAAACAAATCGGGAAAGTCCGCAGACTTTCCCGATTTGTAATTTAGAAAATGATTCCGCTGAATATGGCCAGAGCAAAGCGGAGGCCATTCAAAATTTAATTGTTGATCTCCGGGAAGCCCTCCAGCTTGCTGGTGCAGTGGGGGCAGCGCACCGCCTTGATAGAGATCTCGCTCTGGCAGTAGGGGCATACCTTGGTGGCGGGCTCTGCGGGAGCTTCCGGCTCAGCAGGCTTCTTGTGCAGGGCGTTGATGGTCTTGATGACCACGAACAGCACGAATGCTACGATGAGGAAGTTAATGATGGCATTGATGAAGGAACCAATGCCGATCATCACATCGCCCACATGGATGCCGACATCCGAGAAATCGGCGTTGAAAAACAGGCCGATGGCAGGGTTGATGATGTCGTTCACCAGTGAGTTGACGATCGAGGTGAAGGCACCACCGACGACCACGCCGACTGCCATATCCAGCACATTGCCACGCATGGCAAAGGCCTTGAATTCTTCAAAAAACTTTTTGATGCCCTTGATCTCTTTTTCTGCCATAAGAAAATCCACTCCTTTACTCCCTTTATGCCGCAAGGGAACGTATTTGCGTCTATGATAGCGGATTTTTGGCGTGATTGCAAGGGAAAATGACAGCCTCAGCCCTCTTTTGGCAAAAAATAAAACGGGAAAGCCCGCAGACTTTCCCGTTTTGCAAGGATGAAACAGTTTTTACTTTTCCGGTGCAGTAAAAGCGATGGGGGTAGCACCTGCAGCGGCATCCACACTCAGCAGGGAGATGGGAGCGACCTCGTAGTGCAGGGTCTCAAAGCTCTGGGTCTGGCCGTCCTCGGTGGTGAACTCCAGAATGTAGGTCACGTCGGACTGCTTGTCGGCCTCCACATCGCGGGTGATGACGATGTTCTCACTGTCAGCCAGACCGTTCTCACCGGCCAGATTGTCGCCCTTCTCGTCGCTGCCTGCGTCGTACAGATACAGGTCGGTGACGGTAGAACCGGTGGTGTTGTACACGGTGTACTCAGCGGTGGTGGGCTCAGCTGCTTCGCTGGCTGCAGCCTCAGAGCTTGCAGCCTCGGAAGAAGCGGCAGCAGAAGAAGCCACAGAAGAGGAAGCGGCGGTGGAGGATGCAGAAGAACCGCAGGCGGTCATGCCAACAGCCAGTGCTGCAGCGGCAGCAACGATCGCAATGTTCTTGAGTTTCATGTGAAATATACTCCTTTGAAATTTCTTCGTATTCAGATCAACCAACAGGGTGTGATGGATGATGAAGACGATTATACGGGAATTTCGACAAAAAATCAAGACGCCTATGTGCATTTTGAACGATGAAACAGGAACTGTTACCAATTTGACATGAAATTGGAACATTTTAACATGAGCTCACATGAAGCAAAGTTTTGTAGGAAAGGCTGCTTGCTGCTTCGTAAAAAGACAGCCCCATGCAGATCTTGGTCTGCACAGAGCTGTCTGGTCGGAAGGTTAAAGAAGACGCAGGGCCCAAATGGCTTTACTTGGGCTGGCGGCCGATGTAAGCCAGAATGCCGCCGTCGGCGTACAGGATCTGACCGTTCACAAAGTCGGAAGCGTGGCTTGCAAGAAACACGCAGGGGCCAACCATGTCATCCGGCTCACCCCAGCGGCCTGCGGGGGTCTTGGCGGTGATGAACTGGTCGAAGGGGTGGCGGCTGCCGTCCGGCTGCACCTCCCGCAGAGGTGCGGTCTGGGCGGTGGCAATGTAGCCGGGGCCCATGCCGTTGCACTGGATGTTGTACTCGCCGTACTCGGAAGCGATGTTCTTGGTGAGCATCTTCAGTGCACCCTTGGCGGCAGCGTAGGCGGAGACGGTCTCGCGGCCCAGCTCGCTCATCATGGAGCAGATGTTGATGATCTTGCCCTCGCGCTTTTCCATCATGTCCGGCAGAACGGCCTTGGAGCAGTTGAAGGCACCGCCTACATGCACATCGATGACCCGCATAAAGTCGGCGTGGCTCATCTCGATCATGGGCACCCGCTTCATCAGACCGGCGTTGTTTACCAGAATGTCCACAGGGCCGACCTCGGCCTTGATCTTTGCAACCATGGCGTTCACAGCGTCCTCATCGGACACGTCGGCCACATAGCCGTGTGCGTCGATGCCGGCTGCCTTGTATGCTGCAAGGCCCTTTTCAAGGCTTGCTTCGGAAGAGCAGTTGAAGCAGATGGCGGCACCGCACTTGGCCATGCCTTCGGCGATGGAAAAACCGATGCCGTGGGCACCGCCGGTGATCAGAGCCACCTTGCCCTGCAGGTTGAAAGCGGAAAGATCCATGATTTTCTCCTTCTCAAGTTAAATTTTTAGCAAAAAGCCCCGTACCGGTGGACCCGGTACGGGGCTTGTGTATGGTGCTTTTTAGCGCAGGTCAGTGGTAGCGATGTTGTCCATGTCGTCAAACTCCATGTTCTCGCCGCCCATTGCCCAGATAAACGTATAGTTCGAGGTGCCTACGCCGCTGTGAATGCTCCAAGAAGGGCTGATGACAGCATCCTCGTTGTGCATCACGATGTGGCGGGTCTGGGTAGGCTCGCCGCACATGTGGAACACCACCTGCCCCTCGGGCAGTTCAAAGTAGGTATAAATTTCCATGCGCCGCTCGTGGGTGTGGCTGGGCATCGTGTTCCAGTTGGAACCGGATTCCAGTTCGGTCATACCCATGCTGAGCTGGCAGGTCTTCAGCACATCCGGGTGGATGAACTGATTGATGGTGCGCTTATTGCAGGTCTCGACGCTGCCCAGAGGACGATGGTTTGCATCGGCCATCTTGATCAGGCGGGTCTCGTAAGAGCAATGTGCGGGAGCGGATACCATGTAGAACTTGGCGGGATGCTCCGGGTCGGCGGAAGCAAAGGTGACTTCCTTGGTGCCCTTGGTGATGTACAGGCAGTCCTTGTAGCCCAGCTCGTACTTCACGCCGTCAGCCACCACGATACCGGTGGAATCCTTGCCGATGTTGAACATGCCGATCTCGCGGCGCTCCAGAAAGTAGTGGGTGCCGAAGTTTGCCCACACATCGATGCCCTTGTCGATGGACACGGTCTCGTGCACCGGCATGCAGCCCAGCGTGACCATACGGTCCACATGGCTGTACACAGCAACGACCTCATCGGCCTTATACAGGCCGGTGATGAGCATTTCGTCCCGCATTTCCTCAGTGGTATAGCGCTTGAAATCCTTCTGGTTGCAGGAGTAGCGGATATCCATTCTGGACTCCTTCCTGCAATTAGCGCTGGATACGGCCGGAACCGTCGCCGCCAGCCAGCTTCTCGACCTCGGACACGGTCATCATGTTGTAGTCGCCCTCGATGGTGTGCTTCAAAGCAGAAGCAGCAACAGCGAACTCAACAGCATCCTGAGTGCTCTTGCCGTTCAGCAGAGCGTAGATCAGGCCGCCGCCGAAGGAGTCACCACCGCCAACGCGGTCGATGATCTTCAGCTCGTACTTCTTGGAGAAGCAGTACTCATTGGAAGCAACATCGTACAGCATTGCGCTCCAGCCGTTCTCGGAAGCGTTGTGGCTCTCACGCAGGGTGATAGCGACCTTCTCGAAGTGGAACTTGTCAGCCAGCTGCTTTGCAACGCTCTTGTAGCCCTCAGCATTCAGCTTGCCACCGTAGATATCGGTAGCCTCGGCCTCGATGCCGAACACGTCCTTTGCGTCCTCCTCGTTGGAGATGCACACGTCAACATACTGGCACAGATCGGTCATGGCAGCGCGGGCCTGCTCACGGGTCCACAGCTTGCCGCGGTAGTTCAGGTCGCAGCTGATCTTCACGCCGTGAGCCTTAGCAGCCTTGCAGGCCTCGCGGCAGATCTCGACGACATTCTCGCCCAGAGCCGGGGTGATGCCGGTGAAGTGGAACCAGTCCACGCCCTCGAAGATCTTATCCCAATCAAAGTCGGAGGGCTGAGCCAGCTGGATGGCGCTGTTGGCACGGTCGTAGATGCAGACGGAACCACGCTGAGAAGCACCCTTCTCGTTGTAGTAGATGCCAACGCGATCGCCGCCGCGGGTGATCATGCTGGTGTCAACGCCGTAACGGCGCAGGCTGTTGACAGCGGCCTGACCGATTGCGTGTGCGGGGAGCTTAGTGACGAAAGCTGCGTCCAGACCGTAGTTGGCCAGAGAAACAGCAACGTTTGCCTCGCCGCCGCCGAAGGTGAACTCCAGGCTGTTAGCCTGAACGAAACGCTCGTAGTTGAACGGCTGCAGACGGACCATCAGTTCGCCAAAAGTAACGACTTTCATTGGTTATTCTCCTTTTATTTACAGGTGTTTATGACCTTCTGCTGCGGGGCATCCCCGGCGCAGCAGGGCTTTTACGGATAGGGGAGCCGGAGCTCAGGCCTGAACCAGGTGGAATGCGAAGCCGCCGATCTCGTCTGCAAAGTAGCAGGCGATGGTCTTGCCGTTCTTCACGTTCTTGCTGTCCAGATCGAACTTCACGCCGCGCTGAGACAGGTGGTAGATGGCACGATCCACGTTGTTGCAGCCGATGGCGATGTGGCCATTGGTGCCGCGGCCGGGCTTCTTCATGATCTCAAACTCCTTGTTGCCCACAAAGATGCTGGAATTGCCGGGAGCGACCTTCATGTTCAGCAGGCTGCCGATGAGGTTTGCCATCTTCATGGCTTCTTCCTCGTTCTCGGTGTTGATGCCGACGTGCATCAGCTTCAGGCCCAGCATGGTGTCAACAGCTTCCTTGCTCTGAGCGGTGATCTTAGCCCAGTCGTGAGCCTTGATCACGTCACTCTTGCACATCCAGGTGCCGCCCACAGCGAAGATCTGGTCATAGCCCAGATAATCGTTGACGTTCTTTGCGTTGACACCGCCGGTGCACATCCAGCGTGCGCTCTTCAGGGCAGCGCCGATGTTCTTCAGCATGCCGACACCGCCGTTTGCCTCAGCGGGGAAGAACTTCAGGGCCTCGCAGCCCATGTTCATAGCCTGCTGCATCTCGCCTGCAGAGCAGGTGCCGGGCATCATGATGCCGCCCTTGTCGATAACGTGCTTGCAGACCTCGGGGTCAAAGCCGGGAGCAACGATGAAGGAAGCACCAGCTGCCATTGCACGGTCAGCCTGCTCGGTGGTCAGGACAGTGCCTGCGCCCAGCAGCATCTCGGGCATCTCCTCGTGGATCTTGCGGATGCACTCCTCAGCGCATGCGGTGCGGAAGGTGACCTCAGCTGCGGGCAGACCGCCGTCAGCCAGAGCCTTGCACAGGGGCAGGGCTTCATCAACGCTGTTAAAAGCGATAACAGGGATAATGCCGATCTGATAGACCTTTTCTACGATGGGATTCATAAATGCATTTCTCCTTTTAGTTTGAACTCTCTTGGTGCGCGTGGGCTGCCGTTTGGGCATGGTACACCCATCGTGCGCTTGTAATATTAGTATAAACGACGGAAACAAGTTTGGTAATGCTCAACAAGCACAATGTTTTGCATAAGAGCTTGTATACATTGCACAAAAATGACGAATGACCTGAAAAGCAGGGCCGTTTTGCCCCGGTTTGTTCAGATGCCGAGCCTGCCGAACAGCTCTGCAACGCCGTCGTGGTCGCAGTCGGCTTCGCTCACAATGCTGCCAATGGCCTTGATCTGGGGCATTCCGTTGGCCATAACAGCGGCGATCCCTGCCTTTTCCAGCATGGCGCGGTCGTTCTCGCTGTCGCCCACGGCAAGGGTGTTCTCGTGGGGGATGCCCAGCAGGTCGGCCAGAGCCAGCAGGGCACTGCCCTTATCCACACCGGCAGCGGTCACTTCAATGTTATCCGGCGAACCCTGCACCACGGCCACGCCCGGGATAGCCTGAAACTTTGGCAGGGCAGCGGCGGTCTTTTCGGTGCTGTCGAAGAACATGCACAGTTTTTCGATCTCGTGCGCATGGCGGGACATCCAGCTCTCGATGCCGGGAATGACGGTAAAGCGGCCGTCGGTCAGGTTCTGCCGCGCCTCGGAGGAGAGAAAGCGGGCGGTGCGGGAGGTGAGCTTTGCAATGCCCTCCGGAGTCTTGATGGCAAGGCCGTCGCTGAATACGCTCAGCTCGCCATCGTACTGCTGGAACAGGTCAAAAGCTTCCCGTGCCACTTCTGTCGGCATCAGGCGGTGCAGCAGGCAGGCGGGTTCGCTGGTGTAGCGCTGGGCAGCGTTGGCATAGCGGCTGTGCACAGCACCCATGGGGTCATCGCCAAGGTCCCACACGGCGGCACCGTTGGAGGTGATGGCATACCGGATGCCGGGCAGCTTTGCCACAACAGGCGGCAGGCTGGCCAGCGGGCGGCCTGTGGCGGGCACCACCACCACGCCATGCTCTACAGCGCGGGCAATGGCTTGACGGGTGGCAAGGGTGACCTCGTTGTTCCGGTTCAGCAGGGTGCCGTCCAGATCCAGCGCGGCAAGGCGGACAAGGGGAAAGCTTTGCAACATAATGGCTCCTTTTATAATAGGTACGCTCAAAAACAGAGCGCAAGTTTACAACACTCTTTTTATTTTATCGCACCGGAAAGGTTTGCGCAAGATGGCGTGATGTGGTATAATCATATCTTATCACATTGAAAATATAGGAGAAATACCATGAATCCCAAACAATTGTGGAGCCGGCGCCGTCCGCACCTGTGGTTCCAGCTGTACTGGGTGGTGTATCTGATCTGGTTCTTCTGGCTGGATCTGACCATCAAAGATCCCAAATATATCATCCACGCCCCGCTTGATGACCGGATCCCCTTCAATGAGTGGTTCATCTTTCCGTATTGCAGCTGGTTTGTGCTGCTGGCTGGTGTGACGGCCCTGCTGTGGTGGTGCGACACCCAAAGCTACGATAAGCTCTGCCTGACCATGTTTTCCGGCATGACCTTCTGCCTGATCCTGTACATGCTGCTGCCCAACGGTCTGGATATCCGCCCCACAGTGGATGCGGTGGGCCGCAGCAACATTGCAATGAGCATCATGCAGCTGATCTGGAGGGCGGACGCCTCGGTCAATGTGTGCCCGTCCATCCATTGCCAAAGCTCGGCCTGCATGGCACTGGCGTTCAGCCACAGCAAGCTGGCAAAGGAGCGCCCGGCCCTGAAAATTCTGGCCTGGGTGTGGGCTGCACTGATCTGTGCGTCCACCGTGTTCACCAAGCAGCACTCCATCATTGATGTGGTGTGCGGTCTGGCCGTGGCCTTTGTGTGGGTGCCGGTGGTGTACCGTTCCGCTAAAAAGTAAACGCAGCAAAAGCCCTTCACCCGGAGGGCTTTTGTGCTGCCATGGGGCCTGTCTTGACAAAACAGAGAAAAATGTTGGCGATTTTTAGTTGCAGCCACACTTGACAGCCGCCCTGTGGTTGGGTAATATGGTCTTGATAACTTCAATACTAGTATATCAATTTTTGCTTTACACCGGAGGTTGAAGGGAGAGAGACCACATGCCATTACTGAGTGCGCGCGAAACGGCATACCAGACGATCCGCAGCCGGATCATTACGATGGAGCTGAAGCCCGGTGATCCGCTGAATGACCGGGAGCTGGCCGAAGAGCTGGGCATCAGCCGTACGCCCATGCGGGAGGCTTTGCTGATGCTCAATCTGGCCCGCATGGTGGACATCAAACCGCAGAGCGGCACCCATGTGGCACCCATCAACCTGAAGTTGATGGAGATGGAGCAGTTTGCCCGCTATACACTGGAAAAAGAGATCCTGAACCGGCTGCGCGGCCATGTGACACCCCGGCAGGAGGAAGAATACCGCAGCAACATTGAGACATACCGTGTGCTGGAAGCGGATATGAGCCAGCCGGACCGCACTGCCCGTATGCTGGAGCTGGATAATGCATTCCACCGCAAATCCTTTGAGTTGTGCGGCATGGAAGCTCACTACGACCACATGCTGGCCAGCCTGCAGCATGTGGAGCGCATCCGCAAGTTCAGCCTGCAGACCGAGGAAAACAAGTCGGTCTGCTCCTCGCACACGGCAATTCTGGAAGCACTGCTGCACGGCAGCGCGGACGACGTGAGCGAAGCGCTGGAAAGCCACCTGAGCCGGTATAAGCAGTCGGTGGCGCAGGCCCGCAGCGTCCACCCGGAATATTTTATTGATGAATGAACTTGAGGGAGAAACCGCTGGAAGAGGGCAGGTTCCTCTTTTTTGCATAAAATATAAAAAAATTGAATTACTTGAATCACGTTATTGACCAAAACAGCGTTTTGCGGTAAAATCGAGGTACAACAGGCATGGTATCATGCCGGTTCCCGACGCAGTGTGCCGTGGGGCGCGGCTGTGCGATCCCTTTACAGAATAAGGAGGTCTTAAGCAATGAAGGCCAAACGATTGATAGCTCTTGCACTGGCAGCAGTGTTCATGCTCAGCGCGGCAGCAACGCCGGTGTTTGCCGCAGCAGCTCTGCCGCAGGAAAATGCAGCGCTGGAGCAGCAGAATGATATGGTTTCCATCCGGCTCAAAGCCACGGGCGACCTTGTTTATGGCTCCAACTACAAGCTGGAGGTGCAGACCAACCCTGCCGATACCCAGTATATCGGTGTTGTGGTGGGCGTTGGCGGCGAAGCGAATGGCTATGTGACGCTGGTGCTGTCGGATAAGATCCGCACGCTGCTCAAGATGATCCCGCTGCCCAAGAAGATGTCCAAGACACCGGATCAGGCAGAGGAGTTCAATGTGTACAGCTACCTCAAGCAGCTGATCGACGGTAACGATGTCAGCGTGCTGCTGCGGGTGGCCGATGAGGCCGTCTCGGTGATGGATGTACTGCACTTCTATGTGCCTACCATCGATCAGGTGTCCAACGGCCTGCGCCTTGCGCTGAACCTAATCCGCAAGTATCTGCCGGAGGGCGCGTTCAGCCGCATTTATCTGGACGAGCAGCCGGTGGATGCTGGCAACTATGTGGCCGGTGCACTGGCGCTGGAAAGCAGCGATATGAACACCGCAGGCTTTGCCATGTTCAAGATCAAGCCCAAGACAAACGGCGTGCGCATGTACTGGGCACAGCAGGCCGAAAAGCCCATGACCGCCGAAGAGCTGCAGAGCTTCAATGAAGCGGCTGTGCTGGAAGTGGATGGTCAGGTGGTGCCCACCGATAAGATCCGCTACAACTACAAGAAGTCCGGCTGGGGCTGTGATGCCACCAGCGAGCTGCCCACAGAGCCGGGCACCTATGTGCAGACGGCAGAGATCGGCGGCAATTACTCCTGCAGCAAGATCAGCCGCAACATCACCGTAAAGTGATGTCGTAAAGCAAAAACAAGACCCCGCACCAGAAGGTGCGGGGTCTTGCTGTATCTTATGAGAAAAACGGGATCACATGCGGAAATGGAAGCCCCAGCCGCCGCAGCAGCAGTTGCAAAGCAGGTTCAGCAGGATCATGCTCCAGCACCACTGCATCAGGCCGCCGGGGCTGGTGTAGGTGGCCTGTGTGGTGCGGTAGGTCTGGCCGGGGTTCTGCATCCGGCGCAGGTGCATCTGGTACTCGGTGTTGCCCGGGTCCAGCTGCACGGCACGGCGGGCATCCTGCAGCGCATCGATGCGGTTGCCCAAGCCCTGATTTGCGAGGGAGGAAAGATAATACCACCGGGCATTGCGGCCGGTCATGCCGTCCAGCACGCGGCGGGCCTCCGCATAGCGGCCATTGGCCACAAAGTTGCGGGCGGCCTGCATCTCCGGGCTGTCGGAGCCGGAATAGCTTGCGCCCTGCTGGCCGTAACCCTGCTGGTAGCCGCCAAAGCCAAACCCGAAACCGAACGGGTCAAAGCCATCGAATCCGTCAAAACCGCCGTAACCGTTCTGATAACCCTGCTGCTGGCCGTAACCTTGTTGTTGGTAGCTGCCGTAGGGATTTCCGCCCATCTGGGGGCCGGTCTCGCCCTTGGTAATGGCATCGTAAGCCGCCTGCACTTCCTTGAAGTGCTCCTCGGCGGTAGGATCGTTGGGGTTCAGGTCCGGGTGCCAGCGCTTGCACTTGGCGCGGTATGCTTTTTTGATCTCGTCATCGCTTGCGCCGCGCGAAACGCCCAGCACCTCATAGGGGTCTCTCATGGATATACTTCCTCACGTCTCATTTCGCGCAGCCACAGTGCCGCGCAATGTTTATAGTCTACCGTATTGCCGTGGAAAAATCAAGACAAAGCCGCCATTCAGCCACGGCTGCGGGCCTGCTTGGCTGTTTTGCAGTTGTATTTGAGCCATACGCCGGAGTAAAGGATGTTGCGCAGCAGGTCTGCGTCCTCCACGCAGGGCAGGCGTTCAAAGCTCTGGGCACACTGCGCCAGCAGCAGCTCAAAGATCTCTTTCATCTCTTCCTCATAGCCGGGCTGCTGACTGAGTGCTTTCAGCGGATTGTAGGCCCCCTTGCGCTGGTCGTGCTCCAGATCGTCATAGGCATCCAGCAGGTAGATGAACTTGCCCAGATGGAAGCCGATGCTGCGCAACTCCGGCGACCAGTGATCCTGCCGGTAGTCGAACAGTTCTGCCATCAGCTCGCCAAAGCAGCCGGACACGGCATCCAGATCTTCGCTCCCGGCAGCTTCATATTCTGCCAGCCTGTCCAGACAGGTGCGGATGGCGCTGCACTGACGGGGCCAGCGGCTCTCGGCAGCCTGCTTACAGCCGGTAAGCAGCTTTTCATATCCAAGGCCCAGCAGGCTGCGGTCGTCCTTCCACTTATCCTCGGCGTTGTAGTAGTGCAAGGCTACACTCAGATCTGCACAGTAATCGGTGGGGGAGGCTGCCCGCCATTCCACACCGCCCAAGGGGTGGATGGGGCACCGGTCGTGGCCGGAAGAAGCTTCGGTCTCGCCCTCGTACAGGCTGCACAGCAGCAGGTTCAGGAAGGTGAGGTCATAGCTCAGCGTAAAGCGGCCCCGCAGGCCGTGCAGTGCGTCGATGCGGCGGCACAGCCCGCAGTAGGCGGTGCGGTAGCGCTTTTGTGCTTCGTCCGAAAGCGCAGCCTGATTGGGCACAACATAACCAAACATGGCCGCTCAGCTCTTTTTGATGAACTGGGTGCCGCAGCGCGGGCAGGAGATCTGGATGCGGCCGCGGCCACGGGGCACACGCAGCTTCTGGCGGCACTTGGGGCAGCGGTAGTAGTGGTAGAGCTTGCGGTTGGCCCACTGATCCTTCAGACCGCGGAACTTACGGTCTACGCGGTCCTTCAGGGCATAGTACTGGTAGTTCTCCTCCGTGCGCTTGGAAATGTTGCGGCTGAGCGAGCGGTAGTAGCACAGCACCAGCAGCACCAGACCCAGCCATGTGAACAGGCTGAAGCGGGTGAGCAGCGAGATCAGCAGCAGCACGATGGACGCGATGCTCAAAAACTGGTTCAGGCCATCGGTACCGTAGCGGCCGATCATAAACTGACGGAATTTTTCTCTCATAACTCCTGCATCCTTTGTTTTGGAATCAAAGCGGGCGCGCCCGCCGTTATTTTACAGTTCTTAGGATACCAGTCAACCATGATGAAATTTTGAACAGAGTGCAAATCTATCATGAAGGGACGGAAATTAAGCTTCCCGGCAACGGATGGTCACCACGGCATCGGTATCCAGCGCACCTTCCATGCGGCAGTGCAGCACGGCGCGGCCCGCTTCGCCGGTGGTAGCAAGGTAGGTGCCCGCCATGCCGCCGCGCAGCGGCACCACGCTGGGACCAATGATCTTCAGCGGGCCGTCCACGCTCAGCTGAACGGCTTCGCCGCAGTAGGGCAGCAGGCTGCCGTTCTGGTCGATGGCGCGCAGGCTGACAGCGGCGCAGTCCCAGGTGGGGCCGTCGGTGAGGATGGGATTGTGCACGGTGCATTCCAGCCGGACGCTCTGCACCGGTTCCCGCACCACGGTGCGCACGGTGCGGCCATGCCACACGGCTTCAAAACGGTAGGCTGCGCACGGTGTGCCCAGCACGCCGATGTATTTGTAATACATGCGGGCTACCTCGTTCCAGCTCAGCCGCAGCGAAAGCATCCGCGCCTTGGAAAGCGGTGAAAGCTCCATGGCATCCCGGCGCATCTCGTTCAGGATAGCGGCTGTCATCTGGGCGGAGGCCGGGTCCATGCCCTCGTACTTTTCCAACAGAGAACCTACAAAATCGTTGATCTCAATGGGCGGATGCGTCATGGCGGCAAAACGGCCGTGCCGGTCAGGCGTGAACTCGGCAATGTAGTCGTTGCCGCGGTACAGCCGCACGCTTTCGGCGTTGGTGAACACCCAGCAGGCTGTGGGAACGCCGCCGGGCAGGTCGCCCAGTGCCATGCCGGAAGAGACTTCCAGCACGATGTCCGAGGGGGAACGCGGCGTTTTCTGGCTTGCATATACCGCCGCCGAAAGCTTCGGGTTGCGGAACATATCCATCACACCGTGGTAGCAGATGCGGTCGCCGCTGCCAAATTCCCGGTGGGTGTTGTAATCGGCCATGCACCAGCCAAAGCTGCCGGCCACACCCTGCTGCGCAATGGAATCGTTGATCCCGGCGGCATAGCGCAGAGCCTGCACCAGCCGGTGGGTCTCGTCGTCAAAGGGCTTGGTGGGCAGCTGCTGCCCGCCGAACTCGCTGATGAGGTAGCCCTTGCGGGGATCGGAAGTCACCGCGGCGCGGGCTTCACAGGCGGCACCGCGCCCACGGTAAGAGTAATCGTTGTAGGCGTAAACATCCTCCAGCAGCTGGCTCTTGCGGTGGTTCCGCGCGCCTGCCGTGGGACGGGTGGGGTCCAGCCGGTGGATGGCCTCGTTGGTGCGCTTATAAAACGCTTCGTCGTCGGCGCTGCCGTTCACACGGGCACCCCACAAAAAGATGCTGGGGTGGTTGCGGCACTGGCATACCATTTCGCGGCAGTTCTGCAAGGCCTGCGCCTTCCAGCTCTCGTCGCCGATGTACCGCCAGCCGGGCATCTCGGTGAACACCAGCAGGCCCAGCTCATCGCAGGCATCCAGAAACGCAGGGCTCTGGGGGGAATGGCTGGTGCGCACCGCGTTGCAGCCAAGGTCTTTTTTCAGGATCTGAGCATCCAGCCGCTGGATGCTGTCCGGCATGGCATAGCCCTGATAGGCGTAGCTCTGGTGGCGGTTCAGGCCCCGCAACTCCACGCGCTGACCGTTCAGGTACAGCCCGCCTGCCACGAACTGCACGGTGCGGAAGCCGAAGCGGATGGTCTTTTCGTCCAGCACACGGTCCGGCAGACCGGCAGAGCCGGGGCGGATCAGCTGTACGGTGAGGGTGTACAGGGTGGGATGCTCGATGCTCCACGGGTGCACACCGTTCAGCACGCCGGTGATGGGCAGGGAAAGCTCGCCGCTGTAGGCGGCGCGGCTGCCGGAAGGGCTGCGGATCTCGGCCTGCAGTGTGCAGCCCACCGTCTCACCCACGGTGGAGGTATAGATGCGGAAATCGCCCTCGGCCTTTGCCTCGATGAACACATCCCGCAGGTAAGCGGGCTCCTTGATGTCCAGACTGACGGCACGGTAGATGCCGCCGTAGGTCAGGTGATCGATCTGCCCGCCAAAGGGAGGAATGTTCAGATCCTCGCGGCTGTCGCAGCGCACAGCCACCACGTTTTTCTGACCCAGATGCAAAGCGCTGGTCAGATCTACCGTGAAGGCGGTGTAGCCGCAGGCGTGGTGGAACAGCCGCCGCCCGTTGCAGAACACGGTCGCGTCATGGGCAACGGCACCAAAGGTGAGCAGAACAGTGCGGCCTGCCCACTCTCTGGGTGCAAAAAACTCCCGCCGGTAGCCGCACAGGTACTGGTATTCATTTTCGTTGCAGTAATTGTAGGGCAGCACCCGCACAGTGTGGGGGATGCGCACCGGTTCCAGTTCCAGTCCGCACTCCGGCCGCACCAGTGCCGGGTCGAACCGGGGCGTGAACAGCCAGCCTTCGTTCCAATCGTAGTGTTCCATACAAGGGTCTCCATCCTGCTAAAATCACTTTACATCTTATAGTAACACAAACTTATGAACGAAAAAAGAAGCGGAAGGCGCTTTGAAAAAGGTTTTTTGCTGTTTTTGGCACGAAATGGCGTGGACTGCAAAGAAAAAGAGGCTCAGAGCAGCTTACGGACTGTTCTGAGCCTCTGGATCAGAAATTGATTTTCCGATCAGCGGATAAAATTGGTCATGGGGCGCTTGGGGTTCTGGGGGTGCTCAATACCGGCGGCTTTTCCGGCTTCGATGCAGTGCAGCAGCCATGCCATGTTGCGGCCCAGCTCCTGCATTACGGCGCAGCCCTCGGCATCCTGCAGCACCTGCTCGGCGTTGGAGCCGTGCACCATGGCCCAGTAGGAGCCGTTCACCAGCGGCATGTGGAAGAACTGCGGGTACTTTACCAGCTGGTCCAGCGTGGTGGTGGTGCCTGCACGGCGGGCCGAGCAGCAGATGGCGGCGGGCTTGTAGGCCAGATATCTGCCGCCCGCGTAGGCAAGGCGGTCCATGAAGCTGGTCATGTTGCCGGATGCGGATGCATAGTGCACCGGGCTGCCGAACACGAAGCCATCGGCGGTTTTGGCCTTCTCGATGGCCTCGTTGACCACGCCGCCAAACACGCAGCCGTTGCCTGCGGCACAGCCGCCGCAGCCGATGCAGCCGCCCACGGGTTTGCCGCCGACATGCAGGATCTCGGTGTCCACACCGGCATCGTTCAGTTCCTTTGCAATGAGCGAAAGGGCGGTATAGGTGCAGCCTTTTTCGTGCGGGCTGCCGTTGATGAGCAGAACTTTCATGGGAATACTCTCCTTTTATGCCAGAATGCGCCGCAAAAGCCCGGCGCTGCCGGTTTTATTGTAGCACAAACCGCCAGACGGCGCAACGCGCGGCCCTTGACAAGAATATGCAGTTGGGTGATAATAAAGTGATACAAAAAACGTGTTTGCAGCCACATCTTCCGGCTGCAAGGAGGAGGAAAGAGAACATGCGCGTGATCGCAGGAGAAGCCCGGGGCCGCAGTCTGGAGGCCCTGCCGGGGACCGACGTGACCCGGCCCACCCTTTCGCAGGTAAAGGAGGCGATGTTCAGCATCGTCCAGTTCGACCTGCCCGGCGCACGGGTGCTGGACCTGTATGCGGGCAGCGGCCAGCTTGGCATTGAAGCACTGAGCCGCGGCGCGGCGCGCTGCGTGTTTCTGGACGAGAACCGCGAGGCGGTGAACATCATCATGCGCAACTGCAAGGCCTGCGGCGTGTTCGACCGCAGCCGCGTCAATATCGGTGAGGCTGCGCGGTATCTTTCCGCCTGCCGCGAGCAGTTCGACATCGTACTGCTGGACCCGCCCTTCCGCAATGGTACACTGGAAAAGATCCTGCCTGCGGTGGATAAATGCACCGCGCCCGGCGGCATCGTGCTGTGCGAGAGCGAGACCGGCATCGTGCTGCCGGCCGAGGCTGGCGGCCTGACCCTGAAAAAACAGTACAAGTACGGCAGGGTGCTGCTGTGGAAATACACAAAGCCCATGCAGAACACAGACCCTGCCGAGAACGAACCGAAGGGAGAAGCACTATGAACGTGAACGAACTTTTGGATACCATTGAGGATGCTCTGGAGGAAGGTGCCAATGTGCCCCTTTCCGGCGGCAAAAAGATCGTGGATGTGGAGCAGATCCGGGATTATCTGGACGAGATCCGCGCAAACCTGCCCGGCGAGCTGCGGCAGGCCCAGCAGATCGTGAACGACCGCGCTCAGATCGTGGAGACGGCCAACGCACAGGCGCAGGCCATTGTGAAAAAGGCTGAGGAGCGGGCGCGCATTCTGGTGAGTGAAGCCGAGATCGTGAAGGCTGCACAGCAGCGCGCCGGGGAAATCACCACTGCAGCCCAGAACGAGGCCCGCACCCTGCGCCAGACCGTGACCGACTATTGCGACAACATGCTCAAGAACACCGAGGAAACAATGGTGGAAAATGCGGCACAGGTAAAGAATGTGCGCGCAAATCTGCGCCAGAACGCCAAGAAAAACGGCTGAAGACAGCCTTTTTCACACACAAATTACACATACGGCAAAAACCAAAGTTCCTGCGGGCAGAAATGACGGCCGACAGGGACTTTTTTTGTTGCATTTTGCGGCAAAAACGGGAGCACAAACCCTTGCAATCAGGGGCCTGATTTGTTAAAATAAAACTGTGTTATCGGGTAAAAGTGTGCGCTGTGTGCACAGTGCCCGGAACACGGAAAGCTTATGAACTGAGAAAGGAGGCCGCAGCGATGGAACTTGAAACACAAGCAGCCTTTGACCCGGCCTCGTTTGAGCATATCCCCGTTCTGCTGAACGAGTGTCTGGAGGGTCTTTCCATTGATCCGGCCGGCACCTACCTTGACGGCACCGCAGGCGGCGCGGGACATTCCCGCCAGATCGCCTTGCGGCTGGATGCAGAAAAGGGCGGCAGGCTGATCTCGCTGGATCAGGACCCGGACGCGGTGCAGACCGCGCGTGCCCGCCTTGCGGGCCTGCCTGCCACGGTGGTGCAGATCAACTTCCGCTATGCCGGACAAGCTCTGGAAAGCCTTGGCATCGACAAGGTCAACGGCGCGCTGCTGGATCTGGGCGTTTCCAGCCATCAGCTGGACGATGCGGCCCGCGGCTTTTCCTACCGTGCGGATGCACCGCTGGACATGCGGATGAGCCAGCAGGGCGAAACGGCAGCGGACCTTGTGAACACCGAGAGCCGCGAAGAGCTGGCACGCATTCTGCGGGATTACGGCGAAGAACCTTTCGCATGGCAGATCGCGGGCAGGATCGTGGAGGCAAGGGAGAATTCTCCCATCGAAACGACCCTGCAGCTGGCAGATATCGTGGCCAGCGCCATGCCCCCGGCGGAACGCCGCAAAAACAAGAACCCTTCCCGCCGCACCTTTCAGGCGCTGCGCATTGCAGTGAACCATGAACTGGATGCGCTGGAAGAAGGCTTGGATACCATTTTTGATCACCTTGCGCCGGGCGGCCGGCTGTGCGTGATCACCTTCCACTCGCTGGAGGACCGGCTGGTGAAGAACAAATTTCGCCGCTGGTCCACCGCGTGCACCTGCCCGCCGGAGTTTCCGGTGTGCGTATGCGGCGGCAAAGCCAAAGCGAAGCTGATCACCCGCAAACCCATTGAAGCAAACAGTCAGGAATTGGAAGAGAACCGGCGCAGCCGGTCCGCCCACCTGAGAGTTTTGGAAAAATGCTGAACGGCAGAAGTCGTTTTGTGAGGAGGAGAGCAAACCATGGGTCAGGCAGCATATGATTATAACGCGGTACGCCGCAGAAAAGCCCCGCAGACACAGCGCAAGGCAGATCTGCGGGTAGCAAAGGGCGGCAAGCGTCGGCTTTCGCCGCTGCAGGCAGCGGTGCACAACGCCATGCATCTGGTAGCAGCAGCACTGCTGGTGGGGTTTGCCATCAGCCTGCTGTGGAGCGAGTCCAAGCTGGTGGAGCTGAACGACCAGATTCAGGACGCAAAGGCTCAGCTGGTCAGTGAGCAGAGCCAGTATACTTACTATAACAGCACCCTGAACAGCAAGACCAACATCACCAGCGTGGAAGAGACGGCCGGCAGGCTGGGCCTGATGAAAATTGATCAGAGCCAGATCACCTACATCCGTTTGGGCGAGAGCGACACGCTGGAGCGCACCCAGTCCGCTGTGCGGCAGTGGACCGACTTTATCTACAACGGTGCCGTGAACATTCTTGGCACTGTAAAGTGAACCAAATATGGGAAAGCGTGCGGCAGCGCACGCTTTTTCGGTTTATACACCCTGTTTGCAGGGCAGTTCCAAATTTGACAAAAGCGCGGCAGAAGGCAGCAAATGCCCGCTGCCGCAGGAGCATACCATGTCGAAATTCTTCCGAAAATTCATCAAAAAAATAAAAGGCCCCTGGCCGGAAACCAGCACCGGTGCCCGCATGAACCCCAGAACCAGTCTGATCTGCGGCGGTCTGGCCCTTGTGGTCATGGGCCTTGCTGCGGCCCGTGTGACCTACAGCCTGTATGATATCCAGATCAAAAACGGTGACACCTACCGCCAGCTGGCCGCAAAGCAGCAGCTGCTGGATACCACCATCAAGGCCACCCGCGGCGAGATCTACGATACCTCCGGCATTACGCTGGCCTCCACCAGCGTGGTGTGGACCATCTGGGCCGACCCGGACAACAGCAAAATCTTATATACCACCACCGGCAAGGATGAGGAGACGGTGCGCACGCTGGACACGGCCATGTGCGCCGAGGTCAGCCAGGAACTGACCCTGCGCCTGCTTTCCGGCGACGGCGAAAGTCTGGACGCGGTGGACACTTCCTCGGAAGCGTACCAGACCCAGTACCAGAAGGTTTACGATGCACTTTCCAAGATGGACACCAAGTATCAGGTGCTGGCCACCAAGGTGAACAACGCTGTCAAGCTGTCCATTGAATCCTACGTTTCCCAGTTCAACAAGGCACACAAGCGTGCCACTGAGACCTCCCGCAAGGGCAACATCTCGGTCGGCAGCGAGAAGAGCTTCCAGCGCAATTACCCCTACGGAGCGTTTGCAGCGGCAGTGCTGGGCTTTACCGATGCGGACGGCATTGGTACTTACGGTCTGGAAAAATCCTATCAGTCCACGCTGGCCGGTGTGGATGGCCGCACCATTACCCAGCGCAATGCCTACGGCAACGCCATTGCGGACGAGAATGCCACCACCTTTGCAGCCAAGGATGGCTCCAATCTGGTACTTTCGCTGGATGTGAATGTGCAGGAGATCGTGGAACGGTATCTGAACGAAGCCATTGCAGCCAACACGGTGGAGAACCGCGGCTGCGCCATCGTGATGAACGTCAAGACCGGTGCCATCCTTGCCATGGCTTCCAAGCCGGATTTTGACCCCAACGACCCGCTGGACTACAGCGCAAATCTGGATTACCTCAACGAGCTGGTGCGCGCTGAGCCGGAGCTGTACGGCATCTACAAAAAGGATGAGAACGGCAACGAGCTGAAGGATGCAAACGGCAACCGCATTCTGGACGAGGAGGGCGATTACTCCGGCTACTTCCGCGATATCCAGTGGAAAAACAAGGCCATCACCGAGTTGTACTACCCCGGCAGTGTGTTCAAGGTGATCACCTCGGCCATGGGCGTGGACTCCGGCCTTGCAAACATCAACACCACCTTTACCTGCGCCGGTGCTTACGGCGTGGCAAAGGAGACCTACCACTGCGCAGGCCACAAAGCCCACGGCACCATCACACTGGCCGAAGCTCTGCGCCAGAGCTGCAATATCTACTATATCCAGCTGGGTCAGCGCGTTGGCTCCCAGACCTTCTATAACTACTTCGATGCCTTTGGCTTTACCAGCCGCACCGGCGTGGACCTGCCCAGTGAGACGGGCTTCATGCAGTATTATAAGGCCAACCAGCTGGGCGAAGTGCAGCTGGCTTCCTCGGCCTTTGGTCAGGCAATGGCCATCACCCCGCTGCAGATGTGCACCGCTGTGGCCGCAGCCGTCAACGGCGGCTATCTGGTCACGCCCCATGTGGTGGATAAGATCACCGATGCAAATGGCAACGTGATCGAGGAGATCGGTGCCAATGTGCGCCGTCAGGTCATCAGCGAGAGTACCAGCAATGTGATCCGCCAGATCATGGAATATGAGGTGGGCAACGGCACCGGCGGCGGCAAGTATGCCTATGTGTCCGGCTACCGTATCGGCGGCAAGTCCGGCACTTCCGAACAGTTGAACATGGACCGCCGTGCCGACGGCGACTACAAGAAGGTGGCATCCTTTGCCGCTGTCCTGCCTGCCGACGACCCGGAGATCATCGTCTATGTGATGCTGGATGACCCCAACAACGCCAGAACGGACTACTCGTCCCTGCTGGCAGCGCCCGTTGTGGGCAACATCATCAGCGAGATCGCACCTTACCTTGGCATTGCCGCCGACGGCGAGGATCGCAGCCAGACTGTGGTCACTGTGCCGAATCTGGTGGGCACCGAGTGGAGCAGTGCGCAGGTGCAGCTGAACATCAAGGGCCTCAGGCATCAGCTGGCCGAAAGCACCACCAGTCAGGCGGCAGCAGCTGTCACCTACCAGTATCCGCACGCGGGTGCAAAGGTGGCCTACGGCACCACCGTGTACCTGTATACCGATACCTATGAGGGCAGCCATACCGATGTGCCGGATGTGACCGGCAAGAGCGCGGACTTTGCCCGCCAGATGCTGTCTGCCGCCGGATTGAACTGTGTGGTGGAGGGCAATGCGAACGGCACTGTGCAGGCCCAGAGTGCAGACCCCGGTTCCAGTGTGCAGCGCGGCACCGTCGTGACCATTACCTGTGGATAAGAGAGAGTATCCTGTGATCCTGAATAAACAGAGAGGGGACATGAACAATGGAAAAAATTTCTGCAAGCAAGCTTCTGGCAGGGCTGGTGCCCGCAGACTTCATCCGGGAAGAGGTGCAGGTGGAACTGGTGACCACCGACAGCCGCGAGGTGCGGCCCGGCTGCATTTTTGTAGCGTTCCCGGGTGAAAAATTTGACGGCCACGATTTTGCGGCCAAAGCACTGGAGAACGGTGCTGTTTATGTGGTGGTGAACCACCCGGTGGAGGGCGTGCCTGCGGAAAAGGCCATCCTCTGCCCGGACAGCTACCACGCCATGATGGTGATGGGCGCGAACTACCGCAGCCAGTATCACCCCAAGATGGTGGGTGTGACCGGCAGCGTGGGCAAGACCACCACCAAGCAGATGACCTACGCCGCCCTTGCAGGCTTTGGCGAGACCATCAAGACCGAGGGCAACCAGAACAATGAACTGGGCATGCCCCGCACCTTGATGCGGCTGGAAAGCAGCACTGAGTATGCCGTGATCGAGATGGGCATGAGCCATGCGGACGAGATCGACCGTCTGGCCCGGGCCGCACGCCCGGATGTGGGCATCATTACCTGCATCGGTGTGTCCCACATCGGCAATCTGGGTAGTCAGGAGAACATCTGCAAGGCAAAGCTGGAGATCTGCAACGGCCTGCCGGAGGGTGCACCGCTGGTGCTGAACTATGATGATAAGTTCCTGCGCGCCGCAAAGCTGCCCGCCCACGTGAAGCCGGTATGGTTCAGTCTGGCAGATGAGAACGCTGATGTGTGTGCACTGTCCATCCGGCAGGAAGAGGACGGCATGAGCTTTGTGCTGGAAGATCAGGAAGAGGGCACCTTTGTGGTCAAGATCCCGGCCATGGGCAAGCACAATGTGGCAAACGCTCTGGCTGCCTACTGCGCCGCCACCCGCTTGGGCTGCGACCCGCGCGGTGTCATCAAGGGGCTTTCCAATTTTGAGCAGACCGGCCGCCGCCAGAAGGTGGTGCACAGCAAGGGCGTTACCGTCATTGAGGATTGCTACAATGCAAACCCCGACAGCATGAAGGCCGCGCTTGCCATGTTCAAGGAATTCCCCTGCAAGCGCCGCTTTGCCCTGCTGGGCGATATGCTGGAGCTGGGCGAGCTGTCCCGCGAAGCCCACGAGGAGCTGGGCCGTCTGGCTGCGGAGAGTGATCTGTACTGCCTTGTGACCTACGGCGAAAACGCAAAGCGCACGGCTGTGGTGGCTGCGGCCAAGGGGGTCAAGACCCTCCATGCCAACAACTACCGCGAGGCAGCGGATGCTCTGCTGAACCGGATAGAGCCGGGCGATGCCCTGCTGGTGAAGGCAAGCCGCGGCATGGCGCTGGAAAAAGTGCTGGAAATTTTCTACGCAGAGCAGAAAGATGCCGAAGAATAACCCTTTGGCATGAATTTGGAGATTGAAAAATGATTCGTTTCGCCTTGGTCGTCGCGTCGGTGCTGGGTTTTGTGCTGACTGCGGCGCTCGGCAATATGATGGTGCCGCTGCTGCGGGGGCTGCAGCGTGCGGCACGCGGTACACAGCCGGACAGCGATGCCCCGGACAGCCCGGTGCCTACCATGGGCGGGCTGTGCCTGATGGTGGGCACCCTTGCCGCTGTGGGCGTGGGCTGGCTGGCCGCATGTGCTGCACAGCCTTCCCTGCTTGGCAGCGACCGGCAGATGACCTCCCGCCTGCTCATTGCACTGCTGGGGTCGCTGGCCTTTGGCGCAGTGGGGCTGGCCGATGATCTGGCCCGCATCCGCGGCCGCTACCCGAACGGTTTGGGCCTTGGCCTGCGCCGCACACAGCGCCTTGCACTGGAATGCATCGCTGCAGCGCTGGTGCTGGGCCTGCTGGCACTGAACGGGTGCCTGCCCACAGGGCTGATCCTGCCGGGAGCAGGCTATGTGGAATGTGCGCTGGCACCGCTGCTGTGGGCTGTGCTGCTGGTGGCGATGGCCGAGGCGGCCCGCGTGGCCGACGGTGCCGACGGCACGGTGTGCGGCGCGGCCTTTGCGGCCATGCTGGGCCTGATGATGCTGGAAACACAGCTGGGCTGGTTTCCGCTGGCAGTATTCCCGGCGGCACTGGCCGGTGCACTGATGGCCTTTCTGCTGTGGGATTTTCCACCGGCAAAGCTGCACCCCGGCCGGTGCGGCTGCTTGTATGCAGCGGGAGCCATTGGCTGCATTCCGCTGTGCATTGGCTACGCAGAGCTGAGCATCCCGCTGGCACTGCCCTTCTGGGTGGAGGGCGGCATGGTGGTGCTGCAGGTCCTGTTCTGCCGCTGGAAGGGCAGGCCGCTGTTTGCGGCGGCACCGCTGCACTGCTGGCTGGAAAAGCGCGGCATGAGTGCAGTGAATATTTTTTACAGCCTGTGCGCACTGAGCGTGTGCGGGCTGGCGCTGGCCGTGCGTCTGGCACGCTGGGCCTGAGCGCCTGATTCTGAAAATAAGGGGGCGTGGCAATGGCAGCCACCCGCAGACAACATAAAAACCAAAAAGAACGTGCATGGGTGCCGCCGCTGCAGCGGGACCCGGGACCATGGAACCGGCTGCTGCTCAACTGGCTGGCAACGCTGGCCATTATCATGGTGTTCGGCCTTGTAATGCTGTACAGCGCAAGCTACACCACCGGCTACCTGCGCATGGGCGACAGCCTGCACTACATCAAGCAGCAGGCTATCTGCACGGCCATTGGCATTGGCTGTATGGTAGTCATGAGCTATGTGGATCACCGCTTCCTGCGCTGGGCGAGCAAGCCGCTGTACTGGGTGGTGCTGGCTATGCTGGCCGTCACGCTGACCTTTGCACCGCTGAACGGCTGCCGCCGCTGGATCCGTCTGGGCGGCTTGACTCTGCAAACCTCTGAGGTGGCAAAGTTTGAGATGATCCTGCTCTCGTCCCATCTGGCGGCAAGTGCGCCGCAGATCGGCCGGTTCAGCCCGTCGCTGAGAGAAAAGATCAAGCCAAAGGATTGGCTGTTCATCCGCATCGTAAGGCAGCTGATCGTGCCGGTGCTGCCGCTGGTGCCGGTGGTGTTGCTGCTGTTTTTAGAGCCGCACATGTCCGGCATCCTGCTGACCACCGCCATCGTGGGCACCATCCTCATGCTGACCGGCTGCGGCGGTGTATTGACATGGTGCGGGGCCGCAGCGGCGGCTCTGCTGCTGAAACCGGCCCTGACGCTGGTGGAATCCATTGGCTATCTGCAGGACCGCCTGAACACATGGTCCGATGATCTGGAAGCGCTGAACGACCAGACCAAGCAGAGCTTGTACGCCATCGGCTCCGGCGGACTGAAGGGCCTTGGCCTTGGCAACAGCGTGGAAAAGCAGCTCTGGCTGCCGGAAAGCACCAACGACTTCATCTTCAGTGTGGTGTGCGAAGAATTGGGCTTCATCGGCGCGGTGCTCATCATCGTGCTGTTCATACTGCTCATAGCGCAGGGCCTGATGATCGCCTATAAGGCCGAGAACCAGTTCTGCACCATGGTGGGGATTGGCATTATGGCGCAGATCGCCTGGCAGGTGTTCTGCAACATCGCTGTGGTCACCAACACCATCCCGAATACCGGCATCAGCCTGCCGTTTTTCTCGTCCGGCGGCACCAGTCTGATCTTGCTGCTGGCAGAAATGGGCGTGATGGTGAACATTGGGCGCAACGGAGAGCGGGCGGCGCAGCAGAGGGCAGCGGCCCACGCACAGCGGCAGGCTGCAAAGGCTCAGCGTGATGCGGAGCTGAAGGACCGTACCATCAATCTGGACGATGCCCGCCGTGCGCGCAATGAACTGTAACGACTGTTTTGAGGGCGCAGGCCAGTGGGGAGCTCCCCGATGGCCTGACCAGATGCACTAATAATAGAGGAGGAATCGTCATGCGAGTTCTGATCGCTGCCGGCGGCACTGCCGGCCATATCAACCCGGCACTTGCCATTGCAGGTGCTATCAAAAAGGCAGACCCTTCTGCCGAGATCCACTTTGCCGGCCGCAAGGAGGGCATGGAGTACCGCCTGGTAGGACAGGCGGGCTATCCCTTCCACCATATCGAGATCACCGGTTTCCAGCGCAGGCTGTCGCTGAACAACATCAAGCGCAACATCGTTACGCTGTGGAATCTGGCCCTCTCTGGCCCCAAGGCAAAGGCCATTATGAAGGAGGTCAAACCCGATCTTGTGATCGGCTGCGGCGGCTATGTGTCCGGCCCGGTGGTGCGCTGTGCCGCCAAAATGGGCATCCACACCGCCATTCATGAGCAGAACGCCTTCCCCGGCGTGACCAACAAGCTGCTGGCACCGGATGTGGATCTCGTGTTTGCCGCCGTGCCTGCTGCTGTGGAAAAGCTGGGCGCACCTGATAAGACCATCGTGGTGGGCAATCCGGTGCGCCCGGAGGTGTTCACCAAGGCAAAGGACCGCGATGCCATCCGCGCTGAGCTGGGCGCGGGCGACCGCACGGTGATCCTTTCCTTCGGCGGCAGCCTTGGCGCACGCCGCGTCAACGAAGTGGTGGCCGACCTGTGTGCATGGGAACAGCACGAGAAGAAGCCGGTGCTGCATCTCCACGCTACCGGCCAGTACGGTGTGCAGCTGTTCAAGGATCTGGAAAAGGAAAAGAACTTCGCGGAGGGCGACGGCCTTGTGGTGAAGGAATACATCAACAATATGCCGGAACTGCTGGCTGCGGCAGACCTTGTCATCAGCCGCGCCGGTGCGCTGACGCTGGCCGAGCTGGAAGCTGTTGGCCGTGCAGCCGTGCTCATCCCCAGCCCCAATGTGGCTGAGAACCACCAGTACTTCAATGCCATGGAACTGCAGAAGGCCGATGCCGCTGTGGTGATCGAGGAAAAAGACCTGACCGGCGAAAAGCTGGTGAGCACGGTGTCCGACATGTTGGCACAGCCCGGCAAGCTGGCTGAGATGGGCAAAAATGCCCGCAGCCTGTCGGTGGATGACAGCCTTGACCGTATTGCAGACGCTCTGATGAAACTGGTGCAGAAGTAAAACAAAACCTAAACCGGAAAGGAGGTGTGCGCCATGCAGCAATACCGCAATAACAGAAACAACGGTAATATCTACGACCTGCGGAAAGACCTGCAGCATACTCCGCCGCCTTCACAACAAAAAGGATCTTCCGGCAGTGCGGACGGGCGCTATGGCTTCAACGGGGAACCGCTGAGCTTTGCGCCGGACCGCACCGCCAATGGTACGGTGCGCCGCACCCGTACCGATAACAGTATCGAGTTCCCTTCGCAGCCGCGCCGCACCGAACAGAGCGGCACCCGGCGCACCAGCGGCCAGAACCGGAACCGTACCGCGCAGCGAAGCCGCACGGCCCAGCCGGAACAGCGTGCATCCGGCACGGCCCGCAAGCCGCAGCAGCGCCGTTCACAGGGGCAGAAGCCGCGCAAGACAGCGGCTCAGGCAGCGCAGCAGCGCTACAAAAACCAGCGTCTGCGCCCGGCACACCAGCAGCCACGCGACCCGGTACAGCGGGAAAAACGCAAGAAGCGCCGCCTGACCCGCGCCGCGCTGAAGCGGCGGCGGATGCTGCGGCGACTGATGGCCTTTGTGACCCTGCTGGCCGTGATTGCCGCCGGTGTTTACCTGACCATGACCATGCTGTTTAAGATCGGCACCATTCAGGTGCAGACGGCGGACGGCACCGTGGTGCAGGAGGTGGGCGGCTATTCCAGCAGCCAGATTCTGCAGGCACTGGGTGTGCAGACCGAAGAGAACATTTTCAGCTTTGACCCCGCCGCCAAGGAAGCGGAACTGGAAAAGCAGTTCCCGCTGCTGGAATCCATCAGGGTGGTTCGGGATTATCCCAACACGGTGGTGGTGCAGGTGACCGAGGCGGTGCCTACCTATGCCATGCAGACGAAGAGCGGCTGGCTGACCCTCTCGGATCAGTTCAAGATCCTGGCCTGCGAGTCTGCCCAGCCGGAAGAACTCAAGACCCTATACGGCGGCGAGCCGGTGTCGGTGACACCCGGCGACCAGCTGGCCTTTGCAGCGCAGGCAGACCCGGCGGCATCGGATGCATCCGGTTCGGCAGCAGCTTCGGCAGCAGCTTCGGCAGCAGCTTCGGCAGCGGTGCAGACGGACGACCGTCTGGATGCACTGAATGAGCTGCAGGCAAAGCTGGAAGAGTATGGGATGCTGGACGATGTGACCCGCATGGAATTTGCGGACACCGACCAGATGGCATTTTTGTATCAGGATCGTGTCAGTGTGCTTCTGGGTACACGGAACGATCTGGATTATAAGCTGGACCGCGCACGCTATGTGCTGACCAATGCCGACGGCAAGGGTTGTGCCCCTACCGACACCGGCAGACTGGATTTCAGCCATGTCAGCGCGGGCAGCACCCGTAAAATTTACTTTGCACAGGGCCAGCCGACCCTGCCCTCCGGTTATGTTGTGCCGGAAAAGACCGTGCCGGAAGAGCCTGACACCTCTGCTGCCGAGGATACTGCGGCAGACGGTGCAGAGGATGCCGCTGCGGCTCAGCCTGCGGACGATACGGCGGCAGCTGCGGAAGAAACACCGCTGACCGACCCCGCCCGCATGACCGCAAATAACGAAGAAAACCCCATTTGACAAAATGTTTTGAGGAGCGTGTGCAGTATGAAACTGGAACAGTTACTGGAAGGCGTGCCCTTTACCCTTGCGCAGGGCAGTCTGGACACCGAGATCTCGGATATCATCTACGACAGCCGCAAGGCGGCACCGGGCCTTTTGTTCGTGTGCATCGTGGGCACCCAGCGTGACAGCCATGAGTTTGCCGCCGACTGCGCGGCAAAGGGTGTCAGCGCACTGGTCATCCAGCACGACATCGACCTTTCCGCCCTGCCGGGCGTGACCGTGGTCAAGGTGGAAAGCAGCCGCTATGCCATGGCCCTGATGAGCGCGAACCTTTTTGGCAACCCGTCCCGCAAGATGACCATGATCGGTGTGACCGGCACCAAGGGCAAGACCACTACCACCCACATGATCAAGAGCGTGCTGGAAGCTGCAGGCCGCAAGGTGGGCATGATCGGCACCAACGGCATTTATTATATGGGCCGCCACAAGGAAACTGCCAACACCACCCCAGAAAGCTACGAACTGCAAAAGACCTTTCGGGAGTTTCTGGACGCAGGCTGCGACACCGCGCTGATGGAGGTTTCCAGCCAGGGCCTGATGATGGACCGCGTGGCCGGTGTGCACTACAATGTGGGCGTGTTCACCAACCTTTCGCCGGATCACATCGGCCCCGGCGAGCACAAGACCTTTGAGGAGTACCGCAGCTGGAAGGGCCAGCTGTTCAAGCGCTGCGATGTGGGCGTGGTGAACATTGACGATGAGAATACCGAAGCACTTCTGGAAGGCCACACCTGCCGCCTTGTCACCTATGGCCGCGCTGAGCAGGCGGACTACCGCGAGACCGGCTTTGAACTGCTGCGCACCCACGATTTTCTGGGCGTGAAGTTCCATGTGACCGGCAAGGACGAGATGGATGTGAAGGTGAATATGCCCGGTGAGTTCAGCGTGTACAACGCGCTGGCAGCTCTGGCGGTGGGCAAGGTGCTGGGCCTGCCGGATCAGGCCATTCACGACGGCCTTGGCAAGTGCGTGGTCAAGGGCCGCGTGGAGCTGGTGCCCATCAGCAAGAAGTTCACCATCCTGCTGGACTACGCCCACAACGAGGTGTCCACCGAAAGCCTGCTCACCACTCTGCGGGCCTACAAGCCCCACCGTCTGGTGGTGGTGTTCGGCTGCGGCGGCAACCGCTCCAAGCTGCGCCGCTACGGCATGGGCGAGATCTGCGCCAAAATGGCCGATTTCTCCATCCTTACCGAGGACAACAACCGCTTTGAAAAGGTGGAGGACATCCTTGCTGATATCCGCGTGGGCATGAACAAGGGCAACCCGGACGCAAAGTTCGTGGAGATCCCCGACCGTCTGGATGCGCTGCACTACGCAGTGGATCACGCGCAGGAGGGCGACCTGATTGCCGTCATTGGCAAGGGCCACGAGACCTACCGTGACCGCGAGGGTGTCAAGACCCCGTTCCTAGAGCGGGAGCTGCTGGAAGAGTATGCACAGCAGATCGGGCTGGAATAACAGATAAAAAAATAACGCCGTGTCGAATGTTCAGACACGGCGTTATTTTTTGCGGTAATTATGCTTTCAGCTGCGGAGCCTTGTTCTCCGGCAGGAGATTGGTCATGCTCTTCAGGCTGATGCCGATGGTGGAGAGATTGTGCAGCATGGCAGAGGAGGCCGGCTGCAGGATGCCCAGAGCACCCAGCGCGATGAGGGCCGAGTTGAAGGTGAGCACGAAGCGGTAGTTTGCGTGCACGCGCTTTTGCAGAGAGTTGGCGATGGCCTTGAGGGCCACCAGCTCCTCCAGACTGTCGGCTTTGATGGTCACGTCTGCGATCTCGCGGGCGATGGCAGCGCCGGAGTTGATGGCAATGCCAATGTCGGCAGCGGACAGGGCGGGGGAGTCGTTGATGCCGTCACCGATCATCACCACGGTGTGGCCCTCGGCCTTGGCCTGCTGGACGAAGTTTGCCTTGTCCTCGGGCAGCACCTCGGCAAAGAAGCGGTCCACGCCCACCTGCTTTGCAATGGCGGCAGCGGTGCGCTCGCTGTCGCCGGTCATCATGACGGTGTTCCGGATGCCCAGCGCACGCAGGCCGTTCAGCACAGCGGCGGCTTCCGGGCGCAGCGGGTCGGAGATGCAGATGACGCCCACCAGCTGCCCGCTGGCTGCCATGTACAGGTGCGAATACGCGGGCTTGAGGGCATCGAACTTCTGCTGCTCGGCTGTGGGGATGGTGCACTTTTCATCCTCAAAGACGAAGTGGTAGCTGCCGATGACCACCCGTTCGCCACCTACGCGGCTTGCAATGCCGTGGGCCACGATGTACTCCACCTCGGAGTGCATCTCCTCATGGGAAATGCCGCGCTCTTTGGCGGCACGCACCACGGCGTTGGCCATGGAATGGGGGAAGTGCTCTTCCAGACATGCGGCCAGCTGCAGAACTTCGCGCTCGTTGCAGCCGGAGAAGGGCACGACCTCCACTACCTGCGGGGTGGCACGGGTGAGGGTGCCGGTCTTGTCGAACACGATAGTGTCGGCCTGAGACAGCGCTTCCAGATACTTGCCGCCCTTGACGGTGATGTGATAGCTGCCGCACTCGCGCATGGCGGAGAGGACGGCCAGCGGCATGGAGAGCTTGAGCGCGCAGGAGAAGTCCACCATCAGGCAGGAGATGGCGCGGGTGGCGTTGCGGGTGAGCAGATAGGTGACCACCGTTGCGCCCAGACACCATGGCACCAGCTTGTCGGCCAGCACCAGCGCACGGTTCTCGGTGCTGGACTTGAGCTTTTCGGATTCCTCGATCATGGCCACGATCTTGTCGTAGCGGTTGGAACCGCCCTCGGCCTTGGCGATAAAGACGCACTCGCCCTCCTCCACAACGGTGCCGGCATAGAGGGTGGACCCCTCTGCCTTGCGCACCGGCATAGCTTCGCCGGTCAGGGCAGCCTGATTCACCATGGCTTCGCCTTCCAGCACGGTGCCGTCCAGCGGGATCATGTTGCCGCTGCGCACGACCACCTCATCGCCGGAGCGTACTTTGGTCAGAGGCACCAGCACTTCGGTGCCTTGGCTGCGCACCCACACCTTGTCCACGTTCAGGGCCATGCTGCGGGCCAGATCGTCCAGACTCTTCTTGCGGGTCCACTCTTCCAGCAGAGAGCCCAGATTCAGCAGGAACATGACAGAACCGGCGGTGCCAAAGTCGCCGCGCAGCAGCGAGACGCCGATGGACAAAGCGTCCAGCACCTCCACTTCCAGCCTGCGGCTCAGCACGCAGCGCACACCCTTCCAGAGAAAGCGGATGGAGCGGAAGGCGGTGTAGGCAGCGTCAAGGGGTGCGGGCAGGAACAGCTTGCGCAGGCAGCGGCCTGCCACCAGATCGAACATTTTATCCTGATATTCCCGGTTCAGCCTGCGGCTGTCGGCGGAGGTGACCAGAGCGTCATACTCGGCCACATCGAACTTGTAGCCTGCCAGAATGGCAATGGCGGCGGTGCGCTTGCCGGTATAGGTAATGACCACATCGCCCGTGCGCTCGTAAACGGCGGCATGGACGATGGCATCTTTGTGGTTCAGATATGCTTCCAGCACATCGGCACGGTGCAAAGTCATGCGGACGTTTTCCACATGCACGCGCATCCGGCCCTTGCCTTCATGCAGAATGGTACATTTCATATATCAAATATCCTTCTCTATCTTTTTGCCGCAGCGTCAGGCTGCTATACCCTGCACGCCTGCGGCCCCACTCTCACAAAAAAGAGCCGCCCGAAGGCGGCTCGAAAGCCACGTTGGGGCTTTCAGTGCTTTACGAACCGAAAATTACTCAGCGGTCTCTTCGGTGGTCTCCTCGGCGGCATCCTCGATCACAGCAGCCTCGGCTTCAACAGCACGAGCCTCGTTGATGGCCTTTGCATCGGCCAGAATGTCACCGGCCTGCTCCTGGACCTTACTGACGGTCTCCATGGTGGAGTCCTTCATGCGCAGCACGGCAGCAGTGGTCTGGGTGTAGACCTTCTTGGCGTCCTTGCTGGACAGCAGCTTGAAACCGGCAGAACCGAACAGAGTGCCGGCGGCGAACAGTGCGATCTTCTTGATATCCATAGTAACTTCCCTACCTTTTCTATTTCCTGTCAGAGGCCCTGTACCGCAGGACCTGTAAGATGAATATACCGGCCCAAAAGCCGGAGAACAGGGTGGACATTTCCCTTCTGTCGAGCCTATTGTAGCACAGAATTTACCATTTTCAAGCTTTTTCTTGAATGTTAATACATGTAAACTTTTTACGATGTGTAGTTAGAAAAAGCTATCTCTAACGCGTTTTTTAAGACAAACTACAGTTTGTAAATGGAAACTAACCGGCAGATGGGACGAGAAAGAATTTCCAGTTTGTAAAAAATCCTGGTTTGGAAATGCAGGTTGCCGCCACGGCCCTTCTCTGTGAAAAAGCAACCCGGAAAAATCCGCAGACTTTTCCGGGTTGCTAAAATAAAAATCGTTTTCCGCTGAAGATGCCAAGAGCGACGCGGCGGGCATTTTAAACCGTTTTGCTTTACAGGATGCGCACCCGGATCACGGCGGGGATGGCGGCCAGCTTTTCGGCCAGCTTCTTGTCCACAGCACCGGTAGCATCCAGCATGGTGTAGGCCATGTTCTTTTTGCTCTTGTTCACCATATTCTCGATGTTCAGGCCGGCTTCGGTGGTCAGGGCGGTGATCTGGCTGATCATGCCGGGCTCGTTTTTGTGGATGATGCAGATGCGCTTGCCGCCGGCTCTGGGCTGGTTGACCTCCGGCATGTTCACCGAGTGGATGATGTTGCCGTTCTTCAGGTAGTCGCTCAGCTCCTTTGCAGCCATCACGGCGCAGTTGTCCTCGGCTTCCGGGGTGGAAGCGCCCAGATGCGGGGTGCACACGATGCCGGGCTTGCCCAGAATGGCCTCAGACGGGAAGTCGGTCATATAGCCGGACACCTTGCCGGTCTCCATGGCTTCCAGCAGGGCTTCGGTGTTGACCAGTTCGCCGCGGGCATAGTTCAGGATCTTCACGCCGTCCTTGCACAGGGCAAGGGTCTGGACGTTGATGGTGTCCTTGGTGGTGGGCAGGTAGGGCACATGGATGGTGATGTAGTCGCACAGGGGCAGCATGTCGTTCAGGTTCACGCAGTGGCGTACCTGACTGCTCAGGTTCCATGCGGCATCAATGGAGATGTAGGGGTCGTAGCCGTAGACCTCCATGCCCAGCTCAATGGCGCAGTTGGCCACGCGGGAGCCGATGGCACCCAGACCGATGACACCCAGCGTCTTGCCCTTGATCTCGTTGCCCACGAACTGCTTCTTGCCCTTTTCCACGGTCTTTGCCATGGCGGGGTCGCCGACAAGGCCCTGACACCACTGGGCAGCAACAGCCACATTGCGGCTTCCGGCGATCAGCATGCCGATCACCAGCTCGGCTACAGCGTTGGCGTTGGCACCGGGGGTGTTGAACACCACGATGCCCTGCTCACTGCAGCGGTCCAGCGGGATGTTGTTCACGCCGGCACCGGCGCGGGCGATGGCCAGAAGATTGTCGTTGAAGGCGGTATTCAGCATGTCGGCGCTGCGAACGAGGATGCCGTCCGGGGCATCGGTGTCCACAGCCACGTCAAACTGCTTGTTGTTCAGCTTTGCCAGACCCACCGGGCTGATGGCGTTCAAAGTTTTGATGGTGTACATAGTCCAGATTTCCCTTCTATTATACAGGAACCCTCTCAGTCACGGCTTGCGCCGTGCCAGCTCTCCCGAAGGGCGAGCTTAGAAAGCGGGTTCGATCAAGTTGTCCCTCTGATAAAAAGCTCCCCCCTCGGGGGAGCTGCCGAACGAAGTGAGGCTGAGAGGGTTTTATGCGTTCTCCTTGCGGAACTTCTCCATGAAGTCCACCAGCTTGTCCACGCCCTCGGCGGGCATTGCGTTGTAAATGGAAGCGCGCATACCACCTACCAGACGGTGGCCCTTCAGGTTCACGAAGCCTGCTTCTGCAGCTTCGGCGCAGAATTTCTTGTCCAGATCTGCATTGGGGCTGGTGAAGGTGACATTCATGGTGCTGCGGTAGCGGTGCTCCACAGGATTCGTGAAGAAGCCCTGACCGTCCAGATAGTCGTACAGCACTTTGGCCTTGGCTTCGTTGATCTTCTGCATGTTGGCAAGACCGCCGATGTCGTTTTCCAGATACTTGAGCACCAGACCGGTCATATAAATGCACCAGCAGGGGGGCGTGTTGTACATGCTGTCCTTGTTCAGCAGAGTGGTGTAGTTCATCATGGTGGGCACGTTGTCGGCGGCATGGCCCAGCAGGTCGTCGCGGACGATGGCAATTGCCATGCCGGCGGGAGCTACATTCTTCTGCACGCCGAAGTAGATGCAGCCGTACTTGGTCACATCCACGGGCTTGGAGAGGATCATGGAGCTCATGTCGGCTACCAGAGGCACACCCTCCACCTGCGGCACCTCGACAAACTGAGTGCCGAAGATGGTGTTGTTCTGGCAGATGTGGATGTAGCTGGCATCCTTATTGTAAGGGATGGCGTTCACATCCGGGATGTAGGTGAAGTTCTTGTCCTTGCTGGAGGCCACGATGTTGGCCTCGCCGAACTTGGCGGCTTCCTTGGCGGCCAGGTTGGAGAAGTTGCCGGTGACGATGTAGTCCGCCTTGCCGGTGGTCATAAAGTTCAGCGGCACCATGGCAAACTGCTGGGTCGCACCGCCCTGAAAGAAACCGACCTTGTAGTTGTCGGGGATGTTCATCACGCGGCGCAGGGTGGCCTCGGTGTCCTTGATGATGGCATCGAACCACTTGCTGCGGTGGCTCATCTCCATCACGCTCTGACCGCTGTCGCCATACTCGAGCAGCTCTGCCTGTGCCTGCTTGAGCACCTTCTCGGGCAGCATGCTGGGGCCTGCGCTGAAGTTGTAAACTCGTGCCATAATGAACTCTCCCTTTCCTGTATCGCACAGCACCGCGGTTTTCTGCGGTGCGTTCTGTTGATTGCTGTAGCCGTAGTATACCGGTTTTGCAGGGATGAAAACAAGAGCATCTTTGCACAAAGATACGGCGCAAAAGCCCCTGCGCGGGCACAAAGCACACAAATGTCCTTGATAGAAAAACAAAAACAAAGACAAACGTAAAATAGAGCCGGAAAAGCCTGATTTCATCGGCGTTTCCGGCTCTTGCGCTTTGGCACAGAAATTGGTATAATAATAAAACAAAGACAAACGTAAAAGAGAAAAAGATGCCAAAAGGAGGGAGAACAGCAGGATGTATGGCATCCCGGACAGTGTAAAGCCGCTTTCGGCGGCAGAGGAGCAGGTCATGCTTGCCGTGTGGGCCTGCCGTGCGCCCGTCACCCGGCGGGATATCGACGCAAAGCTGCGCGCAAAGGGCTGGGCACCGGCGACCGTGCTCAACTTTCTTTACCGGCTGGAGGAGAAAGGCTGGGTGAAAAGCGGCAAGGATGGCAACCGCAACACCTACACTCCGGCCATCACCCAGCGCGCCTACAACGTGTGGAGTATGCGCGAACGGCTGGACACCCTCTTTGGCGGCGACCTTGCGGCGGCGGTGTGCGCGCTGGTCAGCGAGAGCGGCTGCGGCCAGAGCGAGCTGGAACAGGCCATGAAGGTGCTGGAGGAAAAGCATCTGGAAGCGGAAGAATATGATCTGTATGACCCTTATGGGTAAAAAGGAGAGCAGAAGATGGATTGCAAACTGCGTGCCAAAAACTGCGGCGGCTGCCCGATGCTGGGCATGGACTACGCCGCACAGCTGAAACAGAAAGAAGAGACCGTGAAAAAGCTGCTGGGCAGATTCGGCCCGGTGGAGCACATCCGGGGCATGGAAACGCCGTACCACTATCGGAACAAGGTGATCTCCACCTTTACCACCGGCTGGGGTGGAAAACTTACCTCCGGCATCTACGCGGCAAACAGCCACAAGGTGCTGCCGGTGGAAAGCTGCCTTTTGCAGGACGAAGTGCTGGACAAGACCATGCTGGCTGTGCGCGCAGCGGCGGGCGCCTGCCATTACCAGCCTTTTAATGAGGATAAGGGCACCGGCCTTCTGCGTCACTGCCTGCTGCGGCGCGGCGTTATGACCGGGCAGGTGATGGTGGTGCTGGTGACAGCTCAGCCGGTGCTGCCGGGTGCCAAGAACTTTGTCAAAGCCCTGCTGACCGAAGCCGGAAAGCAGGGCGTGGCCATCACCACCATCGTCCAGAACGTGAACGACCGCAAAACCAGCGTGGTGCTGGGCGATATGGAAAAGGTGCTGTACGGCAAGGGCTTCATTCTGGATACCCTCTGCGGCAAGACCTATGCGCTCAGCCCACGCAGCTTTTATCAGATCAATCATACCCAAACCGAAGTGCTGTACGGCCTTGCAGTGGACGCGGCGCATCTCACCGGCAAAGAAGTGGTGCTGGATGCCTACTGCGGCATCGGAACCATCGGCCTGACCGCCGCCGACCATGCAAAGCAGGTAGTGGGCGTGGAGGTGAACCGCGAAGCGGTGCACGATGCCATAGGCAATGCAAAGCACAATGGCGTGAAGAACGCCCGCTTCTTTGCCGCAGATGCCACCCGGTGGATCGGCGAAGCCGCTGCGGCTGGTGAACGCGCAGACGTGATCTTTATGGACCCGCCGCGAGAGGGCTCTACGCCGCAGTTTATCGAAAGCGTGGCCCGCATGGCCCCGAAACGTGTGGTCTACGTGAGCTGCAACCCGGTCACGCTGGCCCGGGATCTGGAGCTGCTGACCCGGAAGGGATACAAAGTGGAGAGCAGCACGCCGGTGGATATGTTCCCTCACAGTGAGCATATCGAGACGGTATGTTTATTGTCCAAACTTAATGCAAAGCAACATATCGAGGTAGACATCCACATGGACGAACTTGATCTCACCGATGCAGAGAAGAAAGCCACCTATTCGGAAATCAAGGAATATGTGCTGGAGCATACCGGACTCAAGGTCAGCAGCTTGTATATCGCTCAGGTGAAGCAGAAATGCGGTATCATCGAGCGAGAAAATTACAACAAACCGAAGTCCGATGATGCAAAACAGCCCCAATGCCCGCCCGATAAGGAAAAAGCAATCAAGGAGGCGCTCAAGCACTTCGGCATGATCTAAGGAGGGCAAAATGAAGCGTTTACTTTCTTGTGAGTTCAATATGGATACTGCCTGTGTGGAGCTGAAATTTGCAAATGGCAGCATGATTGCCATTGATACGATTGCGGTAGAGAATGAGGTTGCCGATAATATATATCAGCGGTCAGAGCTGGACTGGCTGATTTACAACGATCCGGCAGCCTATGCAGATTTAGTTCTCAACGGCGACCCGGAAACATACCTGAAAACTGTTACAGAATATAAACCTTTGGACTGATTACCAGAGATAAAGCAAGCCGCCTGTGCGGGCATATCAAATGCTCATACAGGCGGCTTTTCCTTTTTGTACTGTGACTTTATCAGTTCTCCGAAATGGACCGCTTAAACAATATCCATGTACTTATGAAGTAGCATATCAGCAGTAAGAAAAGAATACCAATGATAATCCCTACTTGTACCATCAAGGCTCCGCAGCCAATATAAGCTGAGATTTCAGCAGAAACACTTTGAAGAAAATAGCCAATCACAATAATTGCTACAACGATTGCCGCTGTGATCGGCATCCCAAACCAAACACCAAGCTGTTTTAGAACCAAAGTATGCAGGTCCTTCTCTTCCACTCCCATTTTTCGCAGAACCGAAAATCTGTAGTTGTTTTTTTCTGCATCCAGGAGCTGCTGAAGAGCCAGCACGGTAAGACACATCACCATCAGAACAATTGCACCATAGATCAAGGACGCTTTTAGGATAAAGTTAAGGGCGATTATACGGTTCACTTCCGTAGTATGGACAGTTGTACTGTATCCTGCCAGATTGTCTTTATCAGGATCTTCTGGATAAGAACGCCCAAGAAGCTGTTCCAGCATTTCTGCCGTTTTGAAGGGAAGCGGATATTGGGTCATCACAAATCGGTTGCGCTGTACCGGAAGCAAGACTTGCGCTATTTCGTCAGGTATGATATACACCACATCTGTATAAAGATTATAGATGGATTCCCCCACAGGCTCCTGAAACACGGCGTTCTCACTGAGTTTCAGGGTGCCTGCGTCAGTTTCCAATAAGGTATGCTCAGCAATGTAGTTTTCAATATCCTTGTCCTCTGCTGCACGATGCCAGTGGGTAGCAAATTCATCCGTTTGTAAGATAATAGGTTCATATCCCAACATTTTCCGAACAGCGTTATAATCCTTCAGTGCGATCGCCAAGGGAGGAAAATTGTACTTTACTCGCTGGTAAAAGTCGCTTTGCTTGGGAAGATATTCCGAAAAAGTCAAATCGTCCTTTATCGCTATTTTGTTTTGTTCTATGAACGCAGTAATTTCTCCATAGTCTGTATCCGGAAGATTTTCCACTTCATAAACATCGTTGTAGCGGCTTGAAATTTGAATATCATAGACAGCCCGACTGTCCAAATAGCCCAGACTCCATCCCGTTAAAACCGGCGCAATGACAAACAAGCAGATAGAAAAAGTCAGGGTCACACAAATGATCGTCATCGTTTTCGTATTGGTAGCCAGCTTAGAGGAAAGCTGTCCAAACAGAAATAAACTCGTATTATGATATTTGCGGGACACTTTAGACTCCTTCCAGTATAGGAGCGCCGCATTCGATAAATACATGACTGCGGAAATGATAAACAAAATATCCGCAACCCCAAACAGCAAATATTGATTCAGAGTTGGAGCGTCAAATCCAAGGAAGTAGGCTTTTTCCAGTTCTGCGATGGAAAAAATCGGGATAGCGGTCAATACAGCACCAGCCAGAAGTCCGCAAAGATATCGGGAAAACCCTATTTTTCTGTGTAAAACAGCACCTGCGATTGCCCAAAGCAGCGTCAGTGCAGGGAAAAGGACATTCCCCCAATACATGAGCTTTACAGGAAGCGGATGTCTGGAATCGAAGTAAAAATGATATTTTACAGTACCTACCTCCAGCATCCACAGCAGCAGAATGCCATAGAAAATACAGATCATCGGCATCCATCTGCTTTTATGAAGCGGTTTTTCATTCTGACGGTTTGCCGTCATAAGCTCAATAATCCTGCTTTTGTTGAGAATTCTGACATTCCCGACTCCAACCAGAATCTGGCAAACAACAAAGAAGCCCACGGTCAACAGCACAGTATCCGGGAAAAACGACCAAGAAAAAGCGTAGGGTTCCCCAAAAGAAGCAAGCAGCATAGCCGTAATGACCTGAGAAACGACCATCCCCAGAAGGATTCCCACCGACACAGAGAATATGAGCAGGAAAAAAGTCTCTCCAAAAAAGAGCAGGCCTATGGTTTTTTGCTCCATTCCCAAGGTTGCCTCAACGGCAAACTCCTTTTGCTTTTTTCTCAGCATGAAACGATTGACATAGTGGATCAGAAACAACAAAAGCAAACTAATCCCGCAAATTGCCAGTTTCATACCTCCAGCCAGCAGGGAAATATTATATTCCGCACCAATGGTCGGATGATAATGGGTGCTGCTGATAGACAAAAACGCATAGAACAGGGTGACACAGAGTGTCATGGTCACAATATAAATCAAATAGTCCTTCACAGACCGCTTTGCATTTTTGAAAATAAGTTTAGCGTACATCGCTCGTGCCCCCTCCCATCATGGTAAGGACATCCAGGATTTTTTCAAAGAAAGTCCTGCGGGAATCACCCCCCTTACGGATTTCCGTAAAGATTGCCCCGTCCCTCATAAAGAGAATACGATTGGCATAGCTTGCCGAGAAAGCATCGTGTGTCACCATCAGAATCGTGGCTCCGAGATCTTCATTGATACTCTGGATCGTCGAGAGCAGCATCTGGGACGAGTGACTGTCTAACGCACCGGTGGGTTCATCCGCCAAAATCAGCTTAGGCTGATTGATAATGGCTCTGGCACAGGCGCACCGCTGCTTCTGGCCGCCGGACACCTGATAGGGGTATTTGTCCAGAATATCCGTGATATTCAGCTTTCCGGCCATTTCCCGCACCCGCCCATCAATCTCGCCTGCTGGAACCTTGTTGATGGTCAGCGCCAGGGCTATGTTTTCCGAAATGGTCAGCGTGTCCAGCAGGTTAAAATCCTGAAATACAAATCCAAGATTCTCCCGACGAAACCGGGCAATCTGTTTTTCGTTGATTTCCGTCACATCGGTTCCGTCCAGATAGATATGTCCTGCACTGACGGTATCAATGGTGGAAATACAGTTGAGCAGGGTAGTCTTGCCGGAGCCAGATGCTCCCATGATTCCTACAAATTCTCCCTCTTGAACGGAAAAGCTGATGTCCTGAATTGCTTTTGTAACATTTCCGCCATTTCCGTAATATTTTTGGATATGATCCAGTTTCAAAATTTCTTTCATTGTTATCACCTCTGATCTCTATTGTAAAATAAGAGTGGCTTCGTTTGTATCAAGTTTTCTTACAAAGTTCTAACAAAAATGTAAGAAGTGCAGAACGCTTTTCAGTTCTGCACTTCATGAATCAGACAGTTAATGTGAAAAGAAAGGGAAATGGCTGTGCCATGTTCCGACGACTCCGCCGTAATGCCAATGCCCAGCTTTTCACAGAGCCGTTTGCACAGATACAGACCAATGCCCGTGGACTGCTGAATCAGACGACCATTCTGACCGGTAAATCCCTTTTCAAAGATACGGGGCAGATCGGACGCAGCAATCCCGATTCCATTGTCCTCCACGACAAGGACAACCTGATCCTGCCGTTTATGAGTAGAAATGCGGAGAACCGGCTGCTTCGTACGATACTTGACCGCATTGACAATCAGTTGATTTAGGATAAAACGCACCCACTTTTCATCTGAATAAACCGTATCCTGCATTTCCTCCACTTCCAGGCGCATACCACTTTGGAGCAGCAGATATTTGTTATCTGCAATCGCCTGATGCACCACTTGGGACAGTGCCATTTCCCGGACAGAATAATCTTTCTCTGTATGCTCACTGCGGGCATAATAAAGAGCCTGTTCCGTAAAGCGGTTGGTCTTTTCCAGTTCCAGCAGAAGTTCTTTTGTCCAGTTCGTCCGATGGTTTTCACATAGGAGTTTCATGGCAGTAATGGGCGTTTTGATTTCGTGAATCCATTGTTCAATGTATTCCTTGTACTCCAGGCGTTCCCGCTCGACCTCCCCAATCTGCTCCAACATGGATTTTCCAGCCATTTTCAAAATCTGATAGTAAACCTGATCCTCGGCCTGTTCCGGCAGTTCCATCACTTCAGAAATAAGGTATCTCTCGGAGAGCTGCTTCGCCATATCCAGAAGTTTTTTCATCTGCCGCTTTCGTTTCCAGTAAGTGAGGACAAGTCCCATCAGCAAAATCAATGCCCATACGATCAGGATCAATACTACTGCGGAAGCCGAATTGCCGCACACCAGCAAAAATACAGTGAGCGCAGCCATGCAAACAAGGTTCGTCAGCAGAAATGGAAGCCTGTTTTTCCAATACCGTTTGCTGTTCATATCGTGTACCCCTGGCGATGCTTTGTCTTGATAAAATTCGTCAGGCCAATGCCCGCCAGTTTTTCCCGGATGCGGTTGATATTGACGCTCAAAGCATTGTCATCCACATATAGCTGATTGTCCCATAGATAATCTACAATATCATTACGGGAACAAATCTTTCCTGCGTGTTTGAAAAGATAATATAATATTTTCAATTCATTCTTTGTCAGTTCTGCTTGGTTACCGTCATATTCAATCGTGCTACTTTCTAAGTGAAGAATCGCTCCTTGCCAATTCAGACGCTCAATTTGTTCTATCGGGTAAGCTCGTTTCATCAAGGATGAAATCTTTGCCAGCAGAATTGCTGTGTTATAAGGCTTGGTGATAAAAGCATCTCCACCCAGCAAAATACTGTTCAATTCATCCATGTCCGTATTGCAGCTTGTTACAAAGATAATCGGTACATTGGAAAAACTGCGGATTTGAGAACAGATTGAGTAGCCGCTTTCTTGTGGCAGCTTTATGTCCAGCAAAATCAAATAGGGATGAGTATTTTTGACCGCTTGCATAACTGATGTAAAGTCAGTAACTGCGGATGCCTCATATCCGTTTCCGTTTAACAGAACTTGTAATTCAGTTTGAATGATTGGGTCATCTTCGATGATGAGTATTTTATATTTTTCCATGATTACATGTCCCTTTCTTTGAATATTTAGTACCACCAAGGCAGTTCCAGCCAGAAGTTATCCAGAGCCAATTTCTCCGTGGACTTTGCTCTGCTCTCTGACAGATGGAAGTGCTTCGCCGTTTCGCTCAGAGGATGGAGGACATCGTCCTCAAAGCCAAAGCGATACCAGAGATAGGCTTTCTCTCGCTCATCAATCATTTCCAGAGCCGTATGGATTTCTTCGTGGGTTTCCTTTGCAATGAAAATCTGCTCTGGGTTCTGTACTCTGGAATCTGCTATAAATTCATGTTGTCCCTTATTCTCGCCCTTTTTGACCTCATCCAGACGAATGATACAGTCCAGATTTTTGGCTTCAAAGGTAGGATTCAGCCTGCGGATGTAGTCCAGCATGGCATTATGAATAGCCGGGGCAGCATAGGTCAAAAACTTGTTCCCGTAGTCGGGTTGAAAGCTGCTTATGCAGCCCAGAAGCCCCAATGAACCCTCCTGCACCAAATCGTTCAGTTCAATGCCGAGGGCAACGTTCAGCTCCCGCTGTGCGCTCCATATCTCGTATGCCGTCTTTCGGATAAACCGCAGATTGTTCTCTACAAGGGCGTTTTCTGCCCATTTGTCACCGCTCTGCGCCGCAATACAGAGCTGCTCGTTAGTTATCTTGTCCATCATCTTCCGGCAGCACCATCGTCTGCATCAGCCCCAGCAAGGCTTTGTTAAAGTTGTCCAGAGCTTCCTGATTGACTCCATCGACACCGGAAATGCTGCCTGTAATAGCATCAACAACTGCTTCCGGCGTGATGGTCGGATTCTGCATATCCTGCCCCTTGGTCAGCTCGGCAAACATCTTTTCGGTGGCTTCCTTGCTGATTGCCTTGGCTGCGACCAAATCGCTGCCTGCTTCTTTCTTGATTTCCTTAACCACCGTCATAAAGGTGTTTTGAATCGTGGTCTGGTCTGCCTGATAAGCGGGAATTTTCATGGCATTAGCGGTTCGGGCTGCCTGTACTGCTTCGGGAGCTTGGTTCTGTCCCAACAGCAGAGAGCCAACGGTAGCAAACATCTGGTTTTGTGCGGCATATCCTCTTGCAAGGGTATCATCCATATACTGTGCAATCATATAAGTAACCATGGCAAAGCGGGGATTTTCCAGCAGACGGTTGACTACATCATTGTTGACCTTTCCGGTATAAAGATTCTTTGCAGCTTCAACAGATAATCCCAGTTCTGAAATATCGTAGTTCTTTTTATCCGGGATTACGGTCGTACCCAAGATAAAGTCCGTGGACACATTGAACACTCTGGCGATGCGGATAACGCTTTCTTCGCTCAGCTTTTCGGTCTTTCCGCTAAGGAAGCGGCTGATGGTGCTTTCATTCACATCAATCCGAAGTGCCAGTTCTCGCTGGGTCATCTTGCGTTCTCTCATTACATCAACGATTCTTTTCCGAACATCGGCGGGTAAATAAGTATCAGCCATTATGCTTCCTCCCCTCTGTCTGTTTTCTGTTTGATATATTTTCCGCTTTTAATGCGGGCATCTGTCGGCTTTTCAGCGTCCTCCGGGATGATCCAGCGGCTTCCTGCCCGCTGTGCGCCCGGTATGCGGTCATTGTTGCAGAGGATACCAACTCTTCGGGGAGAGATACCCCATTTCTCGGCAACTTCAAATGTAGACAGGTATTTCATTTCTGTATCATCCCTCCTGATTCATATTAACTTCAATTATATTCTATTTACGGAACAATATCAACCAACTTTGTGTGAACACTGCCGTCTCGAAACTTGCATTTTTTCAAGTTTTCGGGGCGGCTTTTTGCTTTGCTTGCGGAAGTGCCTGATTTTTCGGTTGAAAGCGTTTTTCTGCGTATATTCAGGCAGATGAAAAAATCATCGAGAAAAATCAAGGAGGTTATGCAAATGAACATTTTTGAAACAGTCAAGGCGGCGGTCACGGTTAGGCAAGCCGCCGAACACTACGGGCTGAAAATCAATCGCTCCGGGATGATTTGCTGCCCTTTCCACGATGACAGACACCCCAGCTTGAAGCTGAACGAGGATTACTTCTATTGCTTCGGCTGCGGTGCCAAGGGAGATGTGATTGACTTTGTGGCAAGGCTGCTTGACCTGTCTGCCTATGAAGCAGCGCAGAGACTGGCTGCGGATTTCGGACTGGACAGGCCGCCGTCCGTGGTGGCACAGGTAAAGAAGTACCGTCCCCGTGTGAATCAGTCGAAACAGGACGAGCTTTTCTGCATGAATGTGCTGTCCGGGTATCTTCATCTTTTGGAGGACTGGAAAGAGCGATATGCTCCCGAAGCACCGGAGGACGAGCCGGATGAGAGGTTCGTGGAAGCTTGCCACAAGCTGGAATATGTGGAGTATCTGAACGATTTGCTCCTTATGAGCGATCAGGAAGAAAGGACTGATACCGTCAAGGAACTTTTGACAGACGGAACGATTGCAAGAATGCAAACACGACTGGACGAGCAGAAAAAGGAGGTGCGCTGCCATGTCAGAGAACAGGAAATTGCTTGAGATGAATGTGCCGATGTGGTTTGACGGCAAGAGTATCAATGAAGCTCTGTTTTGTGAAGATTTTCTGAGAACCCGTCAGATTATCTTTGCAAACGGAGCTTTTTTCACACCTGATGGTCGAGTGACGGACGACCTGCCGCTTCGTGGCGAAATCTTTGAAGAATTGAAATATTGTGCCGTGAACAACATTCCCCGCAAAATCAGCAACATCATTGAGATTATGAAGCTGGCGGCTCATGTGGAGGACTTCCCGCCGGAGCAGGACAGGATTCATCTGGCAAACGGTACGCTCATGCTGGACGGCACTTTTACAGAGGGGAAGCCGGATATTGTGAGAAACAGGCTCCCGGTTTTCTATCGCCCGGATACTCCGAAACCTGTGCTGTGGCTTTCCTTTCTGAATGGTCTGCTTTACCCGGAGGACATCCCTACCTTGCAGGAATTTATCGGCTATTGCCTGATTCCCTCCAATAAAGGACAGAGGATGATGGTCATTAAGGGCAATGGCGGCGAGGGTAAATCCCAAATCGGTGCGGTGCTGGGGCAAATGCTGGGCAGTTCCATGAAGGACGGAAGCATTGGTAAAATCTCTGAGAACCGATTTGCCCGTGCCGATCTGGAGCATATCCTCCTATGCGTGGATGATGATATGCGAATGGAAGCCTTGCGCCAGACCAATTATGTGAAATCCATTGTGACAGCTCAAGGGAAAATGGATTTGGAGCGCAAGGGCAAACAGAGCTATCAGGGCTGGATGTTCGCCCGTCTGCTGGCTTTCTCCAATGGAGATTTACAGGCATTGTATGACCGAAGTGACGGTTTCTACCGCAGACAGCTTGTGCTGACCACAAAGGAAAAGCCTGCCGGAAGAATGGATGACCCTGACCTCGCCCAGAAGATGAAAGCTGAGGTGGAGGGCATTTTCCTCTGGGCGTTTGAGGGATTGCAGCGTCTGGTTGCCAACAATTTCAAATTCACGGAAAGTGAGCGCACCAAAACCAACCGAGAGTCCGTCAAGCGTGACAACAACAATATTTTCGACTTCATGGAGTCTGAGGGCTATATCCGGCTGAAAGCGGATGCTTCCATCAGCTCCAAGGAGCTGTACGAAATTTATCGGATGTGGTGTGAGGAAAATTCTCTGCCGCCCCTGAAATCCCGCAGCTTTAGTGACAGTGTGGTGGCAAATTTAAGTCGCTACAATCTGGAACACACCAACAAAATCACAAACTCTGCCGGGCGCAGGGTGTGGGGATTCATGGGAATTGAAGCCGTAGCCCGTCCGAATATAAATGGGTTTTACGACGTTTCGCCGTGTACGTACGTACCGGAGGAATGGCGGGATTGATTTTTTGGTACGTACGTACACAGCGTACGAGCGTAAATCACTCCTGTATAAAACCTTCGTGACGTACCCAAATGACAGGAAAAAGTCAGTCTTTTTTCTGTCAACGGACGGGGCGGTTTCGCAAAACAGCAGCCGTCCGTGCCGGACATTGGAAAGAGGAGCAGACAACTTTCTGATGTTCGGCAGAGGTCGCCGCAGCGACCGCATTACCCTCGGAGAGCCCCTCGGGAGAGCCCACGGCACTTTGCAGCCAGTATGGATGAAAGTGTCATAGTGGGTTATTACACTTCCGCAGAAGTGCCTTTCCAAAGCTACCTGTCTGCAAATCCCAAAGAAAGGAAGGAAAAATATGGCAAGAAATGACGGAGTTGACCGTACCTGTGCAAGAAATATGGATGTCACAGATAATGACATCGGAGATGCACAGGCACACAATGAGCGTGAAAAAGAAATATACAGTAACGAAGATATTATCCCGGAAAGAAGTTCCCTCAACGTACACTTCAAAGAACCTACCGGGAGCTACGCTGAAATGTTTGAGCAGATGAAAGCTGACAACATCATTTCCACCAGAGGTCTGAAGGCGGATGCCGTCCATTTCAACGAAATGGTCTTTGATGTGAACTCTGCGTACTTCGACAATCACGGCGGTTATGAATACGCCAGACAGTTTTATGAGGAAGCCTATAAATCCGCTGTGGAGATTGTTGGCGGTGAACAGTATATCCTCTCGGCAGTCATGCACGCTGACGAGATTAACCGGGCGATGTCCGAAGCACTTGGCAAGGACGTGTTCCATTATCATCTTCATGTGGTCTATGTCCCTGTGGTGGAGAAACAGATTTTGTGGTCGAAACGCTGCAAGGATGAAGCTCTCAGAGGAACGGTAAAGGAAACCATTATGCAGGTCAGCCGCAGTAAAAAGTGGCTGTCCAAACCTGCTGTGGACAAAGATGGAAAACCAATTCTGCAAGTCAATGGTAAGCCTGTTCTCCGAAAATCCTATTCTGTTTTACAGGATGATTTTTTTCAGCACATGAGAGCTGCCGGATATACCGATGTGGAACGTGGAGAGCGTGACAGCACCGAGGAACATCTGACTGTGACCCAGTTTAAGGTGGCAAAGGAAAAGCAGCGACTGGAAGCTGTGACGGCGGAACTGAACCAGAAAGAAGCACAGCTTGACGATACTACACAGGCTGCGGAGAAGAAAAAGCAGGAGCTTAAATCCCTGCAAGCACAGACTAAGGCGGCAACCGGAATAGCGGTGACGGTTCAGGAGCTGGAGTCGATGGGTAAGAAATCTTTTACCGGGAACATCGTCTTGACACCCGATGAATGCCGTACTCTCAAAAATTATGCTGTCAGCAGCTTTGCTGAAAAAGCGGAGAAATTAAAATACCAGCAGAAATATGAAACAGCCAAGAAAGATGCTGGGGTATGGAAAAAACGATATGAGAAACTTCTGGAACAGGCTCAGCCGTATCTGGATGCTGTCAAGCTCGCACCTGAAAGGGTACGGGCTTTTCTTAATGCCGTTTTGACCAGAGGAAAAGAGAAACAGGACATTCCGCAGGAACGTGGACGAAAAAGAAAGGAGAGCACTATTGACAGATAAATGGAATGGTTTTGCCGATTTACTTGCAAATTTAATAGAAAAATATGCGGCGGTTCTGGATATTGATAATCTTCCAGAGCCGCCGTCTTGTTTGGAGGAAGAAAACACATCTGAAGAACCCAGTGACACTATTGAATTGATGGAAAAGCAATGATATAATAGTCGTGGAATAAGTGTCCAAACTCTATGCGAGAGCTACTGTTCTCAACGCATAGAGCTACATAGAATAAAAGCGCAATACCCCGTTGCACAATTAGAAATGAGGTGTTCCGGTGAACAATTATGATGATATGAATCAAAAATCCAATATGATTATTTACACAACAGAAGATGGATTGACAAAAATTGAAACCACATTTGATGAGGATACCGTGTGGTTATCCATTGACCAGATGGCAGAGTTGTTCCAGAGAGATAAATCTACTATTTCAAGACATATAAAAAATGTATTTTCCGAAGGCGAGCTGCAGCGAGAGTCAGTTGTTGCAAATTTTGCAACAACTGCGGCAGATGGAAAAACCTATCAGGTTGACTACTATAATCTTGATGTTATCATTTCTGTCGGCTATCGTGTAAAATCCAAGCGTGGCACACAGTTCAGAATCTGGGCAACTAACATTCTCAAAGAATACATGAAAAAAGGTTTTGCTTTGGATGATGAACGATTGAAAAATCTGGGCGGCGGTGGATATTTCAAGGAACTGCTTGAAAGAATCAGAGACATCCGTGCATCGGAAAAGGTGTTTTATCGTCAAGTGCTTGAAATCTATGCCACCAGCATTGACTACGACCCGAAAGCGGAAATCTCTATCCGTTTTTTCAAAAAGGTTCAGAATAAAATTCATTATGCCATTCACGGACAGACTGCGGCAGAAGTGATTTATACAAGAGCGGATGCGGAAAAAGAGTTCATGGGACTTACCACCTTTGCCGGTAATCAGCCGACACTCAAAGAAGCGATTGTTGCGAAAAACTATCTGAATGAGAAAGAGCTTCGTGCTATGGGACAACTTGTATCCGGGTATCTGGATTTTGCGGAACGTCAGGCAGAGCGTGAACAGGCAATGACGATGCAGGACTGGGCAGAGCATCTGGATCGCATTCTTACCATGAGTGGAGAGCAGCTTTTAATTGGAAATGGAAGCATTACTCATAAGCAGGCTGTTGATAAAGCGACTGGAGAATATCGAAAATATAAGACAAGAACGCTCAGCGACGTGGAAAATGATTATTTAAATTCGATAAAGATGTTGGAACAGAAAACTGACGGCAAAAAATAACAGACGATGAAAGCTGAATTATGCCACAGGCTGTGGCACAAATGAGGATGGCGATATGAAAGAAAAAACAAAAGTATATATTTATACGAGAGTATCTACTGCCGTTCAGGTAGACGGTTACTCCTTGGATGCTCAGAAATCAAGAATGAAAGCCTATGCTGAGTTCAACGATTTTGAAATCGTCGGTGAATATGAGGATGCCGGTAAATCGGGAAAGTCCATTGAGGGCAGATTGGAATTTAACCGCATGATGGAGGATATCAAGTCCGGTAAAGATGGCGTGTCCTATGTGCTGGTGTTCAAGTTATCACGTTTTGGCAGAAATGCGGCAGATGTGCTGTCTACCTTACAGGTGATGCAAGATTTCGATGTCAATCTGATTTGTGTGGAGGATGGCATTGATTCTTCCAAAGATGCCGGTAAGCTGATGATTTCCGTGCTTTCTGCGGTTGCCGAGATTGAGCGTGAGAATATCCGTGTTCAGACGATGGAAGGCAGAATCCAGAAAGCTCGTGAGGGTAAATGGAACGGTGGTTTTGCTCCCTACGGATACAAATTGGAAAAAGGTATGCTGTATATCAACGAGGAAGAAGCCGAGGCAATCCGCATTATCTTTGACCAGTATGTGCATACCGATATAGGAGCTAACGGACTTGCGAAATACCTTGCCAATCACGGTATCAACAAAATTCAGCGGCAGAATGGAAAAAATCCTCTGTTTGATGCAGCCCTGATTCGCAGAATTTTGAAAAATCCCGTTTACTGTGGTAAAATTGCTTACGGCAGGAGAAGAACAGAAAAGGTACATGGAACTCGCAATGATTACCGACTTGTGGAGCAGGAAAATTATCTGTTAGTTGACGGTCTGCATGAAGCCATTGTATCAGAAGGACTCTGGCATGAAGCCCAAGTAAAACTTCTTGCTCAGGCGAAGAAGTATGAAAAGGTCAACAACGGTAAAGACAACAAGGTACACCTGCTGACCGGATTACTTAAATGTCCTATTTGCGGAGCCGGAATGTACGGCAACAAAAGCATCAAGCACAAGCCGGACGGCACGAAATATAAGGATTTCTTCTATTATGGCTGCAAACACCGCACTATGACCCGTGGTCATAAGTGTGAATACAAGAAGCAAATCAATGAGGAATTGCTGGACGGTGCTGTTGCAGAGGTTATTATCAAACTGGTCAGCAATCCGAAGTTTGCGGCGATGATGCAGCAAAAAATCAATATGAAGATAGATACATCCGCCATTGAACAGGAGATTGCCAATTATGAAAAACAGCTTCGTCAGAGCTATGCTACGAAGTCCCGTTTGATTGATGAGATTGATACCCTTGACCCAGATGATAAGCACTACATCAAGCGTAAAGCAGACCTTGATGATCGCCTTTATAAAATGTATGATAAGATAGAGGATACGGAGAATCTGTTGATTGAAGCCAGAGCAAAGAAAATGGCAATAGAAGCAGAAAAACTCACTGCTGACAATATCTACAAAGTGCTGATTTATTTTGAAAAGCTGTACGCTGTCATGGACGAGCAGGAGAAGCGACAGATTATGGAATCGCTGATTTCTGAAATCCATATCTATGAGGAACGACAGCCAAACGGTCAGTGGCTCAAATCCATCAAATTCAAGCTTCCGATTATTGAGGAAGATATGGAAATGAGTTTGGACAGTGATACACATGTCGAGACGGTATGCGCATTGTCCAAACTAGATATCTACCAGAAGATCACGGTGAATCTGAAAATGGATGAACTGGATGTGACTGCTGCAGAGACCAAGGCTACCTATGAAGAGATCCGGGAGTACGTCAAGGAACACACCGGTCTGAACGTGAGCGACCTCTATATTGCACAGGTCAAGCAGAAATGCGGCATCAAGGAGCGGCAGAACTACAACAAGCCTAAGGCTGAGAACCCCAAGCGGCTCAAGTGCCCGGCGGAGAAGGAAAGAGCCATCCGGGAGGCGCTGAAGTATTTTAAGATGATTTGAAATAAAAAATAGACGGATGTCTGTCAACTGGCAGACATCCGTCCGTTTTTATGATAATCTGTTATGATCGCAGTTCCTCAAGCAATGCCGTGCATCCTTCCAGTATATCCTGCCATGTGGCTTCAAAATCTCCCGTGAACCATGGGTCTGCCACTTCACGGGGATGATCCGTATGCGCCATCAGCAGCGAGACTTTATGCTGTGGGTCTCCGCCGACAAGCCGCAGGATGTCGCACAGATTACTTTCGTCCATGCCAATCAGATGATCATACCGTGCATAATCCAGCCGGGTCATCTGCCGGGCGGTCTTGCCATTGCAGTCGATGCCATGTTCTGCCAGCTTCTGCCGTGCAGGAGGATAGACCGGATTTCCGATTTCCCATGCACTGGTGGCGGCTGATGCGATTTCAAATCGCTCGGATAGTCCTGCCTTGGACGTAAGGTCTTTCATCACATACTCCGCCATCGGGCTTCGGCAGATATTTCCGAGACAAATAAATAAGATCCTGGTCATGCCGGGTCGTTCTCCTTTTGGCTTACAAAAGCATAGCCGCCGTGGGTAGTGCGGATAAAGCTACCGCAGCCGGCCAGCTTCTTTCGCAGATTGGAAACGGTATTTGCCACGACCTTTAAGGTGTCGTCACAGTTTTGTCCCCACACAGCACGGAAAAGCTCTTCTTTTGAGAAAATTTGTCCTTCGTGGGAGGCAAGCATCAGCAGCAAATCGAACTCCAGTCGTGTAAGGGAGACTTTTCTGCCGTTGCACGACACTTCGTGGGTCATTCCGTCCAGTGTAAGCCCCGGAAGAACCAACTTCTCCCATGAATCAATGGATATTTGCTCTGCCTCGATGTGCTCTCGTTCCAGAAGCATCCGGATCTTCTGCTCTAATTCCGGGTCAGGCTGTCGGGTCTTTATAACGATCATGGCAAACTCCTGCGTGTATTTTACTCTGCGGCGGTATCCATTTCCCGGAGCAGGTTTACCATCTCGATGGCACTGACTGCACAGTCATAGCCTTTATTACCTGCTTTGGTGCCTGCCCGCTCGATGGCCTGTTCGATGTTTTCGGTGGTCAGAACACCAAAGAGGACGGGAACCCCGCTTTCCAGCGAGACCGTGGCAATGCCTTTGGAAACCTCATTGCACACATAGTCGTAATGGCTGGTAGAACCGCGAATCACGGCACCAAGGCAGATCACAGCATCATACTTTCCGCTTTTTGCCATTTTAGAGGCAACCAGTGGGATCTCAAAAGCACCCGGAACCCATGCAACATGAATATCAGCGTCCTGCACATCGTGCCGGAGCAGACCATCCATTGCTCCGCTCAGAAGTTTGGACGTGATAAATTCGTTGAATCGGGCAGCTACGATACCGACCTTGACGTTCTGAGAAACCAGCTTACCTTCAAATGTTTTCATTTTTAAATACCTCTTTCGTTGTTAATATTCCAGAAGATGCCCCATCCGTGCCTGCTTCGTTTTCAGGTAAAACAGGTCATACGGGGTCGCCGTCATCTGAATGGGTACGCGCTCGGAGATCTCCAGCCCAAACTCGGAGAGCTGATATACTTTGTCCGGGTTATTGGTAAGCAGGCGCAGGCTTTTTACGCCAAGTTCCCGGAGGATCTGTGCGCCGAGATAATACTCCCGTTCATCTCCATGGAACCCCAGAGCGAGATTGGCTTCCAGCGTATCCATGCCCTGCTCCTGAAGTTCATAGGCACGCAGCTTGTTGATCAGACCGATGCCCCGGCCTTCCTGCCGCATATAGAGCAGGATACCCCGGCCTTCTTTTTCAATCTGCGTCATGGCAGCGGCCAGCTGCTGGCCGCAGTCGCAACGCAAAGAACCAAATGTATCTCCTGTCAGGCATTCCGAGTGGACGCGGCACAGAATATTCTTTCCATCGCCAATGTCACCTTTTACCAGTGCAATGTGATGCTCTCCGTTCAGGCGGCTCACAAAACCATAAGCTCTGAAGGTGCCATACTTGGTGGGCAGGTTCACCGCCGTTACCCGATCGACCAGTTTATCGTGACACTTGCGGTACTCCTGTAAATCACGGATGGTGATGAATTTGATCTGGAAACGCTCTGCCAGCTTTGCCAGTTCAGCGGTGCGCATCATCGTGCCATCCTCCCGCATGATCTCGCAGCACAGGCCGCATTCTTTCAGCCCTGCCAGACGGCACAGGTCAACGGTTGCTTCCGTGTGACCGTTGCGCTCCAGTACACCGTTCTTTTTTGCCAGAAGGGGGAACATATGGCCCGGTCTGCGGAAATCTTCTGCTTTTGCGTGATCGTCCACACAAGCCATCGCCGTAATGGAACGCTCTGCGGCAGAAATGCCCGTAGAAGTAGAAACGTGGTCGATGGACACCGTAAATGCCGTTTCATGGTTGTCGGTGTTATGCTGCACCATCTGCGGAAATTGCAGCTTCTGGACGAAAGCCTCGGACATCGGCATACAGATCAGACCTTTGCCGTGGGTCGCCATAAAGTTGATGTTTTCGGTGGTGGCAAATTCGGCAGCACAGATGAAGTCCCCCTCGTTTTCACGGTCGGGGTCATCCGTTACCAGAATGATTTTTCCTTGCTTCAGGTCTTGCAAAGCTTCGGGAATGGTATTGAAGTTCATCGTAAACTCTCCTTAAAAGCCGCAACGCAGCAGCATTTCTTTTGTGAGCGTGTTTTGCTTCGGTGTTTCTGATGGAAGCAGCCTCTCGATATATTTTCCAACAACATCGGTTTCCAAATTGACAAAATCCCCTTTGTGCCGTTGGTTCAGGTTCGTCTGACGGACGGTGTGCGGTATCGTGGACACGGAAAAGCCCGTAGGTTCCACCGCAGCCACGGTCAGGCTGATACCGTCTATTGTGATAGAGCCTTTTTCAACGACATAGCGAAGGATCGCAGAATCTGCATGAATGGTGTACCAGATGGCCGTATCGTCTTTTCGGATATTAGCAATGCGTCCGACGCCATCCACATGGCCTGCTACGATGTGTCCGCCAAAACGTCCGTTGGCCGGCATGGCACGTTCCAGATTGACAGCACTTCCAACGGTGAGCTGCGCAAGCGCAGAACGGTTCAAGGTCTCGTGCATGACATCCGCAGCAAAGCTATCCGGGAAGAGCTGCCTGACGGTCAGGCAGATGCCGTTGACGGCGATGCTGTCGCCGATCCTGGTTTCTTCCAGAACCGTTTTTGCACGAACAGTCAGTACGGCGGAATGCTGTCCCCGATTGATGGATTTTATTGTTCCGACTTCTTCCACGATTCCGGTAAACACGGGTACTCCACCTCACTTTCGATCAGGAAATCTTCGCCAAGCTGTTCCAATCGGCTGTTCTTCAGGCGGAATGCAGCATCCGGAAACGAAACACCTGCACCCTCAATGGGTGCTTTGGCATCCCTACCTCCGAACAGCTTCGGGGCGATGTAAGCCTGTACCTGCTGCACGATGCCGCTTTCCAGTGCAGACCAGTTCAAGGTTCCGCCGCCTTCCAGCAGAATGCTGTCGATCTGCTCCTGCCCCAGCTGTTCCATCAGTTGCGGAAGATTCACATGACCGCATTGCTCTTCCAGGCAAAGGACTCGGCACCCGGTCTGTTGATATGCCGCCTGCTTCTCTGGGTCGCCGCAGCAGGTCGCAAGAATGGTGGGGACCTGTTTGGCGGTCGTGACTACCTGTGATTGCAGCGGTGTCCGCAAATGTGTATCACAGATGATCCGGACGGGATCACGGCCACCCTCTATCCGGCAGGTCAGCAGCGGGTCATCTGCCAGAATGGTTCCGACTCCCACCATAATGCCGCGGAATCGGTGTCGCTGCCGTTGAACATGAGTCCGGGCAATTTCCCCGGTGATCCATTTGGAAGCGCCTGTGTATGTGGCGATTTTTCCGTCCATTGTCATGGCGTATTTCATGGAAACGAAGGGGCGTTTTGTGGTGATATAGTGGAAGAACACCTTGTTCAGCGCATCGCATTCCTCTTGCAGAACATTTTCGGTCACATCTATGCCGTGTGCGCGCAGGATTGCAATTCCTTTTCCGGCTACCAGCGGATTCGGGTCAGCGGAACCCACGACCACCCGGTGAATGCCCGCGTCCAGAATCGCATCCACGCAGGGCGGCTGCTTTCCGTAATGGCAGCACGGCTCCAATGTCACATACATGGTCGCTCCCTGCGGATCTTCGGTGCAGGATGCCAGCGCATTGCGCTCCGCATGAGCCTGACCGTATTTCTGGTGCCAGCCCTGTCCGATGATCCTGCCCTCTTTTACGACCACGGCACCCACCATCGGGTTGGGCGATGTCCACCCGCAGCCCTTTTTTGCAAGCTGCAAAGCCAGACGCATATAGTCTTTGTCGTTCATCGTGTTGCCTCCAAAAGAAAAAGCCCTGAACAAAAACGTTCAGGGCAAGCCGAAAAAACACAAGGGATCCTTGTGCAAAAAAGAAAGCTCCAGAATGCAAACGCATCCCAGAGCAGCCTCCACAAGCGCAGGACCGTACGGGTTCTGCACTTGATATCTTCTTTCATCCAGACTGTACTGTCGGCTTCGGAGTTTCACCGAATCATGCCTTACGGCTCGTGGGCTGTACCACCGGTAGGGAATTGCACCCTGCCCTGAAGATTTATGATTCAATTACAGCGGCATTATAGCACGGCTTCTTTCGGATTGCAAGGGCATTCTGCAAACCGGGACGAAACCGGGATGAAGCGAATCGCTACAACAATAAAATCACATCGTCCGTAGGACAATGTGAACGGAGAATCCAAAGGGGCGCGGGTCGCCAGTGGCAACCTCAAAATGCGTTGCATTTTGAAGCGCTTGACCGAGCCGACAGGCGAGAGCAGCGCCCTTTGGCACACGACTTTGCTTGCATAGTCTATTCCGAACAAGACGGTACGAACGGGAGGTGCTGGAAATGGCAGCAGAAAAGACCAAGGTCTACACATGAAGGTAGATACCACTGCCATTGAGCAGGAGATCGCCGCCTATGAGAAGCAGCTGCGGCAGCACTACTCCACAAAATCCCGGCTTATGGAGGAAATCGACAGCCTTGACCCGGACGACCGGCACTTTATCGCCCGAAAATCCGACCTTGACGACCGCCTTTATAAGATGTACGATAAAATCGAAGAGGTGGAAAATGGACTGATGGATGCCCGGGCAAAGAAGCAGACCATTGAAGCTGACAAAATCACAGGCGACAACATCTATAAGATCCTGATTTGCTTTGACAAGCTTTATGCCACCATGACCGAGGCGGAACGCCGCAGACTAGTGGAGATTTTGATCGATGAGGTGCAGATCTACCCGGAACGCCAGCCTAATGGACAGTGGCTGAAGTCCGTCCGGTTCAAGCTGCCCATCATCGACCATGACCTTGAATTGAGTTTGGACAATCAGGATCGTGTTGAGGTCGTGTGTTCGATGGTTAGATTCAAAAAGCATTGATCTAATGTGAAGTAGGGTGAACCGTTTTATGGATTCTGTTACACAGCGTATAAAAATAATCCGGCAATATGAAGGAAAATAAGTAGGCCTGTGCGGTCTGGTGAAAAATAACAACACAAATAGCACAGAGAAAAGGAGCATCCCATGAACGCAAATATCAATTATGATGAGATCCCGGATACCAGTGCCGTGCAGGAGGATCTGCTTGCGGCGCTGAGCAGCCAGCATGTGACCGTGCACACGAATGAGGAGCCGGATTTCGACTACATGGAAAACGGGGATGTGGCTTTTGTGGTCAAGAACCCGCACAATGATGAGAATTTGCTCATTGAACTGGGCGGCGAGTTCTCGCTCTTCTTCGGCCTGTGGCATGGGCAGTACAAGGCCGTGGAGTACGACTACGACCGCATGAAGAAGGACATTGCAGCCATTCTGGCGGGCAATGCCGGTGCGCTGAGCCTGTATGCCGACGGCAGGTGGCAGGGCAGCGCTCTCTGCCCGGAGAAGGTGTCTGCTGATGCCGACATGGAAAAGCTGCTGGAACGCTGCTGGCAAAAGCAGGAGCCGAAGGAAAAACTGCTGGCACAGGGCGGCAGGGTGGAACTGCTTTATTGGGACCCGGCGGAAAATAAGAGCTTTATGATTCCGGCAAAGAACTGAATTATAACAAAAAGGACACACCACAACGGTGTGTCCTTTTTGTTATACGATATGAAGCTTAGACCTTCTCGATGGTGATGCTCCAATCAGCGGTCATGGCCTCGTCCGGCTCTAGCACTTCGTGCTTGCCTTCCTCGTTGACGCTGTTGGCCCAGCCGTTCCACGGCTCCATGCACACAAAGCTCTCGGCATCCTGTTGCCACAGCACAGCGTGGTCAAAGCTGTCGTCGGCATCCACAGTCACCTTGTGGCCGCTGCCGCTGTCGGTGAGGGTCATGGGGAACTGCACGCCGGTCAGCAGGCGCACGCTGTTGTCCGCACCTTCCTTGCGGGTGAGGGTGATCTTTTCCGGGGCAGTGGGCTGCTCGCCCTTGGCGCTCTCGGAACAGGTGGCGCACTTGATATCGAAGTCCACATTCTCCAGCTTGGAAGCCTTGAAGTAGGGGTGGAAGCCGAAGCTGAAGGGCATGTTGGTGTCGCCCTCGTTGATCACGGTCATGTTGATGGCGGCAGTGTTGCCCTCGAGGTTATAGTTCATCAGCACGGTGAAATCGAAGGGATAGAGGAACTTGGTCAGCGGGGTGGACTCCAAAATCAGGGTCACGCCGTCCGGGCCGACGCTTTCCACATCCCATGCGCACAGGTCGGCAAAGCCGTGGTTCTCCATGGGGTATGCCTTGCCGTCAAAGATGTGCACGCCGTTATCCGGCAGGCCGCAGTTGGGGAACAGCACCGGCACGCCGAAGCGGGGACGGTTGCACTCGGAAAAATTGGGATGACGGGTCCAGATGTACTCCTCGCCGTTCAGCGAGAAGCCGGTGATCATGCCACCGCGCTCCGGGGTGATGACCAGCTCGGTCTTTGCCTCGGCGTCGGTGATGACATACTGCTCGTAGCAGGCACCGTTTTCGGTGACGTAACGGGTGGTGATCTGATTCATAGTTCAGTCCTCCTTATGTTTCTGGTTCTGTGCCAGTTTTTCAAAATAATAATCAATGCCATAGCGGATGAGATATTTTATGACCCTTGCAATAACGGCCACGATAGCGGCAAAAATGCCGCCGTAAAGCAGAAACGCATAGATCATCATGCGAGTGGTCATAGCCATAAAAACACTTCCCTTCCGTTTTCATGCACAAAGAGGCTGCCGTACAGCCAAAGTGCCATACAGCAGCCTCGAAACGATTACAGAACGACACCGTCCTTGAAGATGGAGATCTCGCGGAAGCCGTGCTTCTCGGCCTTGGTCTGCTCACCGCTTGCAACGCGGATGACCAGATCCAGCAGATCCTTTGCAGCCTCGTCGATGGTCTTTTCGCCATCGGCGATCACGCCGGTGTTGAAGTCGATCCAGCCGGATTTCTTCTGGGCCAGCGGGGTGTTGGTGGAGATCTTCAGGGTGGGAGCCGGGGCCGAGAACGGAGTGCCGCGGCCGGTGGAGAACAGGATCAGGTGTGCGCCTGCGGCGGTCATGGCCGTGGCAGAAACCAGATCGTTGCCGGGGCCGTACAGCATGTTCAGGCCCTTGGTAACAACGGGATCACCGTAGCCGATCACGTCCATGATGGGGGCGGTGCCGCCCTTCTGCACGCAGCCGCAGCTCTTGTCTTCCAGCGTGGTGATACCGCCCTGTTTGTTGCCCGGAGAGGGGTTATCGTAGACCACCTCATTGTGGCTGATAAAGTAATCCTTGAAGCCGTTGATCATGTGCTCAGCCTTGACAAAGACGTCATGGTTGATGCAGCGATCCATCAGGAAGCCCTCGGCACCGAACATCTCGGGCACCTCGGTCAGCACGGTGGAACCGCCGCGCTGGCCCATCATGTCGGAGAAGCGGCCGATGGTGGGATTGGCGGTGATGCCGGACAGGCCGTCCGAGCCGCCGCACTTCATGCCCACCACCAGATCGGACACGGGGATAGGCTCACGCTTGAACTGCCCGGCGTAAGCGGCCAGTTCCTTGAGGATATCGCGGGCAGCGGTGAACTCGTCGTCCACCTCCTGACAGGTGAGGAACTTCACACGGTCGTGGTCGTACTCGCCCAGCTCTTCCACGAACTGATCGTGCTGCAGGTTCTCGCAGCCCAGATGCAGCACCAGAACGGCGGCAGCATTGGGGTGGCGCACCAGCGCAGCCAGCAGCTTGCGGGTCTGTGCATGGTCGTGGCCGGTCTGGCTGCAGCCGAAGGGATGGGTGAAGGTGTACAGGCCCTCGATGGAGCCGGTGACCAGATCCTGATTGTCGGCAACGATCTTCTTGGCGATGTCGTTGACGCAGCCCACGGTGGGGATGATCCAGATCTCATTGCGGATGGCGGCACGGCCGTCCTTGCGGCGGAAGCCCATAAAGGTCTCCGGCTCGACCTTGGGCAGGGGAGCCAGATCCGGGGCGGGGTTGTAACTGTACTCTACCTCACCGGACAGGTTGGTGTGCACGTTGTGGGTGTGCATCCAGCTGCCGGGAGCGGCATCTGCGGTGGCGTGGCCGATGGGGAAGCCGTACTTGATCACGTTCTCACCGTTCTTGATGGGCTTCACGGCCATCTTGTGGCCCTGCGGAATGTCCTCCAGAGCAGTCACAGAAAGACCGTCCACTTCCACCAGCGTGCCCTTGGCAATGGGGTGCAGAGCAACGACCACGTTGTCGATGGGGCTGATATGAATTGCCTGCGGCATAGTAGTTCTCCTTATCGTATCGCATAAAAGGGAATGAACCCTCTCCGTCATCGCCATGCGATGCCACCTCTCCCGAAGGGCGAGGTCTTTGCGATGAAAACTTTACGTTTCCGCAAAAGCTCCCCCCTCGGGGGAGCTGGACGCGAAGCGGACTGAGAGGGTTCACACCTCAAAGCAATGTTTCTTTTAAACAATCAGGCTTACAGGCAGCTCTTGTAAGCAGCCTCGGCACCCTGAGTGCGGATCATTTCCAGATCAGCCAGAACAGCGGCCTCGAGACCCTCGATCTTGGTCAGATCCTGATCCCACATCTGGGTGTTGGTCAGTACAGCGTGCACCAGCTGGGCTGCGGTGTCGTCCTTGTGTGCATAGTAGAAGTCCAGAGCCCATGCGTCATCCTGGATCTTGTAGGTGTTGCCGGCAGGGCGCTTGCAGATCAGGCCGTCGGCGGTGCGCTCCTGAATGTCGCTGGAATAGAAGGCAATGTAGGCTGCCAGAGACATGGTCAGGCACTTGGGCAGCTGCTTCTGCTCCTCAATGTAAGCCAGGAAGGAAGGCATGTTGCGGGCCTTCCACTTGGAGGTGGAGTTCAGGGAGATGCTCATCAGCTCGTGGTTGACGAAGGGGTTGTTGAAGCGGTCCTCAACAGCAGAAGCAAACTCTTCCAGATCCTTCTTGTCCAGCGGCAGGGTGGGGATGATCTCCTCGTGCAGCATCTTGTTCATGAAGCCGCGGATGGTGTCATTGTGCATGCAGTCACGCACAATGTCGAAGCCGGCCAGATATGCGCCCAGAACGAAGCCGGTGTGTGCACCGTTCAGGATGCGGACCTTGCGCTTCTTGTAGGGGGTAACATCGGGCACGACCATGACGTTCACGCCGGCCTTCTTGAACGGCAGCTTGTCCTCCAGCTCAGCGGGGCCTTCGATGACCCACACGCCGAACACTTCGCCCACGTCCAGAGCGGCATCATGGTAGCCGTTGGCCTCTTCCATGGCAGCCAGTTCCTTGGGATCGCGGATGCGGCCCGGAACGATGCGGTCCACCAGAGTGGAGCAGAAGGTGTTTGCGTTGTTCATCCAGTCGATGAAGGCAGGCTCCAGATTCCAGTCCTTGGCGTAGTTGTTGCAGCACTTCTGCAGCTCCTTGCCGTTGTTGTCGATCAGCTCGCAGGACAGGATGGCCAGACCCTTGTCAGCAGCGCCGTTGAATGCCTTGTAGCGCTCGAACAGCACGCGGGTCAGCTTTGCGGGGAAGCTGTTGGGAGGAACCTGATCGAACTGGCTGTCGCCCTGCGTGTAGGCGATGCCGGCCTCAGTGGTGTTGGAAACGATGGTCTCCAGATCGGCAGAACGTGCCAGTTCCAGCACTTCGTCCCACTTGCCGTCGATGTAGGGGCACACACAGTCGGACACGCAGGAGATCACGCGCTTTGCATCGACCTTCTGGCCCTTCTCACTGCCGCGCAGGTACAGGGTGTACAGGCCTTCCTGCTCGTTGATCCAGTCTGCCATCTGGGGGAAGTTGCTGATGGGCTGCACCAGCTTGACCTTGCCGTTGTAGCCGGCCTTCTCGTTTGCGATGTCATAGAAGTAATCCACGAAAGCACGCAGGAAGTTGCCCTCGCCAAACTGCATGACCTTGACGGGTGCATCCTTCAGGATGTAGCCGTTATAGCCGGTGCCTTCCAGAACCTTGTAGTTCAAAGTTTCCATCTTGTTGATCTCCTTTATAAACTTGCTTTGCTTATCAGAGAGCCTCTTTGTCTGCCCTCTGCTCCTTACCCTATTTTATGCTGTTGTATACAAATAAGTCAAGAGCTTTGTGCAATATTTTTAGCCTTAAGGTGACGATTTGGGGCATTTCCAGCGAAAAGCACAATTGTGTGCTAGAAAATTTGTCACTTTTTCAGTTGTATACATGCGCGTTTTCCGTTATACTAAAGGTAAGACAAACCTGCCCGTGCAGGCGGGCGTCCCGTTGTACACAAGGTTTGACGGATTTTTAACAAAAACCACCAGAGAAAAGGAGTTATCGACCCATGAAAGCATTTATGGATAAGGAATTCATGCTCCAGTCTCCCACTGCTCAGCATCTGTACCACGACTACGCTGCGGATATGCCTATCTGCGACTACCACTGCCACATCCCTCCCCGTGAGATCTACGAGAACCGCCGCTTTGAGAACATCGCTCAGGTATGGCTGGGCGGCCGCAACCCGGACGGCAGCTACTTCGGCGATCATTATAAGTGGCGCGTGATGCGTTCCAACGGTGTGCCCGAGGAGTACATTACCGGTGATAAGCCCGACCGCGAGCGCTTCCAGAAGTTTGCAGAGGCTCTGCCCATGGCCATCGGCAACCCGATGTACCACTGGACCAATCTGGAGCTGCATGTGTTCTTCGGCTACGACGGCGTGCTGAACGGCGATACCGCTGAGGAAGTCTGGAACCTGTGCAACGACAAGCTGCAGCATGATCCCAAGCTGACTGTCCGCGGCCTGATCGAGCAGTCCAACGTTGCCTTCATCGGCACCACCGATGACCCCATCGATGATCTGTACTGGCACAAGAAGATCAAGGAAGATCCCACCATCAAGTTCACCGTGGCTCCTTCCTTCCGCCCCGATAAGGCCATCAACATCAACAAGCCCGGCTTTGCCGAGTACATGGGCAAGCTGGCCGCTGTTGTGGGCAAGGAAAAGCTGGCCTGCATCGACTGCGTCACCGATGCCCTGACCAAGCGCATCGAGTTCTTTGCCGAGATGGGCTGCCGCGCTTCTGACCACGGTCTGGATTACATCCCCTACCGTGAGGCCACCAAGGAAGAGGTCAACGCCATCTACCAGAAGGTGATGGCCGGCGAGACCTGCACCGTGGAAGAGGCTGAGAAGTACCAGACCTACATCCTGATCCATCTGGGCAAGCAGTATCACCGTCTGGGCATCGCCATGCAGATCCACTACAACTGCCTGCGCGGCGTGAACCGCAAGATGAACGCTCTGCTGGGACCCGACACCGGCTATGATATGATTAACACCGCTACCTGCGGCGGCGAGATCGCAAGCCTGCTGAGCGCCCTGAACGACACCGACGAGTGCCCCAAGACCATCATCTACAGCCTGAACCCCGCCGACGACGCACAGATCGGCACCATTCTGGGCTGCTTCCAGAACAGCGAGGTGCCGGGCAAGATCCAGCACGGCTCCGCATGGTGGTTCAATGACCACAAGATCGGCATGGAAGAGCAGATGACCCGCCTGGCAAGCCTGGGCCTGCTGGGCAACTTCGTTGGCATGCTGACCGACAGCCGCAGCTTCCTGAGCTACACCCGTCATGACTACTTCCGCCGCATCCTGTGCAACATCATCGGCCAGTGGGTCGAGGATGGCGAGTATCCCAACGACGAGAAGGCTCTGGAGAAGATCGTCAAGGGCATCTGCTTCGACAACGCAAAGCGCTACTTCAACCTGTAAGAAGTTCTGCCTAAACTGAATAAGGCAATAGAAAGCCCCCGGAACGGATTACCGTTCCGGGGGCTTTTGCTGTAAGCAGATAATGTTTACTTTACAAGGCTGCGCAGCACAACGCGGGCAGTGGAAACGTCGGAACCGAGCAGGGTGTCGTAGGCATTCAGGATGTCGCGGATGGCCTGCAGGTTGTCCTTGGTCAGGGTGTAGGTCTTGGTGGAGCCGTCCTTGCCGGTAAAGGTGGCAGTGACGCTCTTGGCGGCAAGCCACTCGTTCAGCCAGCTGGTCTCGTCGTCCATATCGAACAGCTCATAGTCAAACCATGCCTTGAGGTCATTGTCGTAGCCGCCGATGAACTCTTCATCACAGGTGAAGTCGTAGTAGTTATCCTCGGTCTCTACCCGAACAGATTTCATGTCCAGCTTTTTATTGCCGAAGTAGGTCATGCCCAGACTGAGATACACGGTGGGATCATCGTTGGTAACGAACAGGTAGGGGTACAGACCGCAGGAGGCCTTTTCCATGCTGGCCTCCTCGTAGGGAGAATCGATCTGCCAGCCCTCGGCCTCGCTGTCATAGGTGACAGTGAGCTTGGACAGGGCAGAGCGCAGCTGCGCCTCCGACACCGCATTGGTCACAGAAAGCTCTGCCGGGGCAGGCTCGTCCGGAAGAGCAGGGCTCAGGGCAAAGGCGGAGACGCCGCCCATCAGGATGGCGGCGGTGCACAGGCAGGCGGCACCGCGCTTGAACAGTCCGGTCAGTTTCATAAGGATCTCCTTTCGCTTCACAGAAACGCTTTTTCTCTGTCCAGAGCATACCAAATTTTACGGCTCCTGACAGCAAAACGGCATGAATCGCCCCTCAGATGCATCAAAACGACCATTCAGACGGGGTGCGGTGCGGATGAAAACGGCTTCTTATACCTGATGGGTCTCCAGCCAGTCGGTCATCTGCTGGGCAATGCCCTTGATGCTGCCCTCCTCAAAGGGAACTTTCAGCCCGGCAGTCTCCAGCAGCTCGGTGTAGCTGGCCATGCCTGCACGGCGCACAAGGCGCAGATAGCGCTGCCATGCGTCCTTGTGGTCGGTCAGGCTCAGCAGGAAGAACTGCAGTGCGGCCATGGTGGACAGGCAGTAGTCGATATAGTAGAAGGGGCACTCATAAATGTGCAGCTGACGCTGCCAGCCTGCACCGCGGCCATAGAAGGGAAGACCGGCAAAATCGATCCACGGGCGGTACTTCTTTTCCAGCTTGAGCCACTCGGCATTGCGTTCATCGGGGGTCAGGTCCGGGTTCTGGTACATGATGTGCTGGAACTCGTCCACTTCGCATCCGTAAGCAAGGAACACAAAACTGTCCTCAGCGTGGAGCAGGGCGTATTTGTCGGTATCCCGGCCGAAGAGCAGATGATGCCACGGTGCGGTCAGGAACTCCATGGCCATGGAGTGGATCTCGGCGCTCTCCATGCCGGGGCATTCCAGATCGGCGGGCACTTCGGGATCACGCTCGGCCACATAGCCCTCAAAGGCGTGGCCGCACTCGTGGGTCAGCACGTCCACATCGCCGGAGGTGTTGTTCCAGTTGGCAAAAATGAAGGGGGCCTTGTAGCTGGGCAGGCTGGTCATGTAGCCGCCGGACATCTTGCCGGGGCGGCTCTCCACATCGAACAGCTCGTTGTCCTGCATAAAGTCGATGAACTCGGCGGTTTCCGGGCTAAGCTCATGGTACATGGTGCGGGCGGCATCCATACGGGCTTTGTAGCCGGGAATGGGCTTGGGATTGCCGTCCTTGAACATGATGGGCAGATCGGTGAAGGTGGGGCGGGCAATGCCGGTGCGCTTTGCACGCAGGGCCATCACCTTTTGCAGCTGGGGCACCACATCGTTTGCCACCTGATCGCGGAATTTCCGGATCTCCTCCGGGCCGTAGCCGATGCGGTTCATGCGCACATAGGAAAGCTCACTGTAGTCGTGATAGCCCATCACCCGGGCCTGTGCATTCAGGTTCTTCACGATCTCGCCGTACAGCTCGTCCAGTTCGGCACGGTGGGCGTCAAAATAACCGGCCTCGGCCTCGTAGGCGGCGCGGCGCACGGCAGGGTCCAGATCCTCCTTGTAAGGGCCCAGCTGCGGGATGGTGAGCTGTTTGCCGTCCAGTTCCACCAGTGCGCCGCCGTAGATCTGCTGGTAGCGGCTCACCAGAGCATTGAACTGCTGCTGCAGCTCCACGGTGCGGTCATCCATGCCCAGAACGGCATTCTTCATACCGGCCACACAGGTGGCGCCGAACTTCGCGGTCAGGACATCTACATGCGGGTTCGCAAGGAAAGCGCGGCTGATCTCCACGCTGGCGTTGGTCACGGCGGGGCCGTTGGCATCAAAGAAGTCCTGCTCAGCTTTCCAGTATTCATCGCGGGTGTCGCAGGTGTAGTGGATGTTGGCAAGGTTCGCGGCGGTGTTGTACTCTGCAAAGGCTTCGCTCTGCTCATAGTAGAGCCGGACAAGGGCATCGCCGTCCGGTGCGGCAGCGGCCTTTGCGGCCAGCTCTTTGCACCGGGCCAGCAGGGCACCGATGTCCGGGCGGGTATAGGTCATTTCGTTGAATTTCATCGGGAAACATTCCTTTCCGGGAGAAGACTCCATATTTAAGGTTAAACCCATCTTACCACGTTATGCGGCAAATGAAAAGGGGACACAGGCCAAAACCCGGCAGATGCTATGCACAACTGCTAAAATTTGACGAGGTGGTTTGGCAAAGTTGTCTGTGCAGGCGGTTGCATGGCTGTGGCAAAAGGACTATAATAAAACCATCAACAGAGTAAGGCCATGTGCGTTAAGTGCCGCATCAACGGGGAGTTGTGCTGTGGACGAAGGTGTACCCGCGGTGCATGGTCTGCATCCCGCTGCTGCATGGACTTGGGTGCAGGCGAGACGGCTTGCGTCCCGCCCGGAAGTGAAAGTTGTTGGATTCACGCCCTCCTTTGTGCGGTTTGTCACAGGGAGGGCGTTTTTGTTTGTGCAGACCGCCCGCCCGGTATTCCTTTTGCAAGGAGGACAGTTGATATGAACAACTCGAAAAATTCCGTCCGCACGCTCACCATGCTGGCCTTGCTGGTGGCAATGAGCATCGTGTTCAGCCGGGTGCTGAGCATCTCCACCGGCTTTGTGCGGTTCAATCTGGGCAGCCTGCCGGTGCTGCTGGCAGCGCTGCTGTTCGGCCCCGGTGCCGGCTTTGCCGTGGGCGCTGTGGCCGATATGATCGGCGGCGTGCTGGCAGGCTACGCCATCAACCCGCTCATCACGCTGGGCGCGGGTGCCATTGGTCTGGTGGCGGGGCTTGCATGGCAGAAGCTGCCCGGGCTGCGCACCGGCCTGCGGCTGCAGATCAGCGTGCTGCTGGGACACTTTGTGGGTTCCATGGTCATCACCTCGCTGGCACTGCGCATCTTCTACGGCTACCCGTGGGCAACGTTGGCAGTGCGCATCCCCAATGCACTGATCCTGGCTGCGGTGAACACTGTGCTGCTGCGCATCCTGCTGGAGAACCGTACCCTGATGAAGATGGTGAAGAAATAAAAACTTCCCGCACAGAGTGTAGTCGCGTTGAGCAGGCTTATATGGCTTTTGCAAAAGGCATCGCCGCCGAATATGTACTCTTTTGCACGCACAAAAGAGTACCAGAAAGGACGGCGGTGCCCGCAGGGCATGAAAGCCCCAGTGGGGCTTTTAAGCCGCAGACCGGTTTGCTAAGCAAATGCCGCGTGTTCAGCGCGGCAAGGTCTCCGCTACTTTCGAGGCGCGGGAGGCACGAATCAAGGGCTGCTCGCCCTTGATAATCCCAAAGCAGTTGGGCTCCATACAAAAAATCCAAGCCGCTACGCTAAAGGATTTTTTGTGTTACGCCGATTTAGAGTCGCTGCGCGACAGCCGCAGGCTAACAGCAGCATATGCAGTTAATCGTTACGATCCCTACCCGTAAAAAAGTAAATCCGAAACGACCGCAGTCGTTTCGGATTTACAAATTATAAAAATACTATTTCCGCTGATATTGTCAGAGCGAAGCGGAGACAATTCTAAATCGTGAGGCAAAATCCATGAACTATGAACAAACCCTGGAATACATCCACGCGGTCCAGTGGGCCGGCCACAAGCCCGGCCTGACGCGCACCCGCACCCTGCTGGCCGCACTGGGCGACCCGCACAAACAGCTCAGATTCGTGCATGTTGCAGGCACCAACGGCAAGGGCAGCACCGCCGCCATGATGGCGTCCTGCCTGCAGGCCGCGGGCTATCGGGTGGGCCTGTACACCTCGCCCTTCATCAACCGCTTCAACGAGCGCATCCAGATCAACGGCGTGCAGATCCCGGATGAAGAGCTGGTGAAACTGGTGGAGCAGGTAAAGCCCGCCGCCGATGCCATGGAAGATGTGCCCACCGAGTTTGAGATCATCACGGCGCTTGGAATGCTCTATTTTGCCCAGCAGAAATGTGAGATCGTGGTGCTGGAGGTGGGCCTTGGCGGCACGCTGGATTCCACCAACGTCATTGATGCCCCGGAGTGCGCAGTCATCACGGCACTGGGCATGGATCATGTGAAGGAGCTTGGCCCCACTCTTGCGGACATTGCCGCCGCCAAGGCGGGGATCATCAAGGAAGGCTGCCCGGTGGTGAGCTACGGCGGCGTGCCAGAGGCAGATATTGTTATCCGCCGCGTCTGTGCTGAAAAGCATGCCGAGCTGACTGAGGTGGATTTCAGCAGGCTGAAATACGAGGGCGGCAGCCTTGACGCGGTGGAGTTCGACTTTGACGGCCTGACGGATGTGCACCTGCCCCTGATCGGCAGCTACCAGCCGCGAAATGCGGCGCTGGCTATCACGGCTCTGCGGGTGATGCGTGCCCATGGCTGGAACATTCCGGAAAGCGCCATCCGTACCGGTCTTGAAGCGGTCAGCTGGCCGGGCCGCTTTGAACTGCTGCGGCACGAACCGGCGTTTCTGCTGGACGGCAGCCACAACGCCCACGGAATGCGTGCCACGGTGCAGAGCCTGAGAGACCGCTTCCCCGGGCAGAAGTTCGTTTTTCTGGTCAGCATCATGGCAGACAAGGATGTGGACCAGATGCTCAGCCTGCTGGCACCGCTGGCGGTGCGGTTCGTCACGGTGGCGGCGCACACGCCGCGCGCCATGCCTGCCGAAACGCTGGCAGAACACATCCGGGCCTATGGCTGCAGGGCGGAAGCGGCAGCTTCCATTGAAGCGGGCGTGGCCCGGGCGGTGGAGCTGGGCGGCGAAGGCCCGGTGTGCGCACTGGGCACGCTGTATTTCTCTGGCGATGTGCGGAAGGCGTTTGCGGAACTTGTGAAGGGCTGAAGATTTAAAATGGCTCCGCGTGCGCTGCGCCATCATCAGCGGAAAAATATTTTTATATTTGCAAATCAGGAAAATCTGCGGATTTTCCTGATTTGCTTTTTCACGGTAAGGGCCGTAACGGCAAACGGTATTTGCTGACGCTGGCTCCCTGCGGGAGCATTCGCGTCAGCATGAAAATATGCGGTTGCCCTTATGTTTCGTCGCGCAAGCGACTCAAAATTGGCGGAACACAAAAAATCCTTTAGCGGAGCGACTTGGATTTTTTGTATGGAGCCCAACTTCTTTGGGGTCTGAAAGGGGCGAGCAGCCCCTTTCTCGTTGCGGGGTGGGTGGAGTCCAGAGGGAGGGAGGGGGGACTCGAAACACCTCTCCCTGCCTCTGGCCCAGCGGAGCGTCACCGGCGGCGATGATTTTTATAAAAGCTATGAAGCCTGTCCTACGCGACCGCTCTCTGCACAAGAAGCAACTTTTTCTGTGAAAAAGCAAACAAGCCAGCTCCGCAGGACTGGCTTGTTTGCAATAAAAAAATAATTTTCCGCTGAAAATGCCCAGAGTGAAACGGAGGGCATTCAAATGGTTAGGCCTGCGATAGCACAGACAAAAAGAAAAAGCGGTGACTCGTGCAGGTTGAGTCATCGCTTTTCTTGCCCCTTGCGGGGCAGGCAGGGTAAATGATAAGAAGGTAAATGAAGAAAATAGCAATTTTAAGAACAAAGGTTTTGTGCTGAGCGAAGAACCGCTCGTAGAAGCCCATGTATCCAACGTAGTGCCTTTGTTGGATACAACATACCACTTTTTTGGAAGAATTACAAGCCCTTTTTTCGATTTTTCACCAATAAACGTGCGAAAAATCGCATTTTTGGAGAAACGCACAAATTCAACGAGAAGTTCCCGGCAAACTGACGAACAAGCATAAAAATGAGCCGGTGCGGCCCGGAACGGCGGCAAAAAAGACGCAGAATGCGACAGTTCTTTACAAGAACCGGTCCGTGTGCTAAGATGAATACATTCAATGGGAAGTCTGCCCTGCGAAGGGGTGGGCGTATGTGTCCGAGCGGGATGGCCCGGCACGGGGAAAGGAGCATATCAATGGAAAATCAGGCGGTGAGCGGAACAAAAAAGCCGCTCTTTGGAGGGCGGAAGCCGCTGTTCACACAAAAGGAACTGCTGCTGCTGACCGGCCCGCTGCTGGTGGAGCAGCTGCTGGAAGTGACCGTGGGTATGGCCGATACCATGATGGTGTCCCGCTGCGGCGAAGCGGCCATTTCCGGTGTCAGCCTTGTGGACATGATCAACAACCTCATCATCGTGCTGTTTGCGGCGCTGGCCACTGGCGGCGCAGTGGTGGTAAGCCAGTTTTTGGGTGCGCGGGAGCAGAAGGATGCCGATGCAAGCTCTGGCCAGCTGCTTTTGCTCAGCGGCGTATTCGGTTTGCTGGTGGGGGCATTCTGTTTTGTTTTTGCAAGGCCGATGATCCGGCTGTTCTACGGTGCCATCGATGCCGATGTGCTGGATGCCAGCGTGCTGTACCTGAAGGTGATCGCCCTCAGCTATCCGTTTCTGGCACTGTATAACGGCGGTGCGGCACTGTTCCGCAGCATGGGCAACTCCAAGATCTCCATGCAGATCAGCTTTTTGATGAACGTGATCAACATTGTGGGCAACGCAGTGTGCATCTTCGGATTTAAAATGGGCGTAGACGGTGTTGCATGGCCCAGCGTGCTGTCTCGTGTGGTGGCAGCGGCCCTTATCCTGCGCAAGTGCTACCAGAAGGGCAATGCCATCACGGTGCCCAAGACCACCCGGCTGGATGCAAAGATGACAAAGCGCATTCTGGGCATCGGCATCCCGTCCGCCTTTGAGAACAGCCTGTTTGAGGCTGGACGCATTCTGGTGGTGAGCATGATCTCCACCTTCGGCACAGTGCAGATCGCAGCAAACGCCGTGGCAAACAATCTGGACGGCATGGGCGTGATCCCCGGCAAGGCCCTCAGCCTTGCTATGATCACGGTGGTGGGCCGCTGCATCGGTGCGCGGGACGACGAGCAGGCTGTTTATTATACCCGCAAACTGACGGTGTGGTCTTACATCGCAATGGGTCTTTCCAACGGTGCCATTCTGCTGTTTTTGCACAAGCTCATCGGCATCTACGCGCTGTCCGGTGAGACGATGGTGCTTTCTGAGCTGCTGGTACGTATCCATGCAGGTTTTGCCATCCTGCTGTGGACCCTGTCCTTCGTGCTGCCCAACGCCCTGCGTGCAGCCAACGATGTGAAGTTCACCATGATCGTGTCCATCCTGAGCATGGCGGTGTGGCGGCTGGGCTTCAGCTACCTGCTGTGCGTGCGCATGGGCTGGGGCGCTGTGGGCGTGTGGATCGCAATGATCATTGACTGGGTTTGCCGCGTGACATGCTTTGTGCTCCGCTTCCGCAGCGGTGTATGGAAAACCAAATATCAGGCATAACATAAAGAGGAGTATACCTATGAAACTGATCAGCTGGAACGTCAACGGCCTGCGCGCCTGCCTGACCCATGGCTTTGCCGAGAGCTTTGCGGCTCTGGATGCCGATATCTTTTCGGTGCAGGAGACCAAGATGCAGCCCGGTCAGGCGGATTTTGCGCCGGATGGCTACACCGAGTATACCTATTCTGCCGAGAAGAAGGGCTACTCCGGCACGGCCTGCTGGTGCCGTGAGCAGCCGCTGTCCGTGACCACCGGCATCGGCATTGAGCAGCACGACCACGAGGGCCGTGTGCTCACGCTGGAATACCCGGGGTTCTGGCTGGTGAACTGCTATACCCCCAACAGTCAGGACGGGCTGAAGCGTCTGGACTACCGCATGGAGTGGGAGGATGCCTTCCGTGCCTACCTGCTGGCACTGGACGCAAAAAAGCCGGTGATCCTGTGCGGCGATCTGAATGTTGCCCATAGGGAGATCGACATCAAGAACGACAAGACCAACCACATGAGCGCAGGCTTTACCGATCAGGAGCGCGGTAAAATGACCGAACTGCTGGACGCAGGCTTTGCCGACAGCTTCCGCGTGTTGCACCCGGACGAGGTGAAGTACAGCTGGTGGAGCTACCGCTTCCACGCCCGCGAGAAGAATGCGGGCTGGCGCATCGATTACTTCATCGTGTCCCGCCGCATTGCCGATAAGATCCGCGCGGCGGAGATCCACAACGAGATCTTCGGCTCAGACCACTGCCCGGTGGAGCTGGACATTGACCTGTAACCTGTAAAAAAATGCCTGCTCTCCCGGAAAGAGCAGGAAAAAGGAGACTCTATGCTCAAAAGCTATCTGCTGGTATTTTTTGTTTCCATGGTGCCGCTCATTGAACTGCGCGGAGCCATTCCCATCGGGCTTGGCATGGGCCTGCCCATCCTGCCCACCTATCTGGTGTGCGTGGTGGGCAACATGATCCCGGTGCCGTTCATCTATCTGTTTGCACGCAAATTCCTGATCTGGGGCTACCACAAGCCCCTTATCGGGCCAATCTGCAAGTTCTGCATCGTCAAGGGCGAGAAAGGCGGCCGCGCACTGGAAGCCAAGGCGGGCCGCGGCCTTGTGGTGGCGCTGCTGCTGTTCGTGGGTATCCCGCTGCCGGGCACCGGCGCGTGGACCGGCACGCTGGCAGGCTCGATCCTGGATATGAAGTTCAAGGACGTGGTCAAGGCCTGCATGGGCGGCGTGCTGCTGGCGGGCATCATCATGGGTCTGGCCAGCGCGGGCCTGCTGGGTGCGCTGAGCACCCTGTTCTCGGTGGGCTGAGAAAAAAAGACTGCGTTCCGGCAAAGAACAACAATTGACAATGGCATTTTGCCGCCGAGTATGCTAAAATAAAAAAGTGTTTTGGAACCGGCGGCGCAAAGCTGCCGGACGGAAAGGAACGATAAGATCATGGATCAGGTACTGAATCAGAAAATCGACGCATATATTGCGCAAAACAAGGAACAGCTGCTGAAGGATATCGCCGCTCTGGTGGCAGTCAACAGCGTAGAGGGCACCCCGGAAGAGGGTGCACCCTTCGGCACAGGCCCCCGTGCAGCGCTGGACAAGACGCTGGAGCTGGCTGCGGGCATGGGCTTTGCCACCCGCAACTGCGAAAACTACATCGGCTATGCAGAGCTGGCCGGCAAGGACCCTGAAAAGTATCTGGCGACCATCTGCCATGTGGACGTGGTGCCCGTGGGCAACGGCTGGACGGCCGACCCCTTCACCATGCGCATTCAGGACGGCTGGCTGCTGGGCCGCGGCGTTGCCGACGACAAAGGCCCCATGGTGGCTACCCTGTATGCCCTGAAGTTCCTCAAGGAGCAGGGCTATGAGCTGCGCTACCCCATCCGCGCACTGGCAGGCACCAACGAGGAGACCCACATGCAGGATGTGGACTACTACCTCAAGAACTACCCGGCTCCCGCTTTCTGCTTCACCCCGGATGCCGAGTTCCCGGTGTGCAACGGCGAGAAGGGCCTGTTCGGTGCCAAGATCGTCAGCCCGGTGTGCAACGGCGTCATCGTGGAGATCGAGGGCGGCGTGGCAAACAACGCCGTGCCCGACCGTGCAAGTGCGCTGGTCAGGACCGATATCTCCAAGCTGAAGAATGCCCCCAACATCACGCTGGAACCGGAAGGCGACGGCGTGCGCATCCGCGGCTGGGGCAAGTCCGGCCACGCAGCCATGCCGCAGGGCACCGTGAACGCCATTGGTCTGGTGGTGAACTATCTGCTGGACAACGGCCTGTGCAATGAGACCGAGCGCACCTATCTGGAGGCTGTGCGCAAGCTGCACGCTTCTACTGCCGGTGAGGGTCTGGGCATCAACTGCGCCGACGGCCCCTTTGGCCCGCTGACCGTGATCGGCGGCCGCATCTACATGGAAGATGGCCGCATTTTCCAGACCATGGACAGCCGCTTCCCCACCTGCACCAACGGCAAAAAGATGACCGAGCAGATCCGTGCCGCACTGGGCAACGGCGCTGAGCTGCGCGATGTGACCGCTGCCGAGCCCTTCTATATTGAAGCCGACAGCCCCGCCATTCTGGCCTGCATCAACACTTACAACGAAGTGACCGGCGAGAACGCCAAGCCCTTCACCATGGGCGGCGGCACCTATGCCCGCCACTTCCCCTATGCTGTCAGCTTCGGCCCCGAGCATGTGGATCTGCCGCTGCCGGAGTTCGGAGGACCGATGCACGGTGCAAACGAAGCTGCACCCATTGACAAGCTGCTGGAAGCCGTAAAGATCTATATCATTGCGCTGCTGCGCCTTGAGGAGATCGACTTCTGATGCAGCCGATGAATGTGCTCGTCATCGACGGGCAGGGCGGGGGCCTTGGCAAACAGCTGGTGGCAGCCCTGAGAACACAGTGCCCGGAGGCACGGCTCACTGCGGTGGGCACCAACAGTCTGGCGGCAAACGCCATGCGCAAGGCCGGTGCCCTGCGTGCCGCCACCGGCGAGAATGCAGTGGCGGTGAATTGCCGCAGCGCGGATATCATCGTGGGGCCCATCGGCATCGTTATTGCGGATGCACTGCTGGGCGAGATCACCCCCGCCATGGCCACAGCCGTGTGCCAGAGCCGTGCGACGCGGGTGCTCATCCCGGTGAACCACTGCGAAAACTATATCGTGGGTGTGCCGGAGCAGCCCATCAACGATCTGGTGGCCGCTGCGGTGCAGAAGGTGAAAGCCCTCTGCGCCGGGGAAGGCTGCGGAAAAAGGGCTTATTGAAAATGCCCTCCGCTCTCGCTCTGGGCATCTTCAGCGGAAAAATATCTTATAATAGAGCAACAGCGGACAGCCTGCGGGCTGTCCGCTGTTGCATTTTCACGGAAAGGGTCCAAGAGGGAAACTTGATCTGTCTGTGCTTGTTTCCTGCGGAAACAGCCGCACAGCCGGGAAACAGGCCACTTTTTCATTGCGCCCGCTCCAGTGAAAAGGCAAGTCGGAAAATCCCGCAGGATTTTCCGACTTGCTTCTAAAAAATATAAATTCCTTGAATAATGCCCAGAGCGCAAGCGGAGGGCATTAAAATGGTTACGACTTCTGTCGTGCGGCGATCTGCGCTGCCGTGGGCGGGGTGTCGCCCTGCGCAACGTTTTCCAGCGCGCCGAGACGGCGGTCCAGATCGGTCAGGCGCTGGGCTACGATATCCGGCAGATCCTGCTGATCCAGATCGTCCGCCGGGTTCACGGCCTTGTTGTTGATGCGCACCACCTCGGCGGGCACGCCCACGGCGGTGCAGTTGGCGGGCAGATTGCGCAGCACCACGCTGCCTGCGCCGATGCGGGAATTGTCCCCGATATACACCGGGCCAAGGACCTTGGTGCCTGCACCGATCAGCACGTTGTTGCCCAGAGTGGGGTGGCGCTTGCCGGTGTCCTTGCCGGTGCCGCCCAGAGTGACACCGTGGTAGATGGTGCAGTTGTCCCCGATCTCACAGGTCTCACCGAACACGATGCCCATGCCGTGGTCGATAAACAGGCATCTGCCGATGGTGGCACCGGGGTGGATCTCGATGCCGGTGCGGCGGCGTCCGTGCTGGCTGACCCAGCGGGCAAGGAAAAAGCGCTTATGCCGGTACAGCCAGTGCGCAATGCGGTGATACACCAGAATGTGAAAGCCCGGATACAGCAAAATGACCTCCAGCACGTTGCGTGCAGCGGGGTCCTTGCGCTGGATGTTCCGCGCGTCCTCCAACAAACCCATGGGAAAACCCTCTCTTTCCTGATTCCGATGAAGCTGCTCTGAATAAAAATCACGCCTCTGCCATGAAAACAGCCTCTGACTCTTTTGACCATATTATAATAACACACCCGGACGGGAATGTACAGCAATATGCTAGGAATTGACATGGCTAACCCTGAATCTGGCAGGGAAAAACTGCTTTTGGGTAGAGTAGCTAAAATTCCGGGAGGGAAGCGGCAAACCTTTTTGCAACAAAATATATGCGGAAGCATTGACACATTTCGCGCTTCTATGCTAAAATATTATGAAAAGATTCCAGACTTATAAAAGGAGACAGCACCATGCAGAAAAGCGCGATGTGCACCAAACTGAACAAGCAGTTCGCATCCGGTTTTGCCGTGGGTTCGTTGTTTCCTTTTTTTGTGGAATGAGCTTTTCCCTTTGCGGGGAAAAGTTTTTTTTTGCCCGTAAACCGGAAAGCCGAACCAGACAAACGCAAATCAGGAGGGAACTGCGATGCTGCTTGTAAATGCTGTGAACACCGAAGGAAGACCGCTTGAGATTTTTGTAAAGGACGGCAGGATCGCTGCTGTAGGTCAGGAGCTGGAGGCACTGGCCGGGGAGAACGAAACGGTCATTGATGCCGGCGGGCTGACCGTGCTGCCCGCCTTTGTGGACCTGCACTGCCACTGGCGCACCCCGGGCTTTGAGTACAAGGAGGACATCGAGACCGGCAGCCGCGCCGCAGCCGCCGGCGGTTACACCTTCGTGAACCTGATGCCCAACACAAAGCCGGTGTGCTCTTCTGCGGCACAGGCGTTCATGGTGGAGCAGAAGGCTGCCGAAGTAGGCCTGTGCGATGTGAACCAGACCGTCTCCATCACCGAGAACTTTGACGGTGTGAGCATCGACCACCTCAAGACCCTGCCTGCCGGTGTGAAGTTCATCACCGAGGATGGCCACGGCGTGCAGGACAATGCCACCATGGCAAAGGCTTTCGCCATCTGCACCCAGAAGGATATCACCGTGATGAGCCACGCCGAGGATATGGAGATCAGCCCGTGGGACTACCGTCTGGCTGAGGACATCGAGACGGTGCGCAACTGCTGGCTGAGCGAATACTACCAGACCAAGCTGCACATGTGCCACGTGTCCACCCGCGGTGCGCTGGATGCCATCCAGATGGCAAAGCTGCGGGGGGCACCCGTCACCTGCGAGGTGACCCCGCACCACCTGTGGTTCACCAATGATACCTGCGATTACCGTGTGAACCCGCCCATCCGCACCGCCGACGATGTGCAGGCGCTGGTGGACGGCATCCGCACCGGCATCGTGGATGCCATTGCAACCGACCACGCGCCCCACTCCGAAGAGGACAAGCTCAAGGGCATGGCCGGTATGGTGGGCAGTGAGACCGCTTTCGGCATCTGCTACACCAAGCTCTGCAAGCAGGAAGGCCTGCCGCTGGAAGTGCTGGTGCACCTGATGAGCACCCGCCCGGCAGAAATTCTGGGCCTTGCCAAGGGCCAGCTGGAGCCGGGCTACGATGCCGACATGGTGCTGGTAGATCTGGATACCCCCTACACCGTGGACAAGGACAAGCTGCACTCCAAATCTCACAACACCCCGTTCGATGGTGCCCAGCTGTTTGGCAAGGTCTGCGCCACCATCAAGGGTGGCAAGCTGACCTATCAGGCAGAGAATTGAAAAAACAATATTATATAAGATAAGAATCAATAAGAGAGCAAACAGGAGGAACCCACAATGACCAACATGGATAAGCTTTACGAAGCAGTGGAAGCCCGCGGCCCGGTGTGCGTAGGTCTGGATACCGATTTCAGCTACCTGCCCGAGGACTTCGTGGACAGCACCCTGACGAAGGGCGAGAACATCGTGCGCTTCAACAAGAAGCTCATCGACGCCACCAAGGCCGTGGCTGGCTGCTACAAGGTGCAGATCGCTTACTACGAGTCTCTGGGTCTTGAGGGCATGAAGGCCTACGCCGACACCCTGAAGGCTGTGCGTGAGGCCGGTGTGCCGGTGATCGCCGACATCAAGCGCGGCGACATTGCCAAGACCGCCGAGATGTACGCCATGGGTCACTTTACCGGCGATTTCGAGAGCGATTTCGTCACGCTGGCACCCTATATGGGTCTGGACTCCATCAGCCCCTACCTGCCCTACGCCGAAAAGCAGGGCAAGGGCATGTTCGTGCTCTGCCGCACCTCCAACGGCGGTGCCAAGGACTTTGAGTATGAGAAGCTGGCCGACGGCCGCCACGTCTACGATCTGGTGGGCGACAAGCTGAACGCTCTGGGCAAGGACTACATGGGCGAGCACGGCTACTCCTCCATCGGTCTGGTCATCGGCGGCACCCACATCGAGGAGGCCACCGAGATCCGTGCAAAGTATCAGGACAGCTTCTTCCTGATCCCCGGCTACGGCGCACAGGGCGGCAAGGCCGAGGACATTGCCCAGTATCTTACCAAGGGCAACGGCGGCGTGGTCAACTCCAGCCGCGGCATCCTGCTGGCCTATAAGAAGCAGCCGGGCACTGCCTTTGACGAAGCCGCTTACAACGAATGTGTGAATATGAAGGAGGCCATTGCTCATGCGTGCAGCCTGCTGTGAAGCCACTGTCCTGCGCAATGAGGTCATTGCCCCGGACATCCGCCTGCTGACGGTGGTCTGGCCGGACCGCGATCACGCACCCCACGCAGGCCAGTTCTTTACCCTGCGTGCATGGGGCGCAGACGAAGCCCCCTTCCTGTCCCGGCCCATCAGCGTGCACCGCTGGAACCCGGACAGCAGCACCATCGAGTTTCTGTATCAGGTGGTGGGCGAGGGCACGGAAAAGATCGCGCAGCTCAAAATGAAGGATACCTTCCAGCTCACCGGCCCTATGGGCAACGGCTTTGATGTGCCGGACATCCTGAGCAAGTACAAAAAGATCGCTGTGGTGGGCGGCGGCATCGGCACCGCGCCCATGTTCCAGCTCACCCGTGAACTGGCAGCGGCAGGTGTGAAGCCGGATGTGTTCTTCGGCTTCCGGGATGCCCCCTACTGCATGGAGGAGTACCGCGAGATCGCAAACCTTGTCAAGGTGTCTACCGACACCGGCGCGGTGGGCTTCCACGGCTTTGTCACCCAGCTGTACGACCCCGCCGACTACGACGTGGTGCTGGTGTGCGGCCCCACGGTCATGATGAAGAACGCCGCCCGCCTGTGTGCCGAGAAGGGCACCCCCTGCTTTGTGAGCATGGAAAAGAAGATGGCCTGCGGCATTGGTGCCTGCCTTGGCTGCACCTGCGAGACCAGGGGCGGCGAGGGCAAGAGCGTGTGCAAGAACGGCCCGGTATTTGATGCAACGGAGGTGTTCTTCTGATGGCTGACCTGAAAACCAACCTGCTGGGCTTTGTGATGAACAGCCCGGTCATCGGCGCATCCGGCACTGTGGGCTACGGTGTGGAGTACGAAGAGCTGGCAGACTTTGCCAAGATCGGCGGCATCTCCGGCAAGGGCCTGACCCTGCACGGCCAGTACGGCAACAAGGGCGAGCGCCTGTGGGAGACCCCCTCCGGCCTCATCAACAGCATCGGCCTGCAGAACCCCGGCGTGCAGCACTTCATTGACGTGGAGCTGCCCGAGATGCTGGAACTGAAGCAGAAGTACGGCACGGTGGCCATTGCCAACCTTGGCGGCCACAGCGAGGAAGAGTATGTGGAAGGTGCCGCGATGCTGAGCGACAGCGCAGTGGACATCGTGGAGCTGAACATCTCCTGCCCAAACGTCAAGGTGGGCGGCATGGCCTACGGCGTGAAAGCCGAAGCTGCCGGTGAGGTGGTGCGCATGGTGCGCGCTGCCTGCAAAAAGCCCCTGATGGTCAAGCTGAGCCCGCAGGCCGAGAACATCCCTGAGATGTGCAAGGCCGTGGAAGCCGCCGGCGCGGACGCCATCAGCCTGACCAACACCTTCCAAGCCTGCGCCATCGATCTGGAAAAGCGCCGCCCGGTGTTCAACAACATCTTTGCGGGCCTGTCCGGCCCGGCGGTGCGTCCCATCGCCCTGCGCATGGTGTGGCAGGCCGTGGGCGCTGTGAACATCCCGGTGGTGGGTCTGGGCGGCATCGCCACGGGCCGTGACGCACTGGAGTTCATCATGGCCGGTGCTGCGGCGGTGCAGGTGGGTGCCGCAAACTTTGCCAACCCCCGCGCCATGGAGACCATTGCCGACGAGATGGCCGCATGGATGGACAAGAACGGCGTGAAAACGCTGGACGAGATCCGCGGATGTGCCCGGAATGCTGAATAATCCAATTGATATACCAGCAAAATACTGATTTATACGCATAAAAACAAAGTCACTGCATAAATTTGCAAATCACGCAAAAGCGTGGTACAATACCGTTCAAAAGACATTTTTATAAAAGAGAGGGAGAAGTACAATGAGTGAAGCACTTGAGATCCTGAAGAGCTGTGACGCGTTCCTGGAAGGCCACTTCCTGCTGTCCTCCGGCCGCCATTCCAGCGCATACTGCCAGATGGCTTATCTGCAGCAGTACCCCGACCGCTGCGCCGAGGTCATGAAGACCGTGGCAGATAAGGTCAAGGAAATGGACGTGGATGTGATCGTCGGCCCGGCCATGGGCGGCATCGTGTACGCCTACGAGCTGGCCCGCCAGACCGGCAAGCGCGCCATCTTTACCGAGCGCGTGGACAATGTGATGACCCTGAAGCGCTTCGCCATCCACCCGGGTGAGAAGTGCCTCATCGCTGAAGACGTGGTCACCACCGGTATCTCCTCTCTGGAGACCAAGCGCGTGATCGAAGAGAACGGCGGCATCTGCGTGGGCATCACCTGCGTGGTGGACCGCACCAAGCCCGAGGCTCCGTCTCCCATTCCCATCGTGGCAAGCGCCCTCAAGCTGGATCTGCCCAACTACGCACCGGAAGAGTGCCCCATCTGCAAGGAAGGCAAGCTGCCGCTGGTGCATCTGGGCAGCCGCAAGATGAAGCAGGAAGCAAAGCAGACCCTGTAATGTGTTGAAACGAGGAAAACTATGAACGCATATCTTCTTTTGGCAAATGGCATGGTCTTTGCCGGCCAGTCGGTGGGTGCCGAGGGCGTCACCGTGGGCGAGGTGGTCTTTGCCACCGGCATGGTGGGCTTTCAGGAGACCCTGACCGACCCCAGTTACTATGGCCAGATCATCACCCAGACCTACCCCCTTATCGGCAACTACGGCATGAATAAGGACGACATGGAGTCCGACCGCATCTGGGCAAAGGGCTACATCGTGCGCGAGGCCTGCACCACCCCTTCCAACTGGCGCTGCGAGGAAACGCTGGACAGCTTTTTGAAAAAGAACAACACCATCGGCATTGAGGGCATCGACACCCGCCACCTGACCCGCATCATCCGCGAGAGCGGTGTGATGAACGGTGCCATCCTGACCACCTTCGACCCCGCCGACCCGGCCAACAAGGCCGAGACCGAGGCTTTGCTGGCTCAGATCCGCGCCTACGCCGTCACCGATGCGGTGAAGAATGTTACCTGTGAAAAGCCCGAGGTGTTCAACCCGCAGGGCGAGACCCATATCGTGCTGATGCACTACGGCTGCAAGCGCAACATTGTGCGCTGCCTTGTCAAGCGCGGCTGCAAGGTGACGGTCATGCCCGCCTTTGCAACGGCAGAGGAAATCAAAGCTCTGAATCCGGACGGCATCATGCTGTCCAATGGTCCCGGTGACCCGGCGGAACCCGTGGAGGTCATCGAGAACCTCAAGCACATCTTTGAGCTGAACATCCCCACCTTCGGCATCTGTCTGGGCCACCAGCTGAGTGCTCTGGCAGCCGGTGCCAAGACCATGAAGCTCAAATACGGCCACCGCGGTGCCAACCAGCCCGTGACCGACTTTGAGTCCGGCCGCACCTTCATCACCAGCCAGAACCACGGCTACGCTGTGGTGGGCGACGAGCTGCCCGCCGAGATGGGCGAGGTGGCACAGGTGAACGCCAACGACGGCACCTGTGAGGGCATCAAGTACAAGAAGTGGAACTGCTTTACCGTGCAGTTCCACCCGGAAGCAAACGGCGGCCCCAAGGATACCGAGTTTCTGTTCGACCGCTTCCTGAACAACGTCAAAGCAGCAAAAAAGGAGGCACGCTGAAATGCCGAAGGACCCTAGAATCAAGAAGGTGCTGGTCATTGGCTCCGGCCCCATCATCATTGGTCAGGCTGCGGAGTTCGACTACTCCGGCACGCAGGCCTGCCGCGCCCTGAAGGCAGAGGGCATCGAGACCGTTCTGCTGAACTCCAACCCCGCAACCATCATGACCGACCCGGATGTGGCCGACCATGTTTACATTGAACCCATGACGCTGGAAGTCGTGGAGCGCATTCTGGACATTGAAAAGCCGGACTCCGTGCTGCCGAACCTCGGCGGTCAGATGGGCCTGAATCTGTCCATGGAGCTGGCCCGCTCCGGCTATCTGGACCGCACCGGCATCCGTCTGCTGGCCTGCAAGCCCGAGACCATCGACCGGGCCGAGGACCGCGAGCTGTTCAAGGAGACCATGGAAAAGCTGCACCAGCCCATCATCCCCTCTGAGGTGGTGGAAACGCTGCAGGACGCTCTGGCCTGCGCCGACCGCATCGGCTACCCGGTCATCGTGCGTCCGGCCTTTACCATGGGCGGCACCGGCGGCGGCATTTGCGAGACCCGCGAAAAGCTCATCGAGATCGGCACCAACGGCCTGCGCCTTTCCCCCATCCATCAGATTCTTGTGGAAAAGTGCATCGCCGGCTGGAAAGAGATCGAGTATGAGGTCATGCGCGACCACAAGGGTAACGTGATCACCGTGTGTAACATGGAGAACCTGGACCCTGTGGGCATCCACACCGGCGACTCGGTGGTCGTGGCTCCTTCCCAGACCCTGACCGACCACGAATACCAGATGCTGCGCACCGCTGCTCTGGATATCATCACCGAGCTGGGCATCGAGGGCGGCTGCAACTGCCAGTTCGCCCTGAAACCGGACAGCTACGATTACGCGGTCATCGAGGTCAACCCCCGTGTGTCCCGCTCTTCCGCACTGGCTTCCAAGGCCACCGGTTATCCCATTGCCAAGGTGGCTACCAAGATCGCCATTGGCTACACGCTGGACGAGATCACCAACGATGTCACCGGCAAGACCTGCGCCTGCTTTGAGCCTGCGCTGGACTACATCGTGGTCAAGTACCCGAAGTGGCCCTTTGATAAGTTCGTCTACGCCGACAAGTCTCTGGGCACCCAGATGATGGCCACCGGCGAGGTGATGAGCATTGGCAACAGCTTCGAGGCTGCCATGATGAAGGCGGTCTCCTCCATCGAGCTGGGTATGGACACCCTGACCCACAAGCCCTTTGAGGAACTGACCGATGACGAGATTGTGGCCCACATGCATGTTCAGGATGCCGAACGCGTGTTCTGCGTGTACGAGGCCCTCAAGCGCGGCATCGACCACCAGACCATCTACCGCATCACCAAGATCGACTGGTGGTTCCTGGACAAGATGCAGCATCTGGCAGATCTGGAAAAGGGTCTTGCTAAGTGCAACGGCGTGCTGACCGAAGAGCAGTACAAGACTGCCAAGAAGTACGGCTTCCAGGATAAGACCATCAAGCGTCTGGCACAGGTGGACAAGCTCCCCGTGGAGAACTACCGCGCCGGCTTCAAGATGGTGGATACCTGTGCTGCCGAGTTCTCGGCCAACACCCCCTATTTCTACTCCACCTACGACGGCGACAACGAAGCCGCTGAGTTCATTGCCGAGAAGGAAGCCGAGGCATCCGCCAAGGGCGAACCCAGGAAAAAGAAGGTTCTGGTCTTTGGTTCCGGCCCCATCCGCATCGGTCAGGGCATCGAGTTCGACTACTGCTCGGTGCACTGTGTGTGGACCCTGAAGAAGCACGGCTGCGAAGCCATCCTTGTAAACAATAACCCCGAGACCGTCTCCACCGACTTTGACACCGGCGACCGTCTGTACTTTGACCCGCTGAACCCGGAGAGCGTGGACAACATCATTGCCACCGAGAAGCCGGATGCCTGCGTGGTGCAGTTCGGCGGCCAGACCGCCATCAAGCTGGCAAAGCACATGGACGAGATCGGCCTGCCCATTCTGGGCACCCCGGCAGATGCCATCGATGAAGCCGAGGACCGTGAGCGCTTCGACGAGCTGCTGGAGCGCTGCAGGATCCCCCGCGCACCGGGCCGCACTGTCTTTAATCTGGACGAGGCTCTGGCTGCCGCCGACGAGATCGGCCTGCCGGTGCTGATGCGTCCCTCCTACGTGCTGGGCGGTCAGAACATGATCGTGGCCTACACCAAGGCGGACGTGATCGAGTACATGGGCGTTATCACCGAGCATGTGGACATGGATCACCCTGTGCTGCTGGATAAGTATATTCTGGGCACCGAGTGCGAAGTGGATGCCATCTGCGACGGCGAAAACTTCCTGATCCCCGGCATTATGGAGCAGGTGGAGCGCACCGGTGTGCACTCCGGCGACTCCATCTGCGTCTACCCGGCACAGCACCTGACTCAGGCCGAGATCGACACCATGGTGGATTACACCGGCCGCTTTGCCCGCGAGCTGCATGTCAACGGTCTGGTGAACGTGCAGTACGCAGTTTCCAACGGCAAGGTGTACGTCATTGAGGTGAACCCCCGTTCCTCCCGTACCGTGCCGTATATCTCCAAGGTCACCGGCGTGCCCATGGTGGATCTGGCGGTGCGCTGCTGTCTGGGCGAAAAGCTGGCAGATATGGGCTACGGCACCGGCCTGCACCCCAACGCACCTTATGTGGCTGTCAAGGTGCCTGTGTTCAGCTTTGAAAAGCTGCACGGTGTGGATACCCAGTTCGGCCCCGAGATGAAGTCCACCGGCGAAGTGCTGGGCATTGCCCCCAACTACCACGATGCCCTGCTCAAGGGCCTCATCGGCGCGGGCTACACCTTCAAGACCCCCGGCCCTGCAAGCTGCTGCATCTTCACCGTGAAGGACAGCGACAAGCCGGAGTTCGTGGATATCGCATGGAAGCTCAAGAGCATGGGCTACAAGCTGTACGGTACATCCGGCACCTGCGCATGGCTCAACAAGCACATGGTGCCCTGCAACGAGGTGCGCAATATGTCCGGCGAGTCGCCCAACATCGTGGACCTGCTGCAGAGCGGTCTGGTGGATTATGTGTTCTCTACCAGCGCTAAGGGCCGTGACCCCAAGCGCGACTCCGTCCGCCTGCGCCGCAAGGCTGTGGAGCTGAGCATCCCCTGCATCACCGCAGTGGATACCGCCAACGCTCTGGTGGACTGCCTGCGCAGTGATCACAGTCTGGAAAATATCCCGCTGGTGGATATTGCCACCCTGTATCACCGCAAATAATTACCTCACGAATTACCCGTAAAATGCTTTTTTGCAGCGCCCGCCAAAACAGCGGGCGCTGTATTTGTGAAGGACGGAGAGAGATTACATAAGTTCGTGCGCAATAAATGACGTTTTGTGCGCAATCTGTCGCAAACAGTGTGTGAATTATGTTATACTCAACAACGCAAAATTTGCCAAAAGACGTTACTTTTGGACACTCCAGGAGGATATAGATACATGACCCGTTCCCAGATGATCGAGACTGTGGCACGCAAGACCGGCTTCACCGAAGCACAGGTCGAGACCACGATGGATGCAATGTTTGACCAGATCGCCGACTGCCTGCGCGCAGACGAGAAGGTGACCATCGCAGGCTTTGGCCGTTTTGAGATGCGTCCCCGCAAGCCCAAGGCCTACACCAACCCCAAGACCAAGGTTTCCAGCCGTCTGGAGTCCACCTCCATCCCCGGCTTCAAGGCCAGCGGCCGCTTCAAGCAGAAGCTGGAAGCAGGCAAGGCTGCCAAGACTGAGGAAGCTGTCTGATCCTCAAATCAAATGCAAAGAGCTGTGCCCTCCACTCGGGGCGCAGCTCTTTTTGTTTGGAGCTCCCTCAGTTTCGCATTTGCTCAACAGCTCCCTCGGAGAGGGAGCCTCGCCGTGCGGAAAAGTCTCCCTCTGGGAGGAAGGTGGCATCGCATTAGTGATGACGGAAGGAGTTCGTTAAGAACCTGCTGACAAGTGTGGCATTTCATGCTATACTGGGTTCAGAATATAAAATGACAAAGGAACGGAGAATCAGATGCTTTACAGTGAGTTGCAGTGCAGCGATGCCATCCACAAGGCCGTGGAACGCATGGGCTTTGCCGAAATGACCGAAATTCAGGAAAAGACTATCCCCGTCATGATGGCGGGCTATGACGTGATCGCAAAAGCCCCCACCGGCACCGGCAAGACCTGTGCCTTCGGCATCCCGGTGGCGGAGCATATCTTACCGGAAAACAAGTATCCGCAGGCCGTGATCATGGCCCCCACCCGGGAGCTGGCCCAGCAGATCGCGCAGGAGCTGGAAGAGCTGACCTATTTTATGCCCGAAGTGCAGGTGGCCTGCGTGTACGGCGGTGCCAACATGGAAAAGCAGGCAAAGCGCCTTGCCGAGGGCTGCCAGATCGTGGTGGCAACGCCGGGCCGTCTGATGGACCACTACAAGCACCATTCCATTGATATCTCCCATGTGACCCAGATCGTGCTGGACGAGGCCGACGAAATGCTGAACATGGGCTTCTATAAGGATGTGCGGCATATCATTGAAATGATGAAGGCCCGCAAGTCCCTCTCCATGTTCTCGGCCACCATCAGCCGCGAGGTAATGGACATCGGCTGGCTGTACCAGCACAACGCCGAGGAGATCACCGTCCAGCCCAAGGAAGAAAGCCAGCCCAAGATCACCCAGTATATGCTGGAGACCTCCGGCCGCAACAAGCTTTCCGACCTTGCACAGATCATCATTGGTGAGAACTACAAGCGGGTGATGGTGTTCTGCGATACCAAGTTCAACACTGCCACTCTGGCCAACCAGCTGGCACGGCTGGGCTTCTCGGTGGACTGCCTCCACGGCGACCTCTCCCAGAAGGAGCGCAACCAGATCATGAAGAACTTCCGGGACGGCAAGCTGGCTATTCTGGTAGCCACCGACGTTGCCGCCCGCGGCATAGATGTTTCGGATGTGGATGCCGTGATCAACTACGATGTGCCCAGTGAGAACGAACATTACACCCACCGCATCGGCCGCACCGGCCGTGCCAAAAAGGAGGGCGTGAGCTACCTGTTCTATGTGCCGGAGGAGAAAAAGCGGGTGCAGGAACTGCTGCGCTTGACCCGCAATACCGACCTGTGCACCCCGGTGCACTTCGACTTCAACCATGAGCACATTGTGGTGGAGAAAAAGCAGGATAGCGCCGACCGGTTCCAGATCAAGTGCTACTTCTGATAAAATAAGAACTCCTTCAGTCTCGCATTCGCTCGCCAGCTCCCTCAAGGAGGGAGCCTTTGGCAGTGCGGCAAAGTTTTATGTTTTGCCAAAGGCCCCATCTCCGAGGGGGCTGTCTGCGAAGCAGACTGGGGGAGTCTCACTTTTCTATTAAAATCTATTGACCTTCCCCTTTCTGGAAGGTGTAACATAGGCACGTAAGGAGGCACCGGAACCATGAAGATCAACGAAGTGGAAGCCGCTGTGGGCGTGACCAAAAAGAACATCCGCTTTTACGAGGAGGAGGGGCTCATTACCCCCAGCCGCGAGCCGGGCAACGGCTACCGCAGCTACTCGCAGGCGGACGTGGAACGCCTGCGCCGCATCAAGCTGCTGCGCAAGCTGGATGTGCCGCTGGCCGAGATCCGGGAAATGCTGGAAGGGCAGAAGACGCTGGCCGAGGGAATGGCCCAGCAGCTGGAACGTCTGAGCACCCGCCGCAAGGATCTGGATGAAGCCATCGGCTTCTGTACCGTATTGGAAAAGGCTTCCGGAAACCTTGAAGAACTGGATGTGGAGCAGACGCTTGCGCGCCTTGCTGCACGGGAGGAACAGGGAGTGACCTTTGTGAACATTGAACGCACAGACCGAAAAGGCGAGCGCATCCGCGGTGCCTGCATCGGCGCTGCCCTTTTTGTGGCGCTGATGGCTTTTGTGATCGCAACGATGGCGTGGGCCTTTTACAGCGACCCGCAGGAAGCGCCGCCGCTGCCGCTGCTCATCGTATTGTTCGGCATCCCGGTGGGGTGCATCGTGGGCACGCTGAAGGTGTTGCTGGAACGCATTGAAGAGATCGGGAAGGGAGAAGAAGATGCTTATCGTAACTATTAACGAGGTGCCCGGCAAAAAGCTGGAAGCGCTGGGCGTGGTGCGCGGCAGCACGGTACAGAGCCGCAATCTGGGCCACGATCTGATGGCGGGGTTCCGCACGCTGGTGGGCGGTGAAGTGACCGACTACGCGGATATGCTCACCGAAGCCCGGCAGATCGCCACAGGACGCATGGTCAAGGATGCAGAGGCCCTTGGAGCGGATGCAGTTGTAGGGATGCGCTACGCTTCCGCCAGCGTCATGCAGGGCGCGGCAGAGGTCATTGCTTATGGAACGGCGGTGAAGTTCGTATGACCACAAAAGAAAAGCAGGGCTTCGGCCTTTATTTCCTGTTAGCATTTGGTCTGGCATGGCTGTGTCAGGTCGGCGGCTGCATGGCGCTGCTGCAAAAGCAGAATGCCGTGCTGTATCAGTTGGCGCTGGTCGCCACCATGCTCTGCCCGCTGCTGGCGGTGCTGGTGGTGCAAAAGGTCTTTCTGCGCCAGCCCACCGGCATCGTCTGGAAGGTGCAGGGCAAGCGCCGCTACTGGCTGGCGGCGTGGTTCGGCCCGGCGGTATTTACGGTGCTGGCCGCAGTGCTCTACTTTGCGGTGTTCCCGCATCGACTGGACCTCTCCGGCAGCTGGCTGGCAGCGGCCTACGGCGGCGAGATGGACGCTCAGACCCTGCGCAGGGAGCTGGGCGTATCCAACCTCAGCTACATGCTGGAAACAGGCCTGTTCGCGGTCACGCTGGCTCCGGTCATCAATATGTTCGCAGCTTTGGGCGAGGAAGCCGGCTGGCGCGGGTATATGATGCCCCACCTGAAGAAGCAGCTCGGCCTGCTCAACGGCCGCCTGCTGGGCGGCGTGATCTGGGGTGTCTGGCACTGGCCGCTGATGCTGCTGGTGGGCTACGAATACGGCACCAACTACTTGGGTGCGCCAGTGCTGGGCCTTTTCGTGTGGTGCATAGTCTGCTTTGCGCTCAATACCCTGTTGGACTGGCTCTATGAAAAGACCGGGTGCATCTGGGTTCCGTCCATCGCACACGGCGCATTCAATGCGGTGGCAGCGCTGTTTGTGGTTTTGACGAACCCGGCAGACAGCTATTACAATGTATTGGGGCCGGCACCCATTGGCCTGATCGGAATGCTGCCCATGCTGGCTGCTGCAGTCTGGCTGACCCTGCGAAGATCCTGAAAACCTGAATAGTTCCGGGAGAGGACTCTTCCGCTTTTGCCGCCGCAGCTGCAATGCAGCTGCGGCGTAGTTTTTCCTGCGGCCTGCTGCTGTTTTGGGGTGCACGCAAAAAAGAATGGAAAAAATCTGTCAAAAAGTGTTGACAAGGAGGCGGGGGTGTGGTATTATA
>NZ_QVGS01000006.1:0-149168 GCF_003603005.1 Faecalibacterium sp. AF27-11BH
GATATTTCCAGCAATGTGGGCAGTAGTGAAAGAAGGTATAGAAAATGAAGAAAGCATACTATGGTCTTCTTACATTTGCAATAATGAGCTTATCTTACGATTTATATTATTGGAAAATGAGAAGTGCTGTGGGCGTTCTAAGGGGAGAAGATAAATTCCTTTGCTTATCAAGTGGAAGCATTTGCGTTCTCATAATAGTTTTTGTTGTTATAAAAAATATCAAAGACCATAAATAATCCAATCTGAAAAACTGAGATATGGACAATAAAGAGAAATTTATTGCGTATAGTACTTTTCGAATGGTTTGTACTTTTGTGGGTGGTTATGATGATTAACCCGGACATTTTATCAACGAAAGCATTTGGGCTGGTTTTGTCGATTTCAGTTGTAGGGGAGATGATTCTCTCTCTTGTTAAGAAAGAGCAATTTCAAAAAGAGGAGTTCTCTCCTAAGATCAAAATCACGGCAGGAATTATGATCGTGCTATTATTGGTACACTTGATTTTTTGAAGTGATTACCGTTATAAAGGGGTCCTATATGGAAAATACTGATATTCCCCAATTTCGTACTTATCGTGGTGAAATTGAACTTGAAGGGGTAGTAATACAGGCTGATATTTTTGTTGACAATGAAATGCTTGAAGACAGAAACAGCTTTTTAATAAGTTTTTTGTGCAAATCTAATACGATATATGAAATGATTTGCAGAAATATTTCAAAAAGCAAAGAATATTATGTGATTCTAAAATTCAACGGTGTAAAATCGAAACTTCGCATCCTTTCAGTATCACAAAGCTTTATTGGTAGTAATTCAGAAACATATAGAATCGGCCTTATGTGTTCTAATGATTTGCACATCTAAATTGGTGCAGTTCGGACCGAAGCATTAACAAATCAATCGCCCCCTATTTGCAACAACTGCAAGTAGGGGGCTGTTGGGTCTGTTTAGAATACTCTAATTAAAGGTCAATCCTCTAAATCTGCTATGGTCACAGCTGAGTGAGAGATAATGCTCAATCTCACCACCCAGCACAAACTGGGCGTACTCCAAAGATTTATTCTAACGAATGAATATTCTGCGCTTTAAACAATTTAATGACGAATATATTGTGCAATACAGAGAATTTCAATAGCGGCTTCGCGCTTGATTGACTCGCAACGCAAAATACGTTACAATAAAACTGAGGTGATAACCATGGAAAAAACGATGACGCTCAATCTTCGTGTCAACCCTACTGTCAAACAACAGGCCGAAGATGTGCTGAAGCAGCTCGGCATCCCGATGGCAACTGCCATTGATATGTACCTGCGCCAGATCACACTGACTGGCGGCATTCCTTTCTCGCTATCCCTGCCGAAAGCTCCTGCGGCGCTGAACGCTGACACTATGACCGATGACCAGCTCCATGCAGCCTTGCAGGTGGGCATCAAGGAAATACAGAACGGTGACACCGTGGATGCCGCAAGCGCATTCGCACAGTTCAGGGAACAGCACAGATGAAGCAGTATGACGTGAAAATTTCCCATGCGGCCCTCAGCGATATGGAGCAGATTTACAGCTATATTGCTGACCGTCTGATGGAACCTAACACGGCTATGGGGCAGTATAATCGTATTGCAGAAGCCATCCAATCCCTGAACATCCTGCCAGAGCGCTGTGCGCTAGTGGAAAGTGAGCCGGAGCGCACTCAAGGGCTGCGGCAGATGCTGGTGGATAACTACTCGGTGTTCTACATCGTGAGCGAGGATGCGGTGTCGGTAGCCCGTGTGCTGTATAGTGCATCCGATCTTGTGCGCCGCCTGCGGAGAATGAAGTGAAAGGGGTGTTTGCATGACCGCCGTGATTTATGCTCGCTATTCCAGCGATAACCAGCGCGAAGAATCCATCGAAGGCCAGATTCGTGAATGTACGGCCTACGCCGAAAAGAACGGCATCACTGTGGTCAAACACTACATTGACCGTGCCCTTTCCGCCAAAACCGATAACCGCCCGGACTTCCAGCAGATGATCAAGGACAGCGAGAAACGGTTGTTTGACATTGTGCTGGTCTGGAAACTCGACCGTTTCGCCCGAAACCGCTATGATTCGGCCCACTATGAGTACCAGTTGGAACGAAATCATGTCAAGCTGGTATCTGCCACGGAGCCTATCTCTGACAGCCCTGCGGGTATCATGGTCAAGAGTATGCTCACTGGCATGGCTGAATACTACTCGGCAGAACTTTCTGAAAAAGTTGTGCGCGGCATGACCGAGAATGTTCTGAAGGGGAAGTACAACGGCGGCACGATTCCCATTGGTTTTAAGGTGGATGAGGAGAAGTTCTTTCAAGTCGACCCACTGAAAGCTCCCTTTGTGGTGGAAGCCTTTCAGCGGTACAACGATGGTGCGACCATGAAGGAACTGATGAACTGGCTGAACGACAGCGGCGTGACCACCAACCGCAACCAGAAGTTTACCTACAACAGTGTTCAGACGCTGCTGACGAACAAACGGTACATCGGAGAAAACCACTTCAAGGACATTGTGATGCCCGACAGCATCCCGGCCATCGTGGACAAGGATTTGTTTGAGGAAGTGCAGCTGAAAATCAAAAAGAACAGCCGCGCTCCTGCCCGCCACAAGGCCGAGGATGATTATCTGCTCACCACCAAGCTGTTCTGCGGAATGTGCGGCGCGATGATGTTCGGCGAGTGCGGTACGGGTAGAAACAAGATCGTTCATCATTATTATAAGTGCGCCACCGCGAAGCGTTTCAAGACCTGCAAGAAAAAGACCGTCCGTAAAGAGTGGCTGGAAGATTTGGTCATAGCTGAAACCATGAAGCTGATTCAGGACGATGCCGTGATTGATGCCATCGTTGCAGAAGTCATGGAGTTGCAGGATCAGGAAAACACCACGCTTCCTTTGCTGGAAAAGCAGATGCGCGAGGTGGAGAACGGCATTGAGAATATGCTGAACGCCATCCAAGCAGGTGTGCTGACCAACTCCACCAAATCGCGTTTGGAAAAGCTGGAAGCCCAGCAGAAAGAACTTGAGATTCGGATTGCCGAAGAAAAAATCGCTCGGCCACGGTTAAGCGAAAATCAGGTTCATTTCTGGCTAACCCGGTTCCGCAAGCTCGACCCGAACGTGAAAAGCCACCGGGAAACGCTCATCAATACATTCGTGAATTCCGTTTATCTCTATGATGAAAAATTTTTGATTACATTCAACTACAAAGACGGCACAAAAACCATCACTTTCGATGAAATTGCCGCCAAAGGTGCCCCAGAGGGCAATGGTTCGGATTTGGGTTGCTTCGCTCCACCAATCTGCCGCATCGTTTTGTACGATGCGGCGTTTTTTATGTCCAAAAAACTTTGGCGGACCGTGCCGGGCTCCGAACCCTGAAGTCGGATGCAAACCGGGCGGGGTCATCAATGTACTTTTTGAAAATCCATCGGTTTCACGCTTCTTTCTTTGCATTTTGCAGAGTTCTGCGGGCAAGCACATCGCTTTTATGCCCCCTTCTCGGAAATTTCTTCAAAAATCTCCGCACCATCGTAGGTTGACACAGCCTTGAGCTGCTCCACTTGATTGAAGCTGGCGTTCAGCGTAATCGAGATCTCATAGTCTTTTCGGACGCGAATCTCCTTGATGAACTGCTGCAAAATGGCGCGGCGTTCATCGTGGTTGGCGGTGTCGTAAACATCCGCCCATGTAAACAGCTCGTTGCAGATGTAGTTGCTGCGCTTTGCCGTTTTGGTGGCTTCTTCGTATTCTTCCTGCGCCTGAACAAGCTGCTTTTCAAGGGTCTCCAGCGCGTCTTTCGCTTCGGCCACCAGTGTACCGAGCAGTTCTTTGTCCAAGGCACTCACGCCCCGGATAACCAGAATAGTTTCGGCTTTCAGGTCGTCCAGCTCTTTCTGCTTGGCTTCCAAATCTTTCTGAATTTTCTTAATCTTCTTCTGGATGCGAGCGGCATCGTTGTTTTTGACCGATTCCAGCAGCTTTTTCCGGGAAACCTCGCGGAACTGTGCGAAGATCTGCCGGACAACTTCTTCTACAATGGAATCCAGCTTGGAAACGCCGTAGCCAGACTGCCCATCGGCGTAGGTGTGTGTCCGTCCGCTGCTGGTCAGGCTCAAGCGGTTGCCGCAGTGACCGCAGTAAACCAACCCGGTCAAAAGGGCTTTGGAGCTGGTGCCCAGTGAAGTGCCGCCACGCTCACAGGTGCGTGCCTGCCGCAATTCCTGTGCCTGCTCGAACAGTTCTGGTTCGATAATGCGGAGCTGCGGACACTCCGTCTCCACCGCACCGTTGATGAGGTACCCCGTGTATCCTTTGTTCTTGATTATCCGAACGATACTGGTGTTGGGAATGTTTTTGTTGTTCCGTCCTACGACTCCCTGTTCATAAAGATAGTGGCTCAACTTCTGTGCGCCGTAGCCCTCATAAACGTACTTGTGGAAAATCAGCCGGACGATCTCAGCTTCCGCTTCATCAATCACAAGGTCGCAGACTTCCTGATTCTTCTTGTTTACCCGGCCAAGGCGGACACGCTTGTAGCCAAAAGCCACGGTGCCGCCCGTGTAGTGACCTTCCCCGGTGAGCTGTTCCAGCCTTGTCCGGGTACGGACAGAGGTTTTCAGACTTTCGCCGGATGCCTGCCAGTAGCGGATGTAGTTCATCAGCTTGTCCACATGGGTGTCAAACCGCTGCTGTCCTTCGTTCACGCTCCAGACCTCGATGCCCTGCTTGGTGAACCACTCCACAATAAAGGGCGTTTCATCATCACGGCGGCCGAGGCGGTCAAACATGAACACCAGCAGAATGTCAAACTTGCCTTCCATCGCAGCCTGTTGGATTTTCTGGAGTTCATCACGGTCTTTGGCAGACTTCTTAAAGCCGGAAACGCCTTTTTCGGAAAATTCCTTGACGATCTCCCAGCCCTGACTTTCTGCAAAGTTGCGGCAGGCTTCTTTCTGCATGGGGATGTCGTCTTTCTCGACCTGTCCTTTGGTCGAAACACGGTATAAGGTATAGACACGTTTTTTCATTTCAATCTCTCTTTCTTTGAGTGAGAAAGGAAAAATCAAACGTGTTTCGTCCATATTTTGTTTTCAAGGTTCAGTTCGATTTTATCTTATCTCACGCATTCAAGGAACACAAGGATGTCAGGCAGCGGTGTGCCCTGCCGTGCGCAGGATGGTGGTTTGCAGCAGCTTCTGGATCGCATCCAGACAGTCCGTATCCGCAGGCGCATAGGTGATCTTGACTTTGCAGCCTTTGACGGAAAGAGTTTCCGATTTAGCGGTGGTATCGCAGATAGCGTTCATAGGCCTCCTTTCTCCATACCCATTCGTTCAGATCGAGCTGATAGAGCAGCGCATAATTGAGCCGAATGAGTTCCGGGATGCTCAACCGCCCCATCGGGCGGATCAGCCGTCCCTTGCTGATGGTCTGGACAGATTCTGCCAAGATCATAGAGGGCTGCAAAAAAGCCCGATTACCGTCCACAAGAACGTGGGCTTGGTGATCGGGCTTCTTTGCAGTATTGGATGTGACAGGCGCAACAATGAGGTTGGGCGAATAGCAGTTTGCGGTGTTGTTCTGCACCACGACCACAGGGCGGATACCGCCCTGCTCGGAGCCAAGGTGCGGCTCCAGATTGGCGTAGTAAATATCACCGCGCAAAAATTTTCGGTTGACTGGGATCATGCTCATCACCGCTTGCAGGGCAAATTGTGGGTACGGCCAGCACCGTTGTAGATGGACAGGATCTGTTTCATGTGGCGGTCTGCCACATTGCCAGTGTCGTTTTGTGCCAACCGGGTGATAGTCTTGGGATGCACTGTGCGCAGCCGGAAAATCAGCCGTTCCCGGCTGTATTCGCCCTGATACAGAGCCAGAAAACGAGCCATGCCATGCAGGATGCCCGACAGGAACGAATCCGAATCGCCACCCCAAGCGTCTACGAGAACGCTCAGCATTTCACGGTAAAGTGATGCACCGTAGCTCTTGTAGATGTAGTAAGCCGAGCGGATGCAGTAGATTTTCCACGGGGCACGAATCCCATCCAGTGCAAACCGAACGCCTGTGTCCTCCGTTACCGAAACAAAATCGCAGGCGTTTTCTTCGTGTGCCACCAGTTTGGCACGAAGCTGTTCACCAGCGGTCAGTTCGCTGGAAATGCCTGTCTGCACAGCAAACAGCAGAGCTTCATGCTCTTTAGAAAGGCCGTAGAATACCTTGCAGCGAATCGGGAGGTCACGCCCACCGTTGCACGTTTTCCGTGCCTCAATGGTGTTCTGACCATCAAAGACGAAGTAGCGGCCATCCCGGTAGCTGACCTTCGGCTCATTGGCGATGTACTCCGAAAAGTTTGCTGCGATTCGTGCAACCTTGCCCATGCGGAGCAGCCGCTGATATTCGGCGCAGGGATTCAGCAGAATGCTGTCAACGTACCGCACCTCAAAGTTGCACTCCGGCAGGCTGGAAAGGTTCAGGTTAGAAAGCATCATAGCGTTTTCTCCTTTACAGTCAAAAGATACTGTATCGTATCTTCTATTAGGTCGTGAATGGTCTTGCGGCAGTCCGAATCTTCAAAAACATCCGGGTATTCTTTGAAAATGCTATTCCAGCGGCGAATGAAGTCCTCTTTCGCACCCTGCACTTCGCACATCATCAGGGAACCGTTTGCAACGGCTCGTTCCTGATAGCGGTTGTCAATGGATGCTTTCAGAGAGGTTCTTTCTTCGGTAGTAAGCTGGCGTTGATGCCCTTGGATGCTTTTGCTGATTTCAGAAAGTGTTTGTTTTGAAGAAGCGGTTTCGGCTTTTCGGGGCTGACGTTCCTGCTTTGGCTTCCGCAATTCTGCAAGAGCAGCAGGAATTTCTGCCTTTGGCGTTTTTGCCAAGGCGGTGATTTCTGCATCCGTTGCCTTGATGCGCCCGGTCAGGATTTCCTCTCTTGCACCGGGGACCGCATCTTCCGCAGCGTCTACGCCTTTGGCATACTTCTCTGCTCTCTTTACGGTAGCCGCCCCAACGCCGTTTTGTGCGGCAATGCGCTCACAGGTGGAGAGCTGCTTTGCCCTCAATCCAGTTCCTTTTCCAGCTTCTTGTAGTCGGTTTCGGCTCCCCGGATGTCCCGGTCCTCTGCGGTGTAAATGGTCTGTCCGGATACCTGTGTACCGCCCGAAAAGAGGATGCCGCAGGAGGAAAAGCCAGACATCACCATGAGGATGAGCAAAAGAAAAACGCCCACGATCACCAGAACGTGTGCGTTGCCCTTGGCGGCATTCATCAGCCCCTTTACGGCAGTGCTGACGGCGGTTTTACCTTTTTCTACGGCTTGTTCCACGCCGGACCGGGCAGCAGATGCACCGTTGGATGCCGCCTTGCCGCCTGCGGTCTGCGCCGCCGTGCCCGACCGGGCGGCGGTATAATAGCTTTTGTGAATTTCTTGCCGCTGTTTCCAACGTGAAAGCCAGTTGGAGCCGCCCTCGCCGGTACCGGATGCACCTGCATCTTGTGCCGCAGTCGGCTCCGATGCGGAAGATTTGGCGGTTTTGGCACCCTTCTTGCCCTGCATCTTGGCTTTCTTCTTGAGCTTCCGGGCATAGCGGCTTTTGGAAATATCACGGACATTTCCTGCCGCCTTTTCGCCCTCGTTCAGAGCCTGCACACCGACGTTTTCATCCTCGTACTGGTCAACTTCCCGGTGCACCGCAGAGCGGACGGCATGGGCGGCGTACATTTCACGCTTCTGCGCCTTGCTCAACCGGCTCAACTCGTCCGGGGTCAGTTCCGCCTTGCCAAACCGCAGATGCTGTGCCTTTTCCGCAGCTTTATCTGCATCGGTTTTCAGCTTTTTCTTTTTGGGCACCGTCTGCTCTACCTTGGCTTTTTTCGGGGGAGAACGGGTCTTTTTTGCGGACGTTTCCTCTTTGATGTTCAGCTTCGGTTCACTCATTTCTGCACGCCCTCCGAGACTTCACCCAACTTGGTGGTCATAATGCGGTAGAGTTCCAGATCGGTGGGGAATCGGTCAACAAACGGCAAGATCACGTTACCGAAGAACAGCAGCCCTTCGCCCTCGCCGGAGTGGGTGACGTAGGAAAGCTGATGGGGGCTGATGTTGAGCTGCTTTGCGAGAATTTGCCGGTCTCCCGCCGCCTGATTCAGCATGATGATCATGTCCGAATTTTCAAAAATATTCTCGACCTCACGGGAAGAAAGCAGGTCTTTCACGTTCTGGGTCAGCCCTGTGGGAATACCGCCCCACTTGCGGAAACGCTTCCAGATCTCCACGGAATAAGCGGCGGTCTGCTCCTCTTTTAAGAGGAGGTGCATCTCATCCATATAATACCGGGTGGACTTGCCGCTGCTGCGGTTTGCCGTGACACGCCCCCAGACCTGATCCTGCACAATGAGCATACCGAGCTTCTTCATCTGCTTGCCCAGTTCCTTGATGTCGTAGCAGACGATGCGGTTATTGACGTTCACATTCGTGCGGTGGTTGAACAGGTTCAGACTACCCTTGACGTAGATCTCCAGAGCCGTGGCAACATGGTGGGCTTCTTTCTCGTCCTGTTGGAGCAGGGCGTTGTACAAGTCCTCAAGGATGGGCATATTCTCCGGGCAGGGGTCCGCAAAATATTTGCGGTAGATCAGATGCACACAGCGGTCGATAACGGTTTTCTCCACCGGCAGCAGCCCTTCCTTGCCGCCCACCACCAGTTCACACAAAGAAAGAATAAAGTCAGCTTTCAGGGAAAGCGGATTATCTTCCTCCGAATAGTTGGCGTTGATGTCCATGGGGTTGATGAACTGGGTGCTGTTGGGGCTGATTTTGATGACCTGACCCTTCAGACGATTCACCAGCGGCGAGTATTCGCCTTCCGGGTCGTTGATAATAATATCATCATCTGTGACCAGAAAGGCGTTAGCTATTTCACGCTTCGCGCTGAAAGACTTTCCAGAGCCGGGAGTTCCGAGGATCAGACCATTCGGGTTCTTCAGCTTCTTCCGGTCCACCATGATAAGGTTGTTGGACAGGGCGTTCAGACCGTAATACAGGCTTTCTTTGCCGGACTGATACAGTTCCTGTGTGGTGAACGGAATGAAGATGGCGGTACTGCTGGTGGTCAGTCCCCGCTGAATTTCGATCTGACAGTCTGCCAGCGGCAGGCTGCTCATCAGCCCCTGCTCCTGCTGGAAATCCAGTCGGCACAGGTTGCAGTTGTGCTTCTGTGCAATGCTGGATGCCTGAAAAACGTTGTTTTCCAGTTCCTGTTCCGTGCGCCCGGTGTTCAGCACCAGAAAGGTGACAAGGAACATCCGCTCGTTCTGGCTCTGCAATTCCTTCAAAAGAGCCTTGGCATCTCTGCCGTAGGTCGCCAAATCCGACGGAATGATGTCAATATCATATCCGGCACGGATTGCCTTCTTCTGTTCCTCGATCTTGCTGCGATCCAGTTCCGTGATGGTGCGCTTGACGGTCTTGATGGCACGGTTCTGATCGACACTCTGAATGTGCATGGTGACGATCTGGGACGAATCCATATCCAGAAAATCCTTCAAAAGCTGGTCGCTGATGTCGGAGGCCGTGATGCTCAGAAAGCTGGCGGCGCAATAGATGCCGCCCATCTGGAAGGTACGGCTGTTCTTGAAAGCAAAGGCGGTGGGCGCAATGGCATCCTTCACGGACAGCCCGCTTTTCACAAGGTCTTTCCAGTCAAAGTGAAACTTGGATGCGCCGTCCATGTTGAACATATCGTGCATGAGTTTCAGCCGCTGGGCACCATTCAGGGGTTTTGCCTGCACACCCAGCCGGTGGAAGTTGTTCAGCAGATCGTTCTGGATGTGGTCGAGCCGGGGCTTGACCTGTGCCATGCTTTCGCCCTCCACCCCAAAGGTGATGAATTTGGTCTTGGTCAGACCATTATTGCCCTTGGCAAGCTGCTGGCGCAGCATCTGGGAATACTCGGCACGAACATCGTCAAAGCCGTCCTTCTGGAACGGAATGCGGATGCTTTTCTCAAACTCGGTGCTGTCGGTTGCCATGTTCACAAAGGACAGTTCAAATTTGATGGAGCTGTCGAAAAAGTTGAGGAAGGAACACCATTCCTCGAAAATGGCGGTCTTGTCCTCCTGCTGGGCGAGCTGGTAATTGATGTCCTGATACTGGATGGTGCGGGTGTAGTAGCCGGGACGGACACGGCAGGTGCCGTCCTCAAACATCCGCTGCATGGGGATCTGCTGCACTTGCTCCCGCTGTTCCTCCTGTCGGTTCTCCTCGGTGGAAAAGAGATCATCTAACCCTTTCAGAGCTAAGTTTCCGCTGTCGATCGGCATCCGCCTGCACCTCCTTTGCAAGAGATTTGTAGGCTTCTGCCACCTTGCCCTTGGGGTCATAGGCAAAGATGCTTTTGCCTGCCGCACTGGTTTCTGCCGCACGGACGGAACGGGGAATGGTCTGCTCAAACACCTTCAGGTGTTTTCCGTATGCCTGCCGGATCAGATTGCTAATCTGTTTTCCGTAGTTGGTGCGGCTGTCGGTCATGGTCAGCAGAATGCCATCGATTTTCAGTTTCGGGTTGATCTGCCGCCGGACCTTCTGCACGGTCTGCAAAAGCTGTTCCAAGCCTTTCGCAGACAGGTACTGCGCCTGCACGGGAATCAGGGCAGCGTCTGCCGCCGCCAGTGCATTAACAGTGAGCATCCCCAGCGAGGGCATACAGTCCAACAGAATAAAATCGTACTCCCGTTTGGCACTGTCCAGCACCTGCTTCAGCATCTTTTCCCGGTTCATGCTGTTCACAAGGGCAACTTCCAGCCCTGCCAGTTCAATGTTTGCTGGAATCAGGTCAACGCCCTCTGCGTGGTGCAGAATGCCCTCGCCGGGCTGGATGGGCTGGTCGTTCATGGCTTTCTGCATCAGGGTGGAAAGGGTGGTGGGCAGTTCATCGGGCTGCTGCCAGCCCATGCTGATGGTCAGCGACCCCTGCGGGTCGGTATCCACCAACAGAACTTTTTTGCCCTCCATTGCCAGCCCGATGCCCAGATTCTCACAGGTGGTGCTTTTTCCTACACCGCCTTTTTGATTGGTGACTGCGATAATCGTAGCTTTCTTTGCGATAACATCACCCCGCTTTCGGTGAACCGCGCGCAAAGTCGTGGTTCGTTTTGTTCTGATAGTAGAGGTTCATGGTGGTGGGCGCATTGTAGAGCATTGCCAGCAGATACTGCTTCATGTTCCGCACCGGGGCGGTGTTTTCTGCCAGAGAATCCAGCACAAAACGGATGTGGTCGGCGTTCAGCTTTTTCAGTCGACTGCGTACCACCTCGGCAGGCTTGTCATCTCCGGCGATCCGCAACATCTTGCGTTTTGTGGAATAGGTGTCCACAAGCAAGTCCACGATCTGGTAGATGGTGTCCTCATCGTCTGGGCAGAGCCGGAGCAGAAGGTCTACCTCCAATGCCTGATAAAAATAATCCTCAAGCTGCTCCCGGATGCCCCCGGAATAGATAGGGTCAGGATCGTTCCACTCAGTTTTATTCTTATCAGTCTTATTTGCTTGCGGTTTTGGCTGCACCAGAATTGCGCTTTCGGCAGCACCAGAATTGCTGTTTGGGCAATTCTGTACTTGCGCTTTTGGCAGTCCAGACGAAAAGTCCTTGACGTAGATCAGGCTGGGTCTGCCCAGACCACGGCGTTTACGCTCGATGAGGTCGGCTTGTTCCAGTTCCCGGAACAGCTTGACCGCCTTGTGCTCGGCGCAGCAGAGGGATTCCTGCACTTCCCGGACGGTGTAGATGATATATACCCGCCCCTGCTCGTCCAGCCAGCCGTTCTTTGCAGACAGGCTCATGCGGTCCAGTAGAATGCCGTACAGTGTCCGGGCATCGGTGGAGAGCTGCCGGAAGCGGTGGTCTTGGAACAGTGCCTTGGGGATGCGAAAATAGGCGAACAATTCGCCCGACTGACCATAGAAGTAGTCGTAACTCATTATATTAACGGATCATCAACTCACGATCTGCGGCACCTTTCATATACATAGCTTCTGCGATGTCATCCATCACCCGGAACAGTGCATCGTCCAGTTCAAGATATTTCCGCCCCAGTTTTTCATCCAACAGTCGCCGGAACTCACGTTCGAGCTTGTCGTGTTCGCAAGCCACCCTCTGATAGCGAGGTGTCTTCATCAGCTCCGTCCATATTGGACGTACCATTTTGTCGTAGTAGTTCAGCATAAAGTCTTTATCCATCGGCATTCTCCTTTTGAAATGTTTTGTGGGTAAAAATAAAAGCGCAGCTTCCATTCATTGAGAGTAGAAGCTGCGCTTTTATATAAGGGTGTTATTCTGTTGGGATTTCCACTTCGATTGGATTATTAATCTGTGCAACAATTGGGGTGTACAGATCCACAGATACATCCGGAGTAGAAATAGATACGATTAAGGAATATCTGATTTTACTTTCAACTTTTCCTAAGTAGCTTCGTTCTCTCCACCATCCAACTACAGGGTAGACGGCCAAATACTTTGCTTGGCTTAGTTCTGCTGCAGTTGCTTTAATAAAGTCTGAATGAATGGAGCCGACATCTCGATTGTCCGAACCAAGAAACCAACGCTCACTACCGCTACTACCGTCACCGCTGTCAGCCTTATCATCTCCACGCATCTTTACGTTAACTCTTTTCTTGAAATCTTCTATTGTCTCATTGCTATTGATGACATCAAAACGAAGTCCACAAGAAGGATAACGGTAACGATCTTTCCAGCCTTTTTCTCCGGGGCCGGGTTCAACAAAGTACGACAGAGTAACGCGCATCTCAACTTCAACTGTTCCAAGTGATTGAAGTACCTCTGAAGGCCATGGAATTTGATGCAAATGCATCTCTTTCATTTGAGGTACTCCATTCGCTTTTTCATATGGCTGCATTTCTTCTTGAATAATTAAATTCACAGAATTGTCTACACATTGAATTGCTCGTTCAAGATCAGGAACCCCATATCCACATGTGCGAAGCAGGTGTCTTCGACCACTGGATTTCCTTGTGTCTGTACAAAATTGCTGCTCCATTTGCGGTGTCCAGCGAGCTGAATGCACTAATAGTGCGCGTACCGTTTCCGGCCAAGCATCGGGATATTCAGCAAATATCTGAGCAGCCATATATGCCGCCTGAGCAGTAGCAGCACTAGTAGCCCAAATTGTTGAAAAGGGCCTTACCAAATGATTTTTGCCTGTAGTCAGTAATGATAAATCTGCACACGAATCATAATCGGTACCGTTTGTCACCATATTGCCGCCATTGAGAAGTATCTCTGGCTTAATTGGCCATTTTTTAGAGAACATCAAAGAAGTAGCACTATACGGCGAAAGCTGTCCATTATCTGCAACAGGAGTAAAACCTCTGTAGTTCTCATCATCAACACAGACATCTTTCGTGTATGCTCCAACAGTTAAAGCATTCCATGCTTGGCCGGGACTCTCAACGACATGTACTTCATTGGCATTTGGGTAACCTGAATCGTGCATTTCAGAAGGATCAACATTTCCAGCACTAATGAAAAATAACCGCTTTGCATCTTCTTCACCCACACCGGATGAAATGTTGTCTACAGCAGCAGACCACGATGTTGGACTTCCATCGTTAGTATTATATTGTGATGATGTTACTGCCATACAAATGCTACGATTTGCATTCGGATTGGAAATTTCCGCCAAAGATACAGCTTGCCCGGTCACCGCACCATACAAGTCTGGATCATTCTCTCCGTGAGGAGGCAAAATTTTTACAGATTCCAGATGGTGATACACATCAACTGTGTCAGAAGTACTTAATTTGTCCTTGAGATCATAGTACAATGCAACGCCAGCCATTTCGGTTCCATGTCCGTTATGGTCATTTTTTCCCCATTGGTCGTTAACCGCTTGTACGTTGTTCTCATCAATCGCTGGTTGAAGAAGTGGATGTGAATACATTATACCTGTATCAAGAATGCATACCGAAGCACTTGAAGGATGAAATTCTGTTCTTGATAACAAATCGTTTACCCATTCTTTTTGTTCAGAACCAGTTAACTCATCAAAAAAACTTGTTGGTTCTTGTGCTCTACGAATTTCAGCTAAATAATTGCACCCCTCAAGCAGCATCGATAATTGTGTACGCGTACCTCGGACGAGTCGAACTACTCGTTCTGGAAAAACAATACACTTTGAATTGAGTTCTATTCCGAATTCTTCACAGCATGTAGAAAGATCTTGCTCCGCTGCTGCATGATCGGATTTTTCATATCGGAGCCATATTTCACACCACGCTGGAACATCAGAAGGTATATCCTCTACTTTTCCTACCCAAAACGCCTCGAGCAAAGCAAGTTTTACATCTTCAATACTCCGAACTAAACTGTCGTTTTTGGGATTTTGTCCGGCTTCTAGCGTGTCTAGCGACTCTGAATACGATTGGATTTTATCAAGGAAATATGTTGTTTTTTCTGCAGGAACATAAACAGTGGCCCTAACAATTTTTTCATCGTCTTGCCCATCTTCGCGTACATTAAGCAGACGTATACCTGAAGAATAATTGTCAAAGGATTTTGTAAGCAAATCGTATCCTGCTGCACCTGAAAATTCAAGATAGATTCCTTCTTTATGCCTAATAGCCGCTACTTGTTTCTGATCATAATCTTGCTGTCTGCAGGCCTCAAGTTTTTGAAGAATAAAAGCGGCGTGCGCCTTTGGATTTTCGCGGCAAGGAAACGATGCATCCGATCTTTTTCGTTTTGAAACATACGGTAAGGCATGCTGCGTTTCATGAAGGAAAATATTGCGTTTCTCTACAGGCACGAGATCATGCCTCCTTCGCTATATATGCATTTATTCGATCTTTAAGCATTTTTAAAAGATACACATTATCTATCTTTGCATTCATTAAAATAGAATTCTTAATAGCATCGTCACACACCCGAATGATTTCTGCATGGCTCAATTTGCTGGCCATGCGAATGGTCTCATCAGATACTTTAAAGGAACTATCAAACGTCCCCAATCTAATTTCAAATAGTCTTCTGACTTCATCACTTGTTGGCATCGCATAATGTAGAACATCATCAAAACGTCTAAAAAGAGCTTGATCCAATAATTTTTGATTATTGGTCGCTGCAATGATGATACTGTCCGAAGTATCCTGCTCAATAAATTGTAAAAAAGAGTTTAGGATTCTTCTTGCCTCGCCAACTTCATTGTCCAAACTTCTATCGGCACCGATGGCATCAAATTCGTCAAAAAAATACACTCCTGTTGAAGTTGAAATATTATCGAAAATCTGACGCAATTTGGTACTTGTTTCGCCCATGAACTTGGTAACGACTTTGTCCATCTGAATTGTATAAAGGGGTAAATCTAGCTCTGCTGCAATCACAGATGCCGTAAATGTTTTTCCTGTTCCCGGACGCCCTTCAATTAGAATTTTACGTCGATTGCTTAATCCATACTTTTGTAGCTTGTTTCGATTTCGGTACTCTATGAGCAATCGTTCTATCCGTTCTTGAATTTCCGAGGAAACAACCAAATCCGAAAGTCGCTCAGAAGGATAGGTGACGAGGAACATTCCATTCCCATTGTTATTCAATCGGATTAGGTTCTTTTTTCCTTTACCAATTTTTTCTGCATACTGCTTAAGCTCACGAGCAAAAGTATCATGCCCATGCCTAGCTTCATTAGCTGCAATTTGAAGGGTGATTGTTTTAAACCTCTCATCATCCTGTTCAATATGTGCCTTAATTAGACTTTTAACCTGATCAGCCGTTGCCAAGAGATCACCGCCCTTCCACTAGAATATAGTTACTCATTGTTATTTTACTCAATATAAGTATGTCTGTCAATCCCGGATTACTGTCTCTTGGAGCTTGTTTTGTTCTTAATCTATATTTAAAATGAAATAAAAGCGCAGATTTCATTCAAAACAGAAGCTACGCTTTTACGGTACATCGTATTTTATTGTAAATTGGGATGTGATACATCTGAACCCCATATGAGTTACATCTCAAGGGCCTGTAGCTCACTTGTCCGCCAACCATATTACGCCCCAAACAGCTTCATCTTGATAATCAGCGGCTTGGAGACCATACTTGCAACCAAGAAAGTCTATCAGCATGACCGCGCCTTTCATATGGACGAATATACGTTGATTTTTCTTTTCTCACATTGCATAAGGTGTGCACAAAAGCGAGACTGTTGGGAGAGCGTTCGGTTCGCATCCGAGAGGTCAAGGGTTCGAATCCCTCTAGGTCCATAAAAAACAAAACGTCCTGCCGTATCTCGGCAGGGCGTTTTTCGCTAGTTTTCCGTTTCAACGCACTGTCTTAGAACATCACAGAACGCCATATCATCATCTACAGCAGCGATTGCAGCGTTGATCAAAGTCTCTCGATCAGTGTTGCCCCAGTTAATATGTAGACCATATTCCAACGCCATGCAGCGAATCAATTCACGGGTGCTACGGCCATTTCCCTCACGGAATGGATGGATGATGTTCAGTTCGGCCATCGTCTGCGACAGATTTTGAATCTGCTTTTCTTTATCCTGTTCGGCAAGCAGCTTCTTGGAGTGAATAGTTTTGAACACCCGCTCTAATTCTCGGTCAATCAGGTCTGGCGGGTAGAACATCGTGTCGCCCTTGCTGATTTGCTCCTTGCGGATGTGCCCTGCAAACGGGTACACATCTTCAAAAAGGAAGCGGTGAATCCGAAATAGGTGAGTTTTGGTAAAACGTCCCTTGATTGGCTCCTGTAACAGAGCCATCTGTTTTACAGCCGTAAATTCTTCTTCGGCCTGTTTGAGTTCGGCTTTATCATGAATGTTCAACTTGTTGATCAGAACATCCGTATCCGGGTAGCAGTACATGGACTGCACTGTGGTGTAGACATCATACTTTGAGAACATAATCAGCCCTTCTTCGCGTACTTTGCGCGCAGTTCATTCACGACCTGCTGATAGCTGGCCTGACCGCTGCCAATGCGGTCAAGGTTGCTGCGTGTATCTTTGCTGATGGTCATGCCCTCAATGGCAAAGGTTCCATACACATTGCGGAGGTTGCTCTTGTGCTGAGCAGGGGTAGTATACTTGACACTCATGGTTGAGTCTCCTTTTAATCCACATGGTACTATATAAAGTTTATCGTGTATGCGTACTCTTGTCAATCTATAACTTGATGCCAAATATAAAAAGTGCATGCATTCCGTTCGTCGCCCTTGAGGTCGAGTTCACTCTTTGCACGTGATACTTCTTTCTGCGCTACTTCCATGTCCCTGCGAAGCATATCCTGAAGCAGCTTGCTTTTGGAACACTCTAAAATCTCCGAAAACTTGGTGCATACGATACTCTCTACGATTGCGTCCAGTTTTGTTACACCGTAGCCGGACTGTCCATCGCATTGACCCGGATGCCGTACATTATAATGGCAGCTATAACGGAACCGCTTTTCCTTCACCTTGGAGCCATCAGCACCAGCCCGGTTCCCAGAACCATAAGCAGGAGAAGCGAAGCCGTCCTTATTTTTTTCATTGCAGGGTCTCCTATTCTTTATCTTCCAAAATAAAAAACGCAGCGCACCCCAATTCTATGGGCTGCACTGCGTCTGAGCGTCTGGCGTTTTGCTTGATGGAATTATTCTGCCGCCAATTTCAAAAATTTCTTGTCCGACTGGATGCTCTGGGTCACAAACTTCCCATCCCGGAACAACGCGTATGTTGTGACGGGTGCGGGCACATTCTGTGCCGTCTCTTTCTCGGTGATGTGGATGGCATTGAACGGAATCCCGTGTTCCCTTGCAACCTCCTGCACCTTTGGCACCCAATAATAGGTGTAGGGGCACTGGTCGGTATAGTAGAGGACAAAGCCGTTTTCCTCCACCTTGGGATGCTTGGCGCAGGCCTTGAATTTTGGCGGCTGGGCATTCTCTGCAAGGGGCAGATACATGAGGTTGATGCCGCAATCGGAGATGTCCGAAACCTTAAAGCCCTTATGGTTCAAAAACTTTGGGTCAGCAAGGAATTCTCGTTTGCGCCCCTCTGCACACAGAATACAAACGCCGTTTTTGCCCTGCGCCTTGGCATCCCGAAGGCATTCTTCCAGCAGCTCGCTGGAATAGCCGTGCCCTTTCAAGGAGCCGGAGACCCACAGACAGTTGATATAAAGCCAGCCTGCCGCTTCAATGGGCACCCATGCGTTTTCTGCCGGGATGTACTCGATAAAGCATTTGCCGCGCTCCGCACTGCGGTAAAAAACAAGCCCCTCCTCAAATCGCTGCTTAAGCCATTCCTTCTTGGCAAGGCTCTGTTTGCCGGACATGGCACAACAGATGTGTTCCTTGTCGATGTTTTCTTTTGTGATTCGGATATACTCCATCGAAGCGTCCCCCTATATCCTTATGCCTTTTCCGGCACAGTTTCTTCCATTTTCCCGTCTGCCGTGCCGTTGACGGTGATCTGCCCGGCAGCAATGCTTTGGATCTCCTCCACTCAAGGCTCTTTAAAGAATATAGCACAGAACGCCCGATTGTTCCATGATGAGTGCAGTAAGTTGTAAAAAGCCGCTGTGCCGCAGAGCGCTTCTCCGACACAGCGACCTTTTTGTTTTTGGCTGCGGCTTACCGCATCCGTCCATCGCCGCCCATCAAGGCGGTCATTTCCTCAAGATAGTCCAGCGGGAACGGCGGAGAGCACAGGGGCTTCATGGCAATGCTCATGAGCTTCATGGGATTGTCGTCTGCCGCCACCCGGTTGGAGCTGAGCTTTCCGCAGCGTTTGCAGCGGTGGATGATGGCCCACTCGCCGCCCTTGCGTACCCAGACGGCCACCGGCTCCATGATGCCGCCGCAGGCATACATTCCAAAGCAGATCTTGTTTTCTTTACAAGCAATCTGTCATCATAGACTCCGCCGACGATTTTACCGCGATAATAAAGGATATATTCTCCCATCATAGACCGATACGAGATATCATCCAAATCTGATAGCTGTTCCAAAATAAAATGAAGATATTCTTTGCTGGAAGCCATTATTTCACACCACCCTTCGTATTGATTCATCGGATGATTTCATTTTTCACCTCGTTCAATGTTAAAGGTACGGAAGAACAGCTTTACATGGGCGTCCAACTTTTCAAGGCTTTCGGCTTCTCGTTCCGTCTGGCGGTCGCAGACACTGAGCAGGGTGATGACCGGGGAAACGTACATCCATGCCAATGTATCCGGGTCCTCATCCCGAATTTCGCCGCCTGCGATCAGGGAACGGAAAATTCCTGCATGGTAAGAGATCATACGGTCCACATAGCGTTCCGAGAACAATGCAGGCTGCACCTCCCTGCAGGATGCTTTTGAGGGTGTCAATCAGTACATCCTAAAACAAAAGCCGCCCGAAGGCGGCAGGATGCATCACGGAAGCAAATATGAACGCGGCTCAGGGCCATCAGAACAGATCCAGCATGTTGTCCAGATAAATTTCTTCCCGGACGCGCAGCTGATACTCAGGCTTTGTCATGTAGTAAAGCAGAAATTCCAGTATCAACGCGCTGCCCAGTCCCCGCCCCTCGATCTTGAAGTTGGAAAAGCCGCCGGGCAGATAAACTTTGCGGATATCCCCGGCCCCGATGAAGCCGGGGTTTTCCATTGCCTTTGAAAAACGATAGCCCTGCTGTGCGCCCGGCGCTGTGCAGCGGTGGTCCGGGCAGTCCTCGCCCAGATTTTTGCGGCTGACATTCTCGTAGCAGCGCTTTCTGTCCCGGCAGCCGTACCAGCAGCATTCGTTGCACAGAAATTCCACCTTGTCCTTCTGATCCTGCGGCAGGGTATCCAGCTCTGCAAACGACTTGTTCAGGCGGAAATCCGGCACAACATAGCGGAACTCTTCCCGTTCCGTCTCTCCGCGGAGCTGCTGAAAATCTGTAAGGACTTTTGTTGTGGAGGACACGAAATAAAGGCCCGGATACTGCCTTTTCAGGTAGTCCAGCAGCAGGTCCGAATGGACGATGACACCATTCTGCACACGGTTTTCTTTTTCAAACAGCGCACAGAGGGCATTGCATTTCCGGTCTGCAAGGTGCTCTTCCCGGAGCAGCGAATTGCTGAAGGTGAGCCGGGCCGATATGCCATATTCCTGCATCAGTGCAAGCACCCGGTGCGGCTGTGCATCGCCAAAGCCAGTGCGGCCCCCGCCCCAGATGCAGTCGGCCGGTGCACCGTAGACCGAACCGATCTCGCACCAGTCGTAAAAATATTCCCTGTGTTCACGGAACAGCGGCAGAAACACACGGTACAGTTCATAAAATTCAAACAGTCCCGGAAGATGATAATATGCCGTGCCGCGTTCGTGCTGTGCCATTGCTGTGTGTGTTCCTCATTTCTGTAAGTTTCAGCTTCCCTGCAGCAGCTTTTGCGCTGCACCCGAAGATCTTTTTGCCAGTATAGCACAGTCCTGCCGGGAAAGAAATCATCTTCCTCTTGACCTTGAGCGCACTCCAAGTTTTATCATGTGCATGCTGGTGATCTTATCTCTCCCATTATATTCCTTTCTCTGCGAAAGAACAAGAAGTATCTTCATGTCTGACATGAAAAAACAGATTTTTGATCTTCCTTACCACTCCTGAAAGAACGAGACGAGCTTTGCCCAGCTTTCGCGCCTTGCTTTACAGCACAGCGCCTGTTCTGTCAAGAGATGAAACGTTTTTCGTGCATTGCGAAAAATGTTTCGGTTCACATGCTCTGCGGCTCGATCTTCACCGTTCTGCCGCCCAGGTTTTCGTAAATGCGGTGGGAGACTGAGAGCACCGTGCGGCCTGCAGAGGCGCGGCGCAGTGCTTCCAGCACACGGGCTTCCGTTTCAGCGTCCAGATTTGCCGTGACCTCGTCCAGCAAAAGCACAGCCGGGTCCGCCGCCGCAGCGCGGGCAATGGACAGCAGCTGCCACTCGCCCTGCGAAAACATGCCATCGCTGCAAACGGTGTCGCAGCCTTCCGGCAGGGCCTGAATGGCTTCGTCAATGCCCGCAAGCTTTGCCGCATTCCGTGCCATCTCTGCAGTGATCTGCGGATCGCCCAGCGTGATCTGCTCCAGCACGGTTCCCGGCACACGGGAGAAATGCTGCTCCACGCAACCGATGCAGGTGCGGCGCTCGCGGTCGGTGATGCGTGCCACATCCACGCCGCCAATGGTAACAGTGCCCGCCTGCGGCTGGTACAGGCCCAGCAGAAGCTTGAACACCGTGCTCTTGCCCGCACCGGTGCGGCCCACCAGCGTGACCTGCCCGCCCTGCTTTACCGTCATGGAGAAATCACTCAGGACGGGCTTTTCGCCATAGCCGAAGGTCACATGCGCAAGCTCCACATCCCCGCGCGCAGCGGTCCGGCGCTCGGCAGGGATCGTGCGCTCCGGCTGAGCGAGAAAGGCATCGATGCGCTTGACACCCGCCATGGCCGACTGGATGGTCTGGATCTCCATGCCAAGGCTTTCAATGGGAGCAAAAATGCGGGAAATGTAGTTGATGATCGCCACCGAGGTACCCACCGACATCCCAAAGAATGTAAGCACCATGGCATTGCCGGAGGCGGAAAGCAGCATCACGATGCCTGCCACCACCGCGTTCAGCGCCAGCACCACCGGCGAATAGATGGCATCGTAAAAATTGGTGCGCTCCATAGCGGCGTAGCTCTCGCCGATGCAGCGGTCATAGCGGCGTTCCCTATAGCTTTCCAGCCCCAGCGCCCGGATGGTGCGGATGTTGTGCAGCGTCTCCGGCACCTGACCGGAGACAGCCGCAACGGCACGGCGGTTATCCAGTTGTGCGGCCAACATCCGCTTTTGCACATGGCGGGTGAACACCGCAAACAGCGGCAGCACCAGCAGCAGCACCAGCGCAATGCCGGTGTTTTTTACCGCGATGACCGCCATGATGGAAATGATGCGGCAGGCATCTGCCGCCATGCTGATGATGCCGGAGGTGAACAGCGCTTCCACCGTGTCCACATCGCCGGAAAAGCGTGCCGCCACCTCGCCAGGGTTCTGGCCTGCCAGCGTGCTGGCGGGCAGCCGGGTAAGCTTCCGGGACATTTCCGACCGCAGTGCGTGGGTCATTTTCTGGCCAAAGAGCACCAGAAGGCTTTCCTGCGCGGAGGAAAGCCCCCCTTCCAGCGCCAGACTGCCAAAGTAAAGCAGCACTGCTGCAAAGGTGAGCGGGATGCCTGCGGTGAGCCGGTCAATGATACCGGCCAGCAGCAGCGGCGGCAGCAGTGATGCCACCACCGATGCCGCCACGCACAGGATGGTGCCCGCTGTGAGCAGATGATGCGACATGGCGGCCATGCGGATGGCTTCAAATACGCCGTTATCCTTTTTATTCTTCATCCAGATCGCCTTCTTTCTGCACCGTCTGGCTCTCGTACAGCTGGCGGTACAGCGGAACCGTTTCCATCAGCTGGGCATGGGTACCAACGGTGGTTTTACCGCCGTCCATAAAGATCACCTTCTGCATCTGCGGGAAGTGGTACAGCCGGTGCGAGATGAGGAAGACCACCTTATCCTTTGCATCGCTCTGCAAATCGGCAAACACGGTATCCTCGGTATGGCGGTCCAGCGCAGAGAACGGGTCGTCCAGGATCAGCACCGGGCGCGGGTGGGCCAGCGTTCTTGCCAGTGCCAAGCGCTGGGCCTGACCGCCGGAAAGGCGGGTGCCGCTGGGGCCGATGACGGTATCCACACCGTTTTCCATGGCCAGCACTTCGCCGTCCAACGCGGCGGCAGCAAGCCACGGCATGGCATCCTGTTCACTGCCGCAGAGAACATTGTTCTGCACTGTATCGGCGCTCAGCTCCGGATCATGGCCCAAGTAACCAACGGTGGCGGAGATCTGCCGCGGGGGCAGGGTAGCAAATTCCGTTTTGCCAAATTTTGCCGAGCCGCCGTAGGGTGCTTCGCACAGGAACACCCTGCCGAAGGTGGATTTGCCGCAGGCCACCGGGCCGGTGATGCCAATGATATCGCCGGGGTGCGCCGTCAGGCTCAGGCCGGAAAAGATGGGTCCTTCGCCATAGGAAAAGGAGAGGTTTTCCAGCGTCACGTCCTGCGCCGCCGGGATATTCAATGCCTCCAGCTGTTCCGGCTGCTTCATCAGCGGCTTGATGCGCTTCCACGAGACCTCGGCTTTCTGCACCGAGTTGAACAGCTTTGCCACCTTGGAGGATTTGACCACCAGTTTCGTGAAGCAGGAAAGGAAGGTGGTGAACGCCGCAATGTCCCATGTGCTCCAGCCGGAGCCGAGCACATTTTTAGCGCCGAACCACAAAATAAACAGCACGCCTGCCTCAGACGCTGCCAGATACAGCGGCGGCAGAGCGGACTGCCACACATTGTTGCGCACTGCCGTTTTTTCGTAGGTGTTCAGGGTTTCCTCGTACTTTTCTACGCGGGCATCCTCACAGCCGTAAATGCGGTAGGTCACAGCATTCCGGGCGCGGTCGAGGGTGGCAGCGCTCAGCGCACTTGCCGCCTTTTTGTACGCCGCACCGGCGCGCTGCACCGGCTTTTTCATCCATGCCGCGCACATGTAGGAAAACGGCGTGAACAGCAGGCTGAGCAGCGCCAGCCGCCAGTCGTACACCAGCAGCATCACAGCATAGCCCACCAGCGCCACGCCGGTATCAAAGATCTCGGTGGTGAACTTGCGCATCCCCTCTACGCAGTCGTCCACATCCGAGATGGCCTTGGTCATCAGTTCACCGGCGCCTTCTTTTTCCAGCGCCGCCCGGCTCTGCCGCACCAGATTGGCATACAGGATGCCCTTCATCCGGCGGTTGATGTTGTTGGCAAAGCGGCGGACATAAAAGCGCTTGATAAAGCGCGCCGCCTGCACCGCCAGCGTGACCACGATATAGGCCAGCACCAGCATGGCCATTTTTGCCGCCGTCTCGCTGCCGCCCAGAATGTCGGCAAGGCACTGGGCCAGCCGGCCCTCGAACCAAGGCGTTGCCAGCAGGCCGATGTTATACACAAGGCCCGCCAGCGTGACAAAGGCCAGCGGGAGCCACTCTGCTTTGAAATAGGAGAGCACCCTGTCCGGGCGGAACGTTTTATCCTTTTTCATGAGCAGCCTCACCTCCTGCAGCTTTCCGGAAATGCGGGAAGCCCGCGCGGCTCTCGGTCTTGGATGCTGTGTACAGCTTGTTCAGCGCAGCGGCAAAGGCAGCGGCTTCCTCGGCGGTGAGCACATTGGTCAGGTATTCGTAAAAGGCCGCTTCGATCTCTGCCTTGGAGGATCTCAGGCTTTCCGCCTTTTTGGTGGGGTACAGCAGCTGGCTGCGCCGGTCGCTGGGGGCATCTCTGCGGATCAGAAGACCCTTTGCTTCCAGATTTTTTGTCCGCCGCGCAATGGCAGCCTTATCTGCGTGCAGCAGTTCCGCCAGCTGCGCCTGCGTGCAACCGGGGTGATGCCGCACTGCATGGATCAGGTCGATCTCTGCTGTGCCGACCCCTTCCTCCCGCATCGTGAGCAGAACCAGTTTTTCCGCTTCGCGCGCGATCTTTGTGATTTTTCGTTCCGTAATATCCATAGGCTCCTCCGGGCTTCATTGCAGGAAGTTGTATCTACATCGTTGTATGTACAATCAATAGTATAGCATCTCGTTTCCAAAATGCAAACAGTTCTTTTTGTGCCCGTATTTTTGCAATGCTGGCAGGCTCCACACCCAGTGCATGGGCCGCGCCTGTACAGACCAGCCATGTGCTGCGGCATTGCCCGCTTTTGGCGTTTGCCGCAGTCCTTTCCCACGTCGGGGCCATCACAAGCCCATTTCCATATCATGTCAACAGGTTTATAGCATCAAAACAGCCCTGACCGTGTCCGCTGTAAAAGCAGGCAGACGATCAGGGCTGTTTTTCCGTATTTCTTTATTTCAGCCGGTCAGCAGGCATCCACATTCTTGGTGACCATCACGTCACTGTCCAGCCCGCAGACGTTGTGCAGCACGATGGTGCCTGCCTTGACGGGGGCGGTCAGCACCACCTTGCGGATCTCGTCCATCACCGGGAAGATCATATCCTTGGGGACGGCCTTGGTCAGGCGGACGCTGGTAACAGGCAGCTCGCCGCCCTTAACCAGCACTGAGCTGGCGATGGTGCGGCGGGGCGCAGTCAGCTCCTGACGGACATACTGTTCGCCGCGGGGGCAGGTGTGACCGGTGGCCGAGATCACCTGACCATTTTCAACTTCGGCTTCGATCTCGCAGCCGTTGGGGCAGACGATACAGGTAAATTGCTTTTTCATTCCACCGACACCTCCAGTGCGCCCATTTCCTGCAGCTTGGCAGCAGAGACCTTGAACTGGATCATCTCCGCAGGAATGGCTTTCTTCATCTTCTTGGCAGCAACTTCCACACCGTTCTGGCGCACCACGATGCGGCAGTCACGGTAGTGGTTCCGCACGCGCAGCGACAGGCTAAAGTCGTTCTTGCCGCTGACCTTCTGCGGAATGGTGTGGCCCACGCCCTCGCCGCACTTCACGTCCAGCGTGCAGGGGTCGATGCCCTTGCCCTCAACGTAGGCGGCAGCGTGGCGTGCCAGTGCCTCGGACTCCATGGAAACAAAGTCCACCAGATCATGCACATGCAGCACATTGCCGGCAGAGAACACGCCGGGCACGTTGGTCTGCAGGTTCTCGTCCACCACAGCGCCGTTGGTGTGGGGGTCAATGGCGATGCCGGCATCCTCCAGCAGCTTGTTCTCCGGGATCAGGCCCACGGAGAGGATCAGCGTATCACACTTGTACTCCTTCTCGGTGCCGGGGATGGGCCGACGGTTCGCGTCCACCTCGGAGATGGTCACGCCGGTCAGGCGGTCACGGCCATGGATCTCGGTGACGGTGTGGCTGAGATAGAGCGGGATATTGTAGTCATCCAGACACTGCACGATGTTGCGCGGCAGGCCGGAGGGGTAAGGCATCAGCTCGAACACTGCCTGCACATGAGCGCCTTCCAGCGTCATGCGGCGTGCCATGATCATGCCGATATCGCCGGAGCCGAGGATGACGACCTCCTTGCCGGGCATCCGGTTGTAGAGGTTCATGTAAGCCTGCGCGGTGCCTGCGGTGAACACGCCCGCCGGACGCTCGCCGGGAATGCCCAGTGCGCCGCGGCTGCGCTCCTTGCAGCCCATGGCAAGCACCACAGCCTTTGCCTGATACTGGCGCAGGCCGCTGCGGGTGGAGGCGGTGACGACACGATCCTCCGTCAGGCTCAGCACCGTGGCGCTGGTCTCGTAAGGGATCTCACGCTTGTTCACTTCATCAATGAACGCCTGTGCATATTCCGGGCCGGACAGGCTCTCGCCGAAGCGGCCCAGACCGAAACCGTCATGGATGCACTGGCGCAGGATGCCGCCCAGCATCGCCTCGCGCTCCAGAATGATCATGTTGCGGATGCCCTGCTTGTGCAGCTCCACCGCTGCGGCAAGACCTGCAGGGCCGCCGCCGATAATCACAACGTCTTTCTGTTCCATCGCTCAGTTCTCCTCCTTCCGCATATTGCCGGTGAGTATCCATGACCCCTGACGGCTGTAACGCACATTCTCCGGCTCGGTGCCCAGCTCCTGCTCAATGAAGTGTTCGATCTTCATCTGGCAGAAGCCGCCCTGACAGCCGCCCATCATGGCGCGGGTGCGGTACTTGATGCCGGTCATGGTGGAAACGCCCAGCGGGTTGTGGATAGCCTGCAGAATCTCGGCCTTGGTCACTTCCTCACAGCTGCAGATCATCTCGCCGTAATCGGGGTCCTGCGCGATGAGCTCTGCCTGCTGTTCCGGCGTGCACTCGGCAAACTTGACGATGCCCTTGTGGTGCGGGTCAAAGTCTGGGTTTTCCTCGAACTTTTCGTGCTCCAGCATCAGGCCGATGACGTAGCGGGCCAGCGGCACGCTGCCGGTCAGGCCCGGGGATTCAATGCCCACGAGGTTGACGGCATTGGGTGCCACGTCGTCCCGGATCTCCACCTTCCAGTCCTGAATGGCACCGTTTTCATCCACCCACTTGGGCTGGATGCCGGCGAAGGTGCGGATCTGATCCTTTTTAAAGATGTGGGGCCACAGCTTTGCGCCCTCCACGGCCAGACTGTCCATGTTGGCCTGCGGCACACCGTAGTCGTCCAGCACATCAGTGTTCTCCGCGTCCGGGCCAACAGTCACGTTGCCGTCCACGGTGGGGGTGATGTGGATGCCCATATAGGTGTTGCTGGGCACCGGGTACACCGGCATGGGCAGCAGCTTGCCCATGCGCTTGTGCAGGATGATGTAGTTGCTGCGGGAGCCGATGACACGGTAGCCGGTCAGGCCCAGCAGGTCGGAGATCTGCTTTGCGCCCAGACCAGCGGCGTTGACCACCCAGCGGGTGCAGAAATCGCCATGGGCAGTATGCAGGTAGTACAGCTCATTTTCCCGGGTGATAGCCTCTACCTTGTGGTCAAAGAAGAAGTCCACGCTGTTGGCGTGTGCGTTCTCGGCCAGAGCCACCGTGTACAGGAACGGGTCCATGATGCCGCTGTTTTTGGACCACATGGCAAACTTGCCCACCACGGCTGGCACCAGCTCATGCAGCTTTGCTTCATCGATCATCTCAAGGCCGGTGCAGCCGTTGACAGCGCCCTGCTTCATGGTGCGCTCCAGCTGCTCCATGTCCTCGGGGGTGTTGCCCACCAGCACCTTGCCGCAACGCTTGAACGGGAAGTTCAGCTCTTCGGCCAGCTGGCCCATGATCTTGTTGCCTTCTACGCAGCACTTCGCTTTCAGGCTGCCAATGGGGTTGGCAAAGCCGCCGTGCACCACCGCAGAGTTGCGGCCGCTGGTCTCGTTGCAGACATCCAGATTTTTTTCCAGCACTGCAATGCTCAATTTGTAGCGCGAAAGTTCGCGTGCAATGGCGCTGCCCACGACACCCGCACCGATGATGACCACATCGTATTGTTTTTTCATGGTATCCACCTTTCTTCCTGATTTGGAGATCCAGCTTTTATGTTATATATTTCATTGACTAAAATATATAACATTTCATGATCTCTGTCAAGCCGTTTCCGGCAAAAAACTGCACAAAAAAATGCCGCATCTTTTGGCATAGATACGGCATTTCTGAACGTGATACGGTTGTTTCAGGCTTTGAAATAGTGTGGGAATGCTTCCCGGATCGCAGAAAGGTTCTCCGTGTAGCGCTGCATATGCTGCCCGGCAATGCGGTGTGCTGCCGCCGCATCCTTCTGTTCAATGGCTTTCAGCAGGCTGACGTGATCTTCGTAGATCGTTTTTGCGGGCCTGCAGCGGAAGCTGAGGATGGTGGTGCGGTCAAAATGCGGAGCCAGATTTTCCACCAGATCGTACCAGTACGGGCAGCCGCACTGCACATAAAGCAGCCGGTGGAACCCCTTGTCCAGCTCAAAGATCTTTTCTTCCTGTGCACGCTCAATGTACATGCGCCAGAGCGCCACGTTCTCCCACAGCTGGTCGATATCCGCCGGGGTCAGCTTTTCGCACGCCATGCAGGCGATCTCTGCTTCCAGCACAGCGCGCAGATGGCGTACTTCTTCCACCAGCTCTGCATCGATGAGAGAAACATAGGTGCCGATCTTGGGCCGGATCTCAATGAGCCGCCGCTGCGCCAGCTCCAGCTCTGCTTCCCGGAAGGGGGTGCGGCTCACCCCCAGCTGTTCGCACAATTCCGGCTCGTTCAGTTTTTCACCCGGCTCCAGACGGGTATTGATAATATTATCGATCAATACCCGCAGAACAAAACTTTTTGCAGATTCATGCTCTCTGCGCTCTGAAATCGTAATCATCGGAAGGCTCCTTTCCCTCACAGGGAAACACTGTTCTCAGACTGCTGGGTCAAGTATACCACACTGCACACCGGCGTAAAAGAGGACAATATATAAAAGGAAGAAAACTGTGTCAGAATTGTAAAAGATAAAATATTTTAACTATTATTCTTGACTTATCCAACGATTCGGCTATAATGGTCGTGTTCGCAAGAAACTTCAAAAAATTTAGATATTCAAAACAAATCAAAGGAGACTACTACCATGACGTTTGAAGAAATGAAGAAGATCGTTGTTGATACCCTGAACTGCGACGAGGACAAGGTGACCATGGAGGCCAGCCTGACCGAGGATCTGGAGGCCGACAGTCTGGATGCCGTGGAGCTGAACATGGCTCTGGAAGATGCCTGCGGCGTGTCCATCCCGGACGAAGAGCTGGCAAAGCTCAAGACCGTGGGCGATATCTACAACTACATCACCGCACATATCTGAGGCAAAAAGCAATGAACGATATCCGAGATCTTTTCCCCGGCCGAATGCGGGAGCGCACCTTCCAGCTGAAGGCCAAGCGGGATGCCGGTGCCGTCTGGCACGAGCAGCAGTTTGTGGAGTGCAAGCAGTGCGGCCGCCGCGCCGCACGCACCCTGTGGGCAAGAAGCCTTTACGTCTGCCCCAACTGCGGCTACCACATGCCCATTGGCGGGTACTACCGGCTCAGTCTGGTGCTGGACCACGGCAGCTTCCGGGAACTGGATGCCGACCTTGCTCCGCAGGATGTGCTGCATTTTCCGGGCTACCGTGAAAAGCTTGCCACCGCCCAGAACAAGACCGGCCTGCGCGAAGCCGCTGTAACGGCCACCGGCCGCATCGGCGGGGGGGCCTGCGTGGCTGCCGTGCTGGACAGCCGCTTTTTCATGGGCAGCATGAGCACTGCCGTGGGCGACAAGATCACCCGCGCCATCGAGTACGCCGCCGCAAAGCACCTGCCGCTGGTTATTTTTTCGGCCAGCGGCGGCGCGCGGATGCAGGAGGGCATTTTCAGCCTGATGCAGATGGCAAAGACCAGTGCCGCCATCCAGCGCTTTTCGGCAAAGGGCGGGTTGTACATCAGTGTGCTCACCCACCCCACCACCGGCGGTGTGACGGCCAGCTTTGCAAGCCTTGGCGACATCATGCTGGCAGAGCCTGGCGCGCTGATCGGCTTTGCAGGTCCGCGGGTCATTGAGCAGACCATTGGCGAAAAGCTGCCTGCCGGATTCCAGCGCAGCGAGTTCCAGATGGAGCACGGCTTTGTGGATCAGGTGGTGCCCCGCAGCCAGCTGCGGGATACCCTGATCCAGGTCTTGCAGCTCCATGCAGGAGGAAAACACGAATGATCAAGGAAATTTTAGAGCAGCTGGCTCCGCTGGATGCCCAGATTGCCGCGCTGAAAGGCAGCGGCAACGAGATGGATGCCATCACGGCCCATGCCTCCGAGCTGGCAGAGCTGGCTGTGGAAGAGGACGAGATCCTGCGCACCTGCGGCCCGCTGACCGCCGAGGATCGGGTGTTTCTGGCCCGGCATCCGGAGCGCCCCCACATTGATGAGACTGTTTCTGCCCTGTTCACCGACTTCTTTGAGCAGCGCGGCGACCGTCAGTGCAAGGAAGACCCTGCCATTCTGGGCGGCATCGCCCGTTTTCACGGATTGCCGGTGACGGTCATCGGCCACCGCAAGGGCAGCACACTGGAAGAAAATCTGGCCTGTAACTTTGGTATGCCGGGGCCGGAGGGCTACCGCAAGGCCCTGCGCCTGATGAAGCAGGCCGAAAAGTTTGGCCGGCCCATCATCACCTTCATTGACACGCCGGGCGCTTACCCCGGCAAGGATGCCGAGGAGCGCGGTCAGGGCGAAGCTATTGCACGCAACCTGATGGAAATGAGCGGCCTGACCGTGCCGGTCATTGCCGTTGTCACCGGCGAAGGCTCTTCCGGCGGTGCGCTGGCACTGGGTGTGGCAAACCACATCCTCATGCTGGAAAATGCCGTTTACTCGGTGCTCAGCCCCGAGGGCTTTGCCAGCATTCTGTGGAAGGATGCTTCCCGCAGCGGCGAAGCCTGCGAGATGATGAAGCTGACCGCGCAGGATCTGTACAGCGATGGCATCGTGGAGCAGGTGATCCCGGAACCGTTGGGCGGCGCACAGCGCAGCCACGCAGCCTTGTTTGAACAGTTGGATGTTGCTTTGCGGGTGCACCTGAAAGAGCTGTGCCGCATGAGCGGCCGCCAGCTGGCCGACCAGCGCTATAAAAAATACCGCCAGATCGGAGAAACGAGGAACGCATGAGTGGTTTACAGCTGATCGCCACCGGCGGGGCCATCCCCGGCCGGACGGTCACCAACGAAGATCTGAGCCGCATGGTGGATACCAGTGACGAGTGGATTACCAGCCGCACCGGCATCCGCACCCGGCACTGGTGCACGGAGGATGAATCTGCCGCCACGCTGGCCATTTCCGCCGCAAAGCAGGCTTTGGCCCGCAGCGGCCTTGCCCCTGCGCAGATCGGGTGCTGCATCTGTGCCACCCTGTCCGCCCCAGACGCGACCCCCAGTGTAGCCTGTCAGGTGCAGGCGGCGCTGGGCCTTCCCGAGGACCGGCCTGCGCTGGATGTCAACGCGGCCTGTTCCGGCTTCCTCTACGGCATAGCCGTGGCGCGGGGACTGCTGACAACTTTGGGTGGACAGTATGCCCTCGTCATTGGGTGCGAAGCCCTTTCCCGCCTGATGGACCCCGCCGACCGCTCCACCTGTGTACTGTTTGGGGATGGAGCCGGTGCTGCCATTTTTCAGCTGTCGGGCACTCCCTTTGCTCTGACGCTGGGCGCGCGCGGTAGCGATGTTCTCCATGCGGGCGGGCCGAACCGCACAGGTTCTGCGCCCATCACCATGGACGGCAAGGCCGTATTCCGCTTTGCAGTGGATGCCCTGCCCAAGTGCCTGCACACTGTGCTGGATGAAACACAGCTGACCCTCGATGATCTTGAGTGGGTGGTCTGCCATCAGGCCAACAGCCGCATCATCGACCACTGCGTGCGGGCGCTGAAGGCCGACCCGGCAAAGTTCTACAAGAACATGGACCGCCACGGCAACACCAGCGCCGCCAGCATCCCGGTGGCCCTGAACGAGCTTGCCGAGAACGGGCAGCTGCAGCCGGGCCAGCTTCTGGCCTGCATCGGCTTTGGCGGCGGCCTGACATGGGGCGGCATGATTGTGGAATACGACCCTCTCAGGCGCTGATGCGCCAGCTCCCCCGAAGGGGGAGCTTTATGGGCGGGTAGGGTCAGTGTGCCTTCCAAGAGAAGGTCCAGCTGACAGAAAAGCAGAAAAAAGCTCCCCCCTCGGGGGAGCTGTCAATGCCGGAAGGCATTGACTGAGAGGGTTTTTCAATGAAACTTTTAAATGAAATTCTAGGCACAAAATACCCCATCATTCAGGGCGGCATGGCCAACATTGCCACCGGCGAGTTTGCCGCCGCCTGCTCCAACGCGGGTGCGCTGGGCATCATTGGCGCGGGCGGCATGAACGCCGACACCCTGCGCCAGAGCATCCGCCGCTGCAAAGAGCTGACCGACAAGCCTTTTGGCGTGAACATCATGCTCATGCATCCGCAGGCAGATGAGTTTGCCAAGATCGTGGTGGAAGAGGGCGTGCCCGTTGTGACCACCGGTGCAGGCAACCCGGGCAAATATATCCCCGCGTGGAAAGCGGCAGGCATCAAGGTGATCCCGGTTGTCGCCGCCGCCGTGCTGGCAAAGCATCTGGAGCCGCTGGGCATCGATGCTGTCATTGCTGAGGGCACCGAGAGCGGCGGCCATGTGGGCGAAATGGCTACCATGGCGCTGGTGCCGCAGGTGGTGGATGCCGTAAATGTACCCGTCATTGCAGCTGGCGGCATCGCCGATGGCCGCCAGCTGGCAGCAGCTCTGGCTCTGGGTGCCTGCGGCGTGCAGGTAGGCACCTGCCTGCTGGTGAGCGAGGAGTGCCCCATCCATGAAAATTACAAAGCCGCCCTGCTCAAGGCCAAGGACAGCGATACCATCGTGACCGGCCGAAGCGTGGGTGCGCCGGTGCGGGTGCTGAAAAACCGAATGAGCCGCGAATATGTCCGGCAGGAAAACGCCGGTGCCGACAAGATGGAGCTGGAAAAGTACACCCTTGGCAGCCTGCGCCGCGCCGTGTTTGAGGGCGACACCACCACCGGAAGCCTGATGGCCGGTCAGGTGGCAGGCATGCTGCACGAGGTGCGCCCGGTGGCAGATATTCTTGCAGACCTGTGGAACGGCGGGAGGCAGCGCATTGCCGCGCTGAGCACCGAATGCTGACCCTCGGCAGAAAGACCCTGTCTGTGCCCATCCTACAGGGCGGCATGGGTGTGGGCGTTTCCCTCGGCGGGCTGGCCGGTGCTGTTGCAGCCTGCGGCGGCATGGGGTGCATCTCCACCGCCGATGCAGGCTACCGGGAGCCGGACTTTGCCCGCGACCCGGCAAGCGCCAACCACCGTGCACTGACAGCGGAAATTAAAAAAGCAAAGCAGATCGCAAAGGGCGCGGGCATGGTAGCCATCAACGCCATGGTGGCAACGCAGGATTATGCGTCCGCGATCCGCACCGCTGTGGAAGCGGGCGTAGACGCGGTGGTGTCCGGCGCAGGCCTGCCGTTGGAGCTGCCCGGCATCGTGGGCACAACGGATGTTGCCATCGCGCCCATCGTTTCCAGCGGAAGAGCCGCAAAACTCATCCTGCGCCGCTGGGCCAAGGAGTTTGGCCGCACCGCTGATTTTGTGGTGATCGAAGGCTGCAAGGCAGGCGGACACCTCGGCTTTGCCGAAGATGACCTGCTGGCAGGCAAATGCCAGACCCTCGATGACATTCTGCCCGAGGTGCTGGCCGAGGTAAAGCCCTTTGAAGCACAGTTTGGCCACAGCATCCCCGTGTTTGTGGCAGGCGGAGTGTATACCGGTGCCGATATGGCCCACTTTACCGCAATGGGCGCTGCGGGCGTACAGCTTGCTACCCGCTTTATCACCACCTACGAGTGCGACGCATCCCAGGGCTACAAGGACGTTCTGCTGAACGCCCGGCCCGAGGATGTACGGATCATCCACAGCCCGGTGGGAATGCCGGGCCGTGCACTGAACACCCCGCTGGTGCAGGCGCTGGCAGAGGGGACCCGCTTTCCTCCCCGGCACTGTGCCCGCTGCCTGAAGACCTGCGACCCCGCCAAGGTGCCCTACTGCATCACCCACGCGCTCATCGAAGCCGTAAAGGGCAATGTGGAGGAGGGCCTGTTCTTCTGCGGGGCCAACGTGGGCAGGCTGGACCGGATGCGCACGGTACAGGAGCTGATGGATGAACTTGTGACCGAATGGAGGCAAAATCAATGAAGCTTGCCGTTTTATATGCCGGTCAGGGGGCACAGCACCCCGGCATGGGCAAAGAATTTTACGAAGGCTCTCCCGCGTTCCGGGCGGCATTTGACAGTGCAGAGCTGGACTTCGATCTGCACCGCGTCTGCTTTGAGGACCCGGACGGCCTTTTGAATCAGACCGAATACACCCAGCCCTGCATGGTGGCCTTTGCCTGCGGCGTGACCGCAGTGCTGGCCCAGCAGGGCGTGAAACCCGCTTATGTGGCCGGGCTTTCGCTGGGCGAATACTCCGCGCTGGAAGCTGCCGGGGTGTTCACCGCAAAGCAGGCCATCGAGCTGGCCGCTTACCGCGGCAAAGCCATGGCCGAAGCTGCAAAGGGCATTGACTGCGGCATGACCGCCGTGCTGAACCTTGACCGGCAGGCACTTGCCGCCTGCTGTGAGCAGGCGGCAGAGCTGGGCTGCGTGCAGATCTGCAACTACAACTGCCCGGGTCAGCTGGTCATCGGCGGCGAGAAAGCCGCTGTGGACAAAGCCGCCGCACTGGCCAAAGAAGCCGGTGCCCGCCGCTGCATCCCGCTCAAGGTGAGCGGCCCGTTCCACACCCGCCTCATGGCTCCCGCCGGGGATGCACTGGCAAAGCGTTTTTCGTCTGAGCCCTTTGGCGAGATGCAGGTGCCGGTGCTGTTCAACTGCCTTGGCCGTGAAAAAGCTGAGCAGGACAACATCCCCGCCCTGCTCGTGAAGCAGGTGCAGAGCAGCGTTTACATGGAAGATACGCTCCACCGCCTCGGTGAGCTGGGCGTAGACCATATTCTGGAAGTCGGCCCGGGCAGTGCTCTGGCTGGCTTTGTGAAAAAGACCCTGCCCGGCGTGGTCTGCGCTTCGGTGGAGACCCCGGAGCAGCTGAACGCCGCACTGACAGCATGGAAGGAAGAGCTATGAGCGAAGAAACGATCATCCGCACCGCCGTTGTTACTGGCGGAAGCCGGGGCATTGGCCGGGCTGTGTGCATCCAGCTGGCAAAGCAGGGCTGCAATGTCGTGGTGAATTACTGCCACGGCGAAGCTGCAGCTGCCGAGACGGTGGCTCTGTGCAAGGCCGAAAACGCAGATGCCGTGGCTGTGCAGGCCGATGTTTCCACTGCCGAGGGCTGCAAAGCACTCTTTGAACAGGCGGTGAACGCCTTTGGCCGGGTGGATATCCTTGTGAACAACGCGGGCATTACCCGCGATAATCTGATCCTGCGCATGAGCGAAGAGGACTTCGATGCAGTGCTGAACGCAAACCTCAAGGGTGCGTTCCTCTGCTGCAAGGAGGCCGCCCGCCGCATGGTGCGCCAGCGCTGGGGCCGCATCGTGAACCTTTCCAGTGTGGTGGCCCTGCGGGGCAACGCCGGCCAGACCAATTACGCCGCCAGCAAGGCGGGCCTGATCGGCCTGACCAAAAGCCTTGCCCGCGAGCTGGCAAGCCGCAATGTGACCGTGAATGCGGTCGCGCCGGGCTTTATCGAGACCGACATGACCGCCGCCCTGCCGGAAGCCGTCCGTGCCGAAATGGCAAAGGGCATCCCCGCAGGCCGCGCAGGAAAGCCGGAGGATGTGGCAAATGCAGTGGCATTTTTTGCCGCAGAACAAAGCAGCTATCTCACCGGGCAGGTGCTCTGTGCAGACGGCGGCATGGCAATGTAAAAGGAGAAAACTCTCATGGAAAAACGCAGAGTCGTGATCACCGGCCTTGGCACCGTGAACCCGCTGGGCAACAACACCACCGACAGCTGGGCCGCTGCCAAAGCGGGCAAATGCGGCATCGGCCCCATTACCCAGTTCGATACCACCGATTTTAAATGTAAGCTGGCAGGCGAGGTGAAGGGCTTTGACCCGGAAACCATCGTGGACAAAAAGGAAGCCCGCAAGATGGCCCGCTTTACCGTTCTGGCCCTTGCTGCCGCCGCTGAAGCAGTTGCAGACAGCGGTCTGGACACCGAAGCGGAAGCCAAACAGATCGGTGTCATCCTTTCCAGCGGCATCGGCGGTCTGCCCACCATTGAGGAGCAGCACACCCGTGGTGAAGAGAAGGGCATGGAAAAGGTAAGCCCCTATTTCGTGCCCATGTCCATTGCCAACATGGCAGCGGCACAGGTGGCCATCCGCTTTGGTCTGAAGGGCATGTGCACCTGCCCGGTGACGGCCTGCGCCGGCGGCACCAATGCCGTAGGCGATGCCTTCCACCGCATCCGTGACGGCTACGAGACCGCCATGGTCTGCGGCGGTGCAGAGAGCTGCATCAGCCCTCTGGGCATCGGCGGCTTTACCAGCATGAAAGCGCTTTCCACTGCGACCGATCCGGATGCAGCCAGCCTGCCCTTTGACGCGCGGCGCGGCGGCTTCGTGATGGGCGAAGGCAGCGGTGTGCTGGTGCTGGAAGAGCTGGAACATGCCCGTGCCCGCGGTGCGCACATCTACGCCGAGATGGTGGGCTACGGTGCCAACTGCGACGCCTACCACTTCACCGCCCCCGCCCCCGGCGGCGCAGGTGCCATCGACTGCATGGCGCTGACGCTGGCGGATGCAGGCATCGCACCGGAGCAGGTGGATCACATCAACGCCCACGGCACCGGCACCCACATGAACGATGCCTGCGAGACCGCCGCCATCCATGCGGTGTTCGGCGAACACGCAAAGCAGCTGACTGTGGTAAGCACCAAGAGCATGACCGGCCATCTGCTGGGCGGTGCGGGCGGCATTGAAGCCGTATTTACAGCGCTGGCCCTGCATGACCAGTTTGCGCCGCCCACCATCCACTATGAGCAGCCCGATCCCGAATGTGATCTGGACTATGTGCCGAACACTGGCCGTGCGCAGGCCATGACCCACGCACTGAGCAACAGTCTGGGCTTTGGCGGGCACAACGCCTGCATCGCCCTGCGCAGATGGGAGGGCTGACCCATGGCAGAACCCCGCACCGTGCGTGCAGACGCAAACACCCTGAACAGTGAGGAGATCGCGGCGCTTCTGCCGCACCGCTATCCCTTTGCCCTTGTGGACCGCATTCTGGACTATGAGCCGGGCCAGTGGGCCATCGGCCGCAAGTGCGTGAGCCGCAATGAGGAATTTTTCTGCGGACATTTTCCCGGCCAGCCGGTGATGCCGGGAGTGCTCATTCTGGAAGCACTGGCCCAGACCGGTGCCGCTGCGGCGCTCAGCCTGCCGGAGAACAAGGGCAAACTGGCCCTCTTCGGCGGCATCAAGAATGCCCGCTTCCGCAAACAGGTCACCCCCGGCGATGTGCTCACCCTGCACTGTGAACTGGTAGAGCAGCACGGCCCGGTGGGCGTGGGCAAAGCCTCGGCGTGGGTGGACGGCAAGTGCGCCGCCACCGCCGAGCTGACCTTTGTGCTGACCGACCCCAACGCCTAAAAACACCCCTGTGAGTTTAAAAAAGCTCACAGGGGTGTTTTCCGTTATTTTACCATTGAGAAGCTGCTTCGCTCTCTCAGCCAAGCGCCACATCCAGAACCATCAGTGGTGCCCCACCAGATAGGCCACCCGGTCGATCTGCGCCACCGTCATGCCGGTATCCGCCAGAAATTCCCGCACCAGCGGAGCACTCTCCTGCTCCTGATACTTTCCATTGGTGTTACTGCAATGGTAGGATCGCATATTTACTGATTTCTGTATCTGTTCAGGACAGCATCCGGGATATGGCAGTAACTGCAGTCTTCAGGGTGCCGTTCCAGATGGTGCTGATGCTCCTCAGCGCTCCGGACATAATTTGTCAGCGGCAGCACTTCCAGCATGATCTTGTCCCGGTCCTCCCGGCCGTTTATAAAAGCTCTTGCTTCTTCCAGATGTCTGGGATCTGTACTGTACAGCCCTGTCCGGTACTTTTTTCCAACGTCCACACCCTGTTTGTTCAGGCTGTAGGGGTCGATGATCTCAAACAGGTGTGCCATCAGTTCTGAAATGCTTGTGTTTTTCTCATCATAGACCACTTTTACGCATTCTGCATATCCATCGTATGGGCCATCCAGAGAACTCGTTGTTCCGTTGGCTCTGCCGGCTTCAGTCATCTGTACACCAGGCACTGTGTCAAAAAAATGCTGCACGCCCCAAAGGCATCCGCCTGCGATATAGACCGTTTCCATCTTGATTTTCCCCTTCCTGTTGATCATATATCAGCTTTGCTCCTATTCTACCACGCTTTCCCACTGTCGGAAAGATATCGGAAAACAAAAATGGCCCCGGAGGGCTTATCGCAGCTCTCCGGGGCCGCCTTGTGCAGAGTGATTTTCTCTCGATGGGCTTTCAGAAATGCTTTGCTGTAATCAGCTTGCGTGAACCACAGCGGAAGAACCCTCATAAGATACAGAAAAGATTTCTGTATTTTTCTTGACAGTTTTCCCATATTCTGTTTTAATACATCTGATAAAAGGGAGTAAAGGGCAGTGTTCCGGCTTATTCTTCGGGAGACTGCTGCATGGCAGCGTCATCACGGCAGAAATGCCCGATGTCATGTGTTCGCTTGAGACTTTTGTCACAGACAAGGTGCTGTGGCAGGAGTCTCTTTTTCTTGTCACCGTACCGGAGCACAATAGGAGGCAAGAAAACTATGAACTTTCTGAACACATTCGCAAGTCTGTTTTCCAATTTTGGAAACCTGACTTGGCAGATGGTGGTGATGTGGGGCATTGGTGCATTGCTCATCTACCTTGCCATCGCCAAAAAAATGGAGCCGAGCCTGCTTTTACCCATGGGCTTTGGTGCCATTCTGGTCAATCTGCCGCTGTCCGGTGCCATCACGCAGGGCGATACCGTAGGCCCCATTTCTGCCCTGTTTGAAGCAGGCATGTCCAACGAGCTGTTTCCCCTGCTGCTTTTCATCGGCATTGGTGCTATGATCGACTTTGGCCCCCTGCTGGAAAAACCGTGGCTCATGCTCTTTGGTGCCGCAGCGCAGTTTGGTATTTTCTTCACCCTGTTTCTGGCAGGCTTCTTCTTTGATTTGAAGGATGCTGCTTCCATCGCTGTCATTGGTGCAGCGGACGGTCCCACCGCCATTTTTGTAGCTAACACCCTCAACTCCCAGTACCTTGGTGCCATCATGGTGGCAGCGTACAGTTACATGGCTCTGGTGCCCATCGTGCAGCCGCCGGTCATTAAACTGCTGACCACTCAGAAGGACCGCCGCATCCGGATGCCCTATGAAAAGGGCAATGTCAGCCAGCTGACGAAGATTCTGTTCCCCATTGTGGTAACCATCATTGCCGGTATGGTAGCTCCTGCCAGTGTAGCTCTAGTTGGTTTTCTGATGTTCGGCAACCTGCTGCGGGAGTGCGGCGTACTGAACGCCCTCAGCGAAACCGCGCAGAATGTGCTGGCAAACCTCATCACCATCGTGCTGGGCCTGACCGTGGCCGGACAGATGACCGCTGACAAGTTTGTCCGGCCCGATACCCTGCTCATCCTTGCACTGGGTCTGGTAGCCTTCGTTTTTGATACCGCAGGCGGCGTGCTGTTTGCAAAGCTGCTGAACCTGTTCCTGCCCGAAGGCAAAAAACTGAACCCGATGATCGGTGCAGCCGGCATCTCCGCCTTCCCCATGAGCGGCCGTGTGGTCAACAAGATGGGATTGGAAGAAGATAACCAGAATTTCCTGCTGATGTACTCCATCAGCGTCAACGTTTCGGGGCAGATCGCATCCGTCATTGCAGGCGGCCTAATTCTGACCCTGATGGCTTAACGGAGGTACACTTATGCTTCATCTTTCTTCGTGGATGACCACCCTGCCCATGATGCTCATCGGCATGGTCGGCATTCTTCTCGTCATTGGTGTCATTGTCCTGGCTGTGATGCTGCTCAACCGGCTGACAAATCGGAAATAATTCACCCCATCAAGTAGAAACGAATTTACGGCGAAATATCGATATAAATATGATGCACAGGCCTTCTAAAGCTGTGATTTTGTGACAACTTGGTGTCACTTCAATAAAGAACCCGCTTTCACTTCAATTTGATGTTGAAAGCGGGTTCTTTTCGCTTTTATGCGTGTTTGACGGCGGTTTCAAAAAGATTGACTGCTGCGCCCTCTTGCGTGTCGGTGTTGTGGGTACCACGCTTTTTCACTTCCGAAAAGATGTCAGAATACAAAAACCCCCGAAGAGCTTTTTACGGTTCTCCGGGGGCTGGTTCTATGCGCCGGTGTTCCTCACACCGATGCACAAACGTTATTCGATTTCAATGAGATTGGGATTCGCAGGCAGAGCCTTCTGCTGCTGCGGTGCGGGCAGTACGATGTGCAGGATGCCATCCTCGAACTTTGCGTGGATGTCCTCCTTCTTCACGGCATCACCCACATAGAAGCTGCGGGCACAGGTACCGGAGAAGGTCTCACGGCGCAGATAACGGCCATTGTTGTCCTTCTCGTCATTGGAGTGGTTGCGGACGGCCTGAATGGTCAGGTAGCCGTCGCTCAGCTCCATCTGAACGTCTTCCTTCTTGCAGCCGGGCAGGTCAACAGCCACATCATAGTTGCCATCGGCGGTCTGCTTCACATCGGTTTTCATCATGTTTGCGCCGCGCTTGCCGAAGGTCTCACGCTCTTCACGATTCATTGCACGCTCCAGCGCACCGTCGTTCCAGAACGGATCAAAGAAATCATCGAACAGATTTTCATGGAAAACAGCAGGCATAAACATAAAACAACCCTCCAATCCCGGCGTTCGGGTCGGGCATAAAATCAAGATCGTGCATCAGAAGCGGAGTCTTCCCGGGAGCCTTGCGGTTCCCTCATGCCCCTTTCTCCTGAGCACGCCACTGTTATAACACTGTTTATTAGCAGTGTCAATAGTAGAGCGCTAAAATTCATAAAAGAATAATACTTTTATAATATTTCATGCAATTCTCGGCAAAATCGTTTGCACTGGATTCAATTTTTTCTTCTCCAATCGTAGTCTTTCGCTGTGACAGAACGGATGCAAGCCGTTTCTTCAGAACCAGGCGATCCATTGCCCGCGTAAACAATGCAGTTATCAAAAAGTCTCTCTGTCCTTGCAGCGTCTTGCGTTCTGCCGGTCCACCCGCTATAATAATGTGGAAACCGAGATGAAAAGAGCGTGATATTGTGGAAGAGACCGAGATCAGTCATTTTCTCCACATTCTGGTCCGAATGGGCGAAGCTTTACAAAACAGTGGCGCAGAAGTATTCCGCGTTGAGGACACTTTGAACCGGATCGCAATCGCCTATGGGGCAGAAGATGTGAATGTATTCGTGATCACATCCAGCATCGTGGTCACGCTTACCATGCCCTCGCTGCCGCCGCAGACCGAGACCCGCCGCCTGCGTCACGCTGCCAGCAATGACCTGCTGACATTGGAAAAGCTCAATGCGCTCAGCCGCCGTATCTGCACAGCACCTCCTTCCATAGAAGAGTTTCAGCGCCAACTGAATGCCATTCTGGCACAGCATCCGGACCCAAGACTGCATCTTGCCGGCAGTGTGTTGGCTGCTTCCAGTTTTGCCATCTTCTTTGGTGGAAATCTCTGGGACGGCCTGCTGGCCGGCGGCATTGCCGTTCTGATTTGCTGGATGGAGCGCTATCTCTCGCCTTTTTGTATGAATGGCGTAGAATTTCAGTTTATAGCATCATTTCTCAGCGGTGTCTCCACTCTGCTGCTCTGCCGCTTTGGGATGCAGTTTCATGCCGATAAAGTTCTGATTGGTATCATCATGCTGCTGATTCCCGGCATCATGCTGACAAATTCCATCCGGGACATCTTACTTGGGGACATTATTTCCGGCTCTCTTCGGCTGGTGGAAGCCATTCTGATGGCCGCCACCCTTGCACTCGGCATGATGGCCGCCATCTGGTTGATGGGAGGAATTTCCGCATGATACAGGTTTTTTCGCAGTTGCTCAGTGCTGCCCTTGGTTCGGTCGGTTTCGGACTGATCTTCAATCTGAACCGGCGCTACTTACCCGCCGCCGGTGTAGGCGGACTTCTGGCATGGCTGGCTTATCTTCTTGCCGCCAACACCCTGCACAGCGTCTTTCTTGCCAATCTGTTGGCCGGTTTCTGTGCCGCTCTGTATGCCGAAATTCTTGCCCGATGCTGCAATGCACCCTCTACGCCTTTCTTCATTACCGCTGCCATTCCCCTCATTCCCGGAAGCACCCTCTACTACTGCATGAACGCAGTCGTCTCCAATGATTTGTCTGCTGCAGAGCATTTCGGAGAGCAGACCTTTCTGGCCGCTCTTGGAATTGCCGGCGGTATGGCAATCGCATGGTGTCTGGCCGATTTGAGCCGGAAGCTGCACGCACTTGCAATCCGTTCTTCGGGAAAGTAGCGATCTTCCACATTGAAGAATGCCCCTGATGATCGGGTCGTTTGAGCTGCTGCTCTGAAATACGAAGAAAGGCCGTCCGGCATCGCAGCAGGGCTGCCTTTACAATTACAAGGATGTGTCTCTATGAAACTCAAACAATTCATTCAGCAGGAAACGGTTCTCACCGCAGCCGCTGTGCTGGCCGTTGTCTCCGCCTTCTTTGTTCTGCCGGATGCGCAGTATCTCGGCTACATCGACCTGCGCACGCTGGCGATTTTGTTTTCCCTGATGACGGTCATGGCCGGGCTGCGGCGGCAGGGCTTTTTTGATGGACTGGGCCGGGCATTGCTGTCCCGTACCCACAGCACCTTTCAGCTGACACTGGTACTGGTCGGGCTGTGCTTTTTCGGAAGCATGTTCATCACCAACGATGTTTCCCTGCTGACCTTCGTTCCCTTTACGTTCGTGGTTCTGAGCCGTCTGGGAGCGGATGTCCGCCGCTCCCTTCTGATCCCGGTGGTCTGTATGCAGACCATTGCGGCAAACCTTGGCAGTATGCTGACCCCCATCGGCAACCCGCAGAACCTCTATCTTTACGGAAAAAGCGGCATGAGCATCGGGGGATTTGTTCTTCTTATGCTGCCCTACACCCTGGTCTCTCTGCTCCTGCTGCTGGCTTGGGCAGCGCTGGTCTGCCGGAAAGCCTCTGCCGCCCTCTCCGTGGACGAGCTTGTTTCTTCTTCTGCATCTCAGGGAGATCAGAAGATCATCCTGCTGTATCTGGTTCTGTTTGCCGTCTGCCTGCTGTCCGTGATCCGGGTGTTGCCTTATGGCATTGCCTTTGCCGCTGTACTCGTCTGCGCCCTTTTTGCAGACCCGCACACCTTACGGGCAGTGGACTATTCCCTGCTTTTGACCTTTGTGGCTTTTTTCATCTTCATTGGCAATCTGGGGCGCATTCCGGCCTTTTCCGGCTGGCTGCAGGAGTTTCTGACCGGCCGGGAAGTTCTTGTGGCGGTTCTTGCTTCGCAGGTCACCAGTAATGTTCCCGCCGCCCTGCTGCTGTCCGGGTTCACGGCAGAGACACAAGCCCTCATCATCGGCACCAATCTGGGAGGTCTTGGCACTTTGATCGCATCCATGGCCAGTCTTATTTCCTACCGGCAGATCGCACGGGAGCTGCCACAGGGAAAGAAGCGGTATTTTGGGCTGTTCACCCTGTCCAACCTGATCTTCCTTGCGATCCTGCTGGGTGTGTGGTTTTTGCTCCACTGAGCGTGGCAGATGACTTATGGTTTTTCTATAAAGCTAAAAAAGGGGAGTTCCGTCACGGACGAAGGTCCGGGCAGAACTCCCTTTGGTTTTATCGTATGGTCAGAATGCCGGTGCCCACCGGCACCTCCAGCAGCTTGCTGGAAAAATGCTCCGGGATGCCGGACAGTGCCTTTTCCAGATAGGCATCGTTTTCCGCCTTGTTCATGTCCCACACCAGGCGGCACACCGCTTTCCCGCTCAGGGTGGAGCAGGTGATCATACCATCATAAAAATTGTTGCCGCCTGTCAGCCGATAGGCACTGCGGATTGCTTCTTTTCGTTCCATGCTCCGTCCTCCTTACACTATTTCACCGCTTTTGCGCCGTAACGCAAAGCCAGCCCTTTTTATTTTTGTGGCTTTGGATCTGACAAAATCCTGCTTTTTCCAAATACTCTTTCAGTGCAGTATCCGTATAGATGGTCATGCCATTGATGATTTTCGTCCATTTGTCGTCTTTTGTCGTTTCGCCGTTCGCTTCGTTACAGATGAAAAAGATTCCGCCGGGCTTCAGCACTCGATAAACCTCTCTGAAATTCTGTGCAAGCTCCGGCCAGAAGTAGACCGTTTCAAAGGCGGTCACCACATCAAACTGCTCCGCTTTAAACGGCAGCTCTGTCACGCTTGCCTGTTGCACGGTACACCGTCCTGCCGCAATGGCTCTGGCATTGACTTTTCGCGCTTTTTCCACGCTGACGGCTGAGTAGTCGATGCCCTGCACCTTGCCGTTGGGGCACAGTTTCAGCAGTGTCTTAATGTTCGCTCCACCGCCGCAGCCGCAGTCCAGCACCATGGCATCCGGGGCAGGCTGTAAAAAGCGCAGCCCCCATTCTGCCATTGCGCTGTGTCCAAGGTTCATCATAGCAACCATGATCTTCCCGCCAAGGCCTACGGGCTTTCGGGTGTTTTCAAAAAAGGACATAACGTCACCCTCTTTCTGTTTACCGTTCACAATGCAATGCTTTTTACCAGATGCGCCCACTGCACCGGATGACAGGCCCGCAATTCCTCGTGCTGTGAGTTAGGCAATACTAACTTTTCATTCTATAAAAAGCCGCTTCTCAGCGGTCCTTCTGCCAAAATAATACGCCCTGCCGTCTCCTCTGTCAAGAAGTTTAGGCATTTTCGGAAATCCCGAAAGAGATTTCGCTTCCGTCCCCCAACCATCACCCCAGTGCTACGTCCAGCACCATCATCACGCTGAAGCCCACCGCAAAAAACACCGTGCCAACGTTGGAGTGCTGCCCCTGCGACATTTCCGGGATCAGTTCCTCCACCACCACATACAGCATGGCACCGGCTGCAAAGCTGAGCAGATAGGGCAAAGCAGGCACCACGATGCCTGCCGCCAGAATCGTCAACACTGCCCCGATGGGCTCTACGATGCCGGACAGCACGCCGCCCCAGAATGCCCGGCCTTTTTTCATTCCTTCCGCCCGCAGTGGCATGGAGATGATGGCTCCCTCCGGGAAGTTCTGAATGGCAATGCCAAGAGAAAGTGCCAGCGCCCCGGCGGCGGTGATCTGAGCAGTTCCGGCAAGGTATCCGGCATAGACTACGCCCACTGCCATACCCTCCGGGATGTTGTGTAGCGTCACCGCCAGAACCATCATGGTGGTGCGCTGGAGCTGGCTTTTTGGCCCTTCGGCCTGCAAACTGTTCTGGTGCAGATGCGGGATGAGATGGTCCAGCAGCAGCAAAAACAGGATGCCCAGCCAGAAACCCACCGCCGCCGGGAAAAACGCCAGCCTGCCCAGATCTGCAGCCTGCTCCATGGCCGGGATCAGCAAACTCCACACCGATGCCGCCACCATGACCCCGGCAGCAAAGCCGGTCAACGCCCGCTGGATGCCGTCGCGCAGAGAGTTTTTCAAAAAGAACACACAGCCTGCCCCAAGGCTTGTGCCCAGAAATGGAATCAAGATCCCCCAGAACGCGTCTTGTATCATGTAGTACCTCCTTGCGGTTATTCATAACTAACTTCGCAAAAAGTATACTGCGCTCCGGCAAAAAGGTCAAGGGCTTTGCGGTATAGAGGATGCAGATCGTTTCCTGCATCGAAAAATTCACCTCTGCAAACTTTCCGGTTTCTACTTGACAACGCCCGGTGGGAGTGCTATTTTTACTTCGCGAATTTGTTTTGCCTAACCATCTGAGGGGTTTTTCCCCTGCATTTTTTTGCATCAATTGTTAGGTAAAGCTAACTATTTTTTCAAAACTGAGATAGAGGTGTGTTACCATGAGATTGAAAAAAGTATTTGCAGGTGCACTTGCGGCCGCTATGCTGGTATGCGCTGTGGCAGTCCCGGCCTTCGCTGCGGAAGAGGTGGAACAGGAAAACTGCCTGACCTCCAGCTATGTCCAGATGAACATCCCCTACGCCGACTTCTACAAGGCTGCCGGTGTGGACAACGCATCTGAGATCGACGCTGTGACCAGCGCCACCAAGAACAAGACCCGTGCAGGCAACCTTGCCGCCGGTTCCTACCACGTCAACGCAGATGGCACCGACATCACCGGCGTTTCCTTCCCGGTCAAGGTGCTGACCCCGTGGGCGCTGAAGAATGCAAAGCAGGTCACCGATGCCGACAGCTACGACATTACCGTTACCCTGAAGGGCAAGGAATCCACCACCACCTACACCGGCGCAGATGCCTTGTTTGAGAACGAGAGCTACGCTTACTACAAGCTCAGTGAGACCCCTGCCTACTACATCACCGCATGGTATAACCTGCTGAGCGGCAAGTGGGAGTTTGGCAAGGTCCACGCCACCGAGACCACCGTAGAGGGCACCACTGTGGAGCTGAATACCAACGGTCACCATGCCACCTACGAGATGAAAATCTCCGGTTTTGATCTGGACTACAAGGCCAACAAGGTCTACGGCGTAGTTCTGACCACCGCCGATGGCAGTGAGTACGGCCTGCATCATGTGACCAACATCTGGCATGGTACCAAGCTGGGCTTCAATGCCGATGATCCTTACTTTGCATCCGTCATCGGCAAGACGATTACTCAGATCACCTTCTACGCCGCCGACGGCGTGTATGTCCTGCCGGTCAATGTGGCGCTGTGAATACACGGGAAACTGCCTAATTTATTGTAAAATATAACACAAAACGGCAAGGTCGCTTGGCATCAGGCGGCCTTGCTTTTCCGTGTCAGGAGGAGTTGGAATGAACAAAAAACGATGCCATACACTGCTGCCGCTGGTGCAGCTGCTCCCGACGGTGGCGGTAGCGGCAGCTGTACTTTTTGCCCTGCCCCGCACCGTTCCGGTGCTGGCCGCCGTGCCGGAAAAGCTGACAACCGTGGTGGAGCAGTCTGTGGAAGCCGTTTCCTCCGAAGCGGAGGAAGAAACCCTGCCCAAGCTGCCCTATGCCGACGGCGTTTACGTCGGCTCTTCCCGGGGCTACGGCGGTGCCGTCCGAGTACAGGTCACCATGGAAAACGGCAGCATCACGGAGGTGGAGATCTTGGACGCATCCCACGAGACCAAGCAGTTTCTGCGGCGTGCCAAGCGGCTTTTGACCACCGTGGTGGAGACTCAGAGCTGGGAGGTGGATGCCGTTTCCGAGGCCACCTACACCAGCCGGGGCATTCTGGGCGCAGTGCAGAACGCCCTGACCGGCGAGGTGGTCAACAATCCCCTGCCGCCCCAGCCAAAGCCCGCTGCAACGCTTGTGGTGGAGGAATTTACGGCTCCCTCCATCTACTTGGACGGCATCTACACTGCCGAAGCCATGGGCTTTGAGGGGCAGATCACAGTGCAGGTCACGATGGCAGAGGATAAAATCACCAATATCACGATCCTGAGCGCCGAGGACGAGGAGGAATATCTCTCCCGGGCAAAACAGGTCATCCCCGCCATTCTGGAGGGACAAAGCCCCAACGTGGATACTGTTTCCGGCGCCACCTACTCCTCCACCGGAATTCTGAACGCAGTCAAGCTGGCACTGGCAAAGGCCGCTGTTGCCCCGGCAGAGAAAACCGCTCCGGAGCAGACTGCATCGGAAGAGACGGCAGAGGAAACCGCACCGTCTGAAGCAGCAGAGCCCGGGGAAACGCCGGTCACCGCGCCCACCGTGGAGGTGGTGCAGCCGGAGGAAAAGAGCGCCGTTCCCGTGTGGCTCAAGGAAGTATGGCAGCAGCTTTTCCCGGCAGATGCACCGGCATCCTCTGAACCGGAACCGGCATCTTCTGAGGAAGTGCTGCCGACATCCGAGCCGGCACTGCCGCCGGAAGAGACCGGGATTGAATCTGAAACGGAAGGAGCAGCAGAATGAAATACAAAAATTTTCTCCTCCGGGCGGTGAACCTGCTGCTCATTTTGGGGGTACTGTGGCAATACCAGCAGGTGGCGCTGATTCGGGCGACAGCGGTAAGCCAGCGCAAGCAGGAAATTGCCGAAGTTGAAGCCTACAATGCTTCCGTTTTGCAGGCGCAGAGCGCAGCACAGGCAGAGCAGAGCGGCTACCGGGACGGCATCTATGAGGGCAGCGCCTATGGTTTTGGCGATGTCATTCAGGTGTCGGTGACTATCCAGAACGGAAAAATGACCGATATTGCGGTGCTGGATGCTTCCGGCGAGGATAAGCCCTACTATAAGCAGGCGCTGCCTTTGCTGGACGAGATGCTGGCAGTGCAGTCTGCTGAGGTGGATACCGTTTCCGGCGCTACCCTCACGGCAGAAGGACTTATCGGTGCGGTAGAGAACGCACTGGGAAAGGCGGCAGGATGATGGAAAAAACACAGGCAAAGCCTTTAACAGCGGCGCAGCAGCGTCAGCGGAACAAAAAGCGCCGTACATGGCTGCGCACCGGGGTGCAGTTGTTCTTCTTTGTGTCCATGCCGGGCGCATTCGTGGCCGGGTTTTCCGGGGTAAAACAGATCTTTCTGCACATCGGTGCAGGCGAGGTGCTCTCTGTGGACAGCTTCACACTTTCCCTGCTGGGGCTGTGCGGCTTCACCCTGCTTTTCGACCGTTTTTTCTGTGGGTACGCCTGCGCCTTCGGCAGCTTGGGCGATGCCGTCTGGGCGCTTTCCGGGCTTATTCAAAAAAAGCTGTTCCACCGCAAAAAGCAGCTCCGTCTGCCGGAGCGGGCGGTGCTTTTGGGGCAGAAGGTCAAATATCTGCTGCTGGCATGGCTGGTAGCACTGTATGTGACCCGGCAGGAAAAGATGCTGACCGGCGCAAGCCCGTGGGAGGTGTTTTCCCGCCTGACGGCTCTGCATCTGCCGCCGGAGGGCTTTGGTGTGGGCATCGGGCTGCTTGTGCTCATTTTGCTGGGTATGGCGGTGCAGCCCCGGTTCTTCTGTCAGTTCCTCTGCCCCATGGGAGCGGTGTTCGCCTTGCTGCCGGTGCTGCCATTTGCGCGGTTGCACCGGCAGAGCAACGGCTGCATCCCGGGCTGCAATGCCTGTAAACAGCAGTGCCCGGTGTGCCTGAAGCTGGAGGAAACCAGCCTGCGCAGCGGGGAATGCATCGCCTGTGAAGCCTGCGTTAGCACCTGCCCCAAGCAGAACATCCACCGGTGGGATACCACCTTGTGCAAGCGTCTATGGCTGTCGGTGTTGGGTAAAGTGTTGCTTTTCTTCCTGCTGGGCTGCTGGCTGGGCTTTTGCCGATTCATCTGAACTAAAAAAGGAGGCTGCTGCGCAGTATTTGTGCAGCAGCCTCCTTTTGGCTGGGAGATCTATCATTTCGATACGCCGGAGCATCTGCAGACGCTCCGGCGTACCATTTTTACAGGGAAGACTTCTGCTCCAACAGGTCTGTCATGCTGCGCAGGCTGATGCCAAGGGTGGAAAGGTTATGCAGCATGGCGCTGGTGGCAGGGGGAAAGGACATTTTCCCACTTCTCCGCTCTTATTCGGTAACAGCCCAAACCCGTGCGGGCAGACCAGTTGCACCTTCGATGCGGGGATAAGAAACGATGACCACCGCACCGGCAGGCTGAACTTTATCCAGATTTGCAAGCACCTCCACCTGCAGCTTGTCGTTGTCCAGAACATAGCGCTCGCAGGCAAGGTCGCCCTTTTCCTCCGCCACCGCAGAGGAATCGGTATCCAGTGTTTCGTGGCCGTTGGCGGCGGCGTTGCGCACCTTGTAGATATACTCCAATGCTTCCAGCGACCAGCCGGGGGCATTTTCTTTGCCCTCTGCGTCGATGCCGGACAGCGCATCCATATCCGGCCACTTCTTATACCAGTCGCTGCGCAGAGCCACCAGCGCACCATCCGGGATAGGACCGTACTTTGCCTCATAGGCCTTGATGTCCTCTACTGTCACAGCGTAGCGGGGGTCTTTCTTGGCCTGCTCAGAAATATCAATGACCACCAGCGGGAAAATCAGGTCGTTCACATCAAACTTTTCGGACAGTGCTTTGCCCTTGATGAAGTGCCCCGGGAAGTCGATATGGGTACCGAACTGTCCGGGGAATTTGAAGGTCTGGATCAGGCATTCCAGTTCCGGCTTGCCCCAGTCCCACACGGTCTTTGCCAGCTCCACAGAGCCTTCCGGGATGCCGGACCAGTAGGGGCTTTCGTTGTTCAGCGAGTGAGAAAGCTCCACCCAGCGATATTTTTTAGCATTCTTCAGTGCGTTCCACAGTTTATAATCAGCCATTGTCGGTTCTCCTTTTATTGTGACGATGTATGTTCGGGCACTTCTCCCAGACAACGGCATCTTCCTGTTTTTTCTCAGTCTGTCTGCCGGGAATTTGTCTGGGAGCAGCGCATTCGCCCGGGCAGTCTGTGCCGGGCATCTGTTGTATGTTTCATCTGTCTGTGCTCCCTTCCTTGTGTTGGGGATAGTATAAACCCATTTTCGTACCATGTCAATAGGTTTATTCTTTCAAAGACTTCCCGGGCAAACGACAGGTCAGCAAATCGTTCGCCCTTGCAATAACGTTTCGTCATCCCCTTTCCCTTTTATCGCAGCTCTTCCAGCAGGGCGGTGCAACCCTCCAGCACATCCTGCCATGGCAAACAGACAAGATTTTCTTCATCTTACTCTCCCAGCACCTCGCCCAGTGCCAGAACAGCGTTGCGGACGCACTCCGGGCACGGGCACAGCGGTGCGCCGTTCTCTATTCCCTTCAGATCCTTGCAGATGGTAGCACCGCACTTTTCCTGAAAGTTTTGCAGCAGTTCCTTAGAAATGCGGGGTGTGCCCTTGCCGTCGGTGACGATGCCCGCCACCATCACAGCGCCGATCAGTGCGCCGCAGGTGCTCTCCATGCAGCCCATGCCGGCGGCATAGCCTGCGCCCAGCTTCATCAGGGTGTCGGCATCCACCGGCAGCTTGTCCTCAAATGCCTTCATCACCGCCTGTGCACAGTTGCACTGTCCAGTAGCCTTCCATGCGGCAGCCTGTGCCGCCCGTTCTTCGATGTTCATTTTAAAGTCCTCTTTCTTTGATGAATCGTAGTTTATTCGACATTATCATAAAATTCCTGTAACACTGTTGCCAATTCCTCCGGAGATTCTATGTTTGCTTCATGACCCGCTTTCAAAAGTTCATGGAAGTGGGAATCACTCAAATAACTGGCAAGTTCCTTTGAGGCTTTTTTGTTTGCGTTGTCCTTTTCCCCACAAACGATCAATGCCGGACAGGACACCTTACATAATGAATCCCTGAAATCCAATTCCGTCATCGTACCGCACAAGCTGATCACATCTGCTTTCTTGAATCCAAATTGCTTGAACATTGTATTCGGCATAAAGCGAAACAGCATATTCTGGAACTTCAATAGCTTTTCAGGCATTTTATATTGTGCTGCAATTAGCACCAGTGCCTTTACTTTATTCGGATGGTCTATCGCATAATTAAGTGCCAGAACAGCACCCAAGGAAAGCCCGCACAAGACGATTTCATCATGTTCCTTATCACACTCTCCTGAGAATGCAGCATACAGTTCCCCATAAGTGGCCGCTTTGTCCTCCAGCATCTCTGCCAAACTCAAGCTGGCGCTTCTATCCGAGACCTTCGTTTCTTTTATTACTCTGTCCCAACTGTCTGGTTTTTGTCCCAACCCATGTAAGTATAAAAACTTCATCTAATTTCCGCTCTCCTTCACACGTCCTGCTGCTTCCTTTCCAGCGCTTCAAAGTGATACCGGGGCTTGCCTTTGCTCTTTTTGCCGTACTCGATGGCCTCTTTGGGGCAATAGCAGATGCAGGCCATGCAATGGGTGCAGTTTTTGCCCCAGACCGGCTTTCCGTTTTCCAGACGGATGTTGTTCAAGGGGCACAGCTCCACGCACTTACTGCAGCCGATGCAGGCATCCGTTGCCCGGAAGGCATCCGCTTTTACAAAAAAGCGATAGAACACCGGGTTCACCGGGCCGCTCATAAAGCGGTCGTAGAGGTTCTCTCTCGGCGGAGGAAATTCCTGCCCGGCCTTGAGCTGCGCCAGCACCTTCTGAAGTGCAGGCTCTGCCTGCTCCACGATGCTCCGTGCCTGCTCCTTTTGAGGTGCATTGAACATGGCAATGTAGTTTTCCGGCATGATGATCTGGGCTGTGCCCATATACTGCAGCTGCTTTTGCGCTGCAAGCTGCCGGTTATAGCCTGCCGCATTGCCAATTTCGCTGCCGCAGTCCATCACAAACCAGATGCGCTCTGCCCCGGTCAGTGCGGTCTTGCCCAGCCACTCCGACACCACCCGGGGGATACGCCATGCGTAGGTAGGCGTCACCAGCACCACATCCCGGCCAGTCTGCACCGGGGCGGTATTCCCTGCCTTGATGCAGGCGTTCAGGTCGTAAAGCGGCATCTCCAACCCTTCGGCAATACGCCGTGCCAGATACCGGCTGTTGCCGGTTCCCGTAAAATAAAGTACCATGGCTGCCCCCTCATTTTGTGTTATTCAGATGTCCGTCTGCCCGGCAAACTGGAACTTGTCGGGGCGAGGCCCCTCCATCTTGCTACGCAAGACTGTTCTGTCACTTAAAAGCCCCACTGGGGCTTTCATTGTTCCGCTTCGCTCCACAAACGCGAACTTGTCGGGGCGAGGCCCCTCCATCTTGCTGCCGCAAGACCGTTCTGTCACTTAAAAGCCCCACTGGGGCTTTCATTGTTCCGCTTCGCTCCACAAACGCGAATTGTTTACTTCTTCGTCTTAGGCGCAATAAGCAACATGACTGTCACAAGAATATATAAACCATACAGTAACCAAGTAATGGTATTGTTCCAAGGAAAACTCATTTCTGGATGGTTCAATGCAAACACTATAAATGCAATAGCTATAATCAGCATTATTAAACCGAGAATCCTTGATATACGCTTTTTCATGCAAAGCACTTCCTTGTCAAACTGGAATTGTTAATCTTGAACTGGTCCTATAATGCCAAATGCTATTGCATCAATAAAAAGCACGAACGCTATCACACAAACAATTAAAATAGTTGCAATGACTTTAATAACAAGTTGTTGATTTTGTCTTAAATTACTCTTACTAACAATCCTTAAGACAAAAATCAAAGCAACGAGGATGATAAAAGAAATAATATTATAAAGAACCACTGTTTTCATCTATGTGTCCTTCTTTTTTATATCAATTCCGAGTTGCCGCTCTCCGTATGCCATAGTCTCCGCACGCAAAAAGCCCTTTGCGGCAAGGTGTGTGCTTACACCTCACCCGCAAACTTCATGCCCCAGCTCATGCGGGTGTCGTACATCAGGCGGGTCAAGGCAAGGCTATCCTGCGGGGTGTAGCGGTCGCTGCCGGTACGTCCCAGCTTGACGCAGCGGCTTGCTTCCCGGATCTCATACTCAAAGCCGTTGATGTCCACCGGGCAGCGGATGACCTCCGGCTCTTTGCCCTCCACTTCCAGCGTCATGGTCTCGGCGTGCTGGAAATCCGGCAGGAAAATACTGCCCTTGGTACCAACGATACGGGCATTGCGCTCCAGCTCCTGCCCGATGGTCTGGACAGACTCCGCCTTGCAGCCGCCGGGGTAGGTCAGCGCAAGGCGGCTGTAATCGTCGGTGCCGTACTCGTTGATGTGGACCTCTTTGGTCTCCACCTTCTCCGGGTCCTGTCCGGTGAGGATGCGCAGAAAGCCCAGATTGTAGATGCCGATATCCAGCAGCGCACCGCCGCCCAGACCGGAATCAAACTTGCGGTCCTTCCGGGCACCGGAGGCAACAAAGCCGTACTGACAGGTGATCTGCTTCAGCTCCCCGATGGTGCCAGCCGCAAGGATCTCGCGCAGGCGGTCGTACAGCGGCAGCAGCCAGATCCAGAACGCCTCCATGAGAAAGAGGTGCTTTTCCTCTGCCAGACGGTACAGCTCCCGTGCCTGCTCCGGGCTGATGGTAAAGGGTTTTTCGCACAAAACGTGCTTGCCCTGCTCCAGACAGAGCTTGCAGTTTTCGTAGTGCAGGGTGTTGGGGGTGGCGATATAGATGGCCTCCACCTCCGGGTCGGCGGCAAGGGCTTCGTAGGAGTCATAGCAGCGGGGAATGCCGTACTGCTGCGCAAACGCCTGTGCGCTTTCCAGATGCCGTGACCCCACGGCAACAAGCTGCTCCCCTTCTGCGCCCATCTGTTCCACCGTAGACGCAAACTTTTTGGCAATGGTGCCGGTCGCTAAAATTCCCCACTTCATAACGGTACCTCCCTGTTTATTATCGTAATTTTCAAAAATAGTGCCGATCAAAACGGTATATTTGCGATATGCAGTTTGCGGATGTTGCTTGAGCATCAAAAACGCAAACTGCTATACTTTGGATTCAGTATACCATGGTTTTCCCTTGCGGAAAAGATAGTGAAAAACAAAAATTCCCCCGGAGGGCTTATTCCAACTCTCCGGGGACAGATTCTATGCACCGGTATCTTTCATCTTGTTCCAAACATTCTCACCCATTATAATAGAGATAGAGAGAAGGTGCCAACATGAAACATCGCATTGTGACGGCTGCGCAGATGAAGGAAATTGAACGAGCCGGGGATGCCCACGGTCTGCCCTACCTGCAAATGATGGAAAACGCCGGAATGGCGGCTTACGCCGAACTGCAAAAGCAGCTCCCACATCCCGGCAGGCTGCTGGTGGTCTGCGGAAAGGGCAACAACGGCGGCGATGGGTTCGTGATTGCCCGTGCCGCCGCAAAAGATGGCTGGAACGTGACCGTTTTTCTGGCCGAGGGCGAGCCGAAAACTGCTGATGCCATCCTCAATTTTGAGCGTCTGCACTCCCTGCCGGTGCACATCTGCACTGACGGTTCTGTACTGGAAACCCAGAGCTTTGCTGCCGTTGTGGACGCCCTCTACGGCACCGGGTTTCATGGTGAATTGCGGCCTTCCGGCCTTGCTGCCTGCGGGCTGATGCGCCGTCTGCACAAGAGCGGTGCCTTTGTGTTGGCCGTAGACCTGCCAAGCGGCATCAATACGGACACCGGCGAGGTTGCCGAGGGTGCTGCCCATGCAGATCTGACCGTAACCTTCGACAGCTATAAGCCTTTGCATATCGCAGAAGCTTCTGCGCCCCTGTGCGGAAAGATCGTCTGTGCCGACATTGGCATCCGGGATGAATGGCACCCGGAGTTTTGACGAGGGCTTGCCGCTGCGGAAAAGCACTTGCGCACAAAAGAGCCGCCGCACAAATCACTGTGCGGCGGCTCTCTAGCTCTCAGCACCGACGGCGTCACACCCTGCGCTCAAGGTTCTGCCGGAACAGCTCATACGCTGCCCGCATCTCCTCCGGCAAACGCTTCAAGGTTTCCTGCTGCAACTCAGACAGCATCCCATAAAAAGCTTTGGCAATGCCGCCGGTGATGCAGGCAAGGGTGTCGCTGTCGCCGCCGAGAGAGACTGCATTCAATAAACGCAAATAGAGTGTCATTTTCTCCCTTTTTTCACGCCTCCCGCTGCTCCACGATTTCCAGACTGTCCCGCCCGACATGGCAAAGCAGAAACAGCACGCTCACGCCTGCGGCTTTCGCTTCAGCCAGCGCTGTGCCAAATTCCGGCTGCGTGCCAACATTCGGCCTCACCTCGGTGACGCCTTCCATCTGGATCACAAAGGCTACTGCACACCGATACCCTGCCCGCTGTGCCTGCGCTAACTCGTGCAAGTGCTTCACGCCTCGTTCGGTGGGTGCATCCGGGAAATAACCGATGCCGCCCACTTCCAATGTGCAGCCTTTGACTTCCAGCAGGTATTTCTGTTCGCCCTTTTCCATGTAAAAATCAATGCGGGATTTTCCGTATGCAAACTCCGGCCTGGCAAGGTCAAACTCCTGCTTTGAGAGCCATTCTCCTACCACCTTGTTGGGTGCCTGACTGTCCATATTGACCCAACCAAGTTCCTGCTTGTGTACCGCTACAAGGTCGTATTTTGTCTTGCGCTTCGGGTTGTCCGACACTTCCAGACGCACCGCCGCACCGGGCAGCAGCAGTTCCCTGCACCGCCCGGTGTTTTTGACATGGACGGTTTCCACCGTGCCGTTCACATCTACATGGGCAATAAAACGGTTGGGACGGTCAAGAAAAATGCCGTCCACGATCTCTCTGTATTTCAATATTTACTCCATTTTCATTTTTGTCTGATACGCCTGCGCCAGAACCATTGGCTGCACGCCAAAACAGGCTCCTGCAAGCGTTTAACCACTGGCAGGAGCCCGTTTATTTCTTAAAGTTTCGTCATCCACAGACCATGCAGGTTGCAGTAAGCGTAGACCGCCACCGGCTTTTCGCCGCCCAGCTCAAACACCGCCTTGGGTGCCTGACCGGGGACGAGGTAGCGGAGCTGTCCGCCGTTTTCGGTCTCCACAAAGAGCCACTGGATGTGGTGCACATCCACCATGGGGTGCTCCACCGCACCCACCGTAACCGTGAGGGTGCTGCCGGAAAGCTCTGCCACCGGCAGATGCTTTTCGCCGCTGGCTTCCACGGTGTTAGGGAGCAGCTCCTTCATCTTTTCGCCGCAGCAGACCAGCGGAACGCCTGCGTTGTGGATGGTGGTGACCAGGTTGCCACAGTGCTCACAGATATAAAACTTTGCCTTCATATTAAAATCCTCCATCGGAATGTTGTTGGTGTTTCCTGTGACTATATGATAACATTTCCTAGTTAAATTTTCTGTGACCGGGTCACGCAAGCAGTCCAGTGCTGTGGAAATGCCCCTCAGCTTCCCATGGCAATAAGCACCAGCACGACCACCACCGCAATGGCGATGAGGCAGCCGCAGCCGCTTCCGTCTCCACCACTGCCGCCACCATTGTTGTGGCCGCCGCCACCGCCGCCGGACGAGCCACCGAAGTTGCGGTTGAAGGCTGTCATGTACTGGGCATAGCCCGTGTCACCTTTGCCGAAATAGCCGTAATCATCGTTTGCCATTGTATTTTCCTCCATCCGAAGTGTGTTTTGCTTCTTCTGAGGTTATTTTATCGAAAGAACTGTCCCATAAATATCTCTTTCAACATTTCTTGTCATCTCATTCTTCCCCGATGCCCAGATACACATCAATGTCCATGATACCCTCCCCGCTGACCTCCACCAGATCTTCAAAGGGCACCACGGTGTCGCCCACCTGCAAGGTGCGGAACACCGGGTCGATGCGGTCTGCTTTTCCGGTCAGGGTGATGTAGTTGCCCACTGCGGGAACCTCCGGGTGAGCGGTATCCTCCTTGAAGTACCGCACCGTGATGGTCATGCCCTTGGTGACCTGCATCAGCCGATCGGACAGAGCCGACATTTCTTCCTCGGTCAAAATGCGCTTGGTCACCCGCTCGGTGCGCTGCTTTTCTGCGGCAAGCTGCTCGTCATAGCCCCGCAGCGGAGAGAAGGGCGAGAAGATCTTGGCACGGTTCTGAAGGGTCATGCGGGGGTGCTTGCGGAGGGATTCTTCGGTCTTGGGGCGTTCCATCTCTAGGATATCCCCGTACTTTTGGGCGGTCTCCCGCCCGATTTTGCTATTTTTGTAGTTTTCCATCTGAACCTCCCGCCGAATCTCCTGCACTGTGCCCGCCGATTTGTGCGTTGCGCTGTCGCATGGTGGCACCCTCTTCGTAGCTGCTGGCTTTCAACACGGCGTTTTTGCCGTACTTGTTCTTGATGCCCAGCATGGCTTGCTGGAGTTTTTTCTCCTTTTCCAGCTTCTTGGTGTCGGTGAAAAAGTCCACCTGATAGAAGCCCTCGTCCGGCGTGACCTTGTTGGCATTGATGGTGATGCGCCGCACCGTCAGCGCCGGGTCGGTGATGCGCTCAAACAGCTTTGCACTTTCGTTGATGAGGGTGCTGCCCAGATTGGTGGGCGCATCAAATCGAACGGTGCCGTGAGCTGCCTTGGGGATGGTTCTGCCGTAGCGGTCGGTCTGGGTCAGACCACGATAACCGCCCTTGTCCACGTTCTCCCGGTCGTAGCCGATCTCCAAGGTGATGGATTCCGTCACCAGCTTCTTTTCGGTGAGCCGGAACATCAAGATTTCTGCCATTTCCCGGACAATGAGTTTTGCTTTATCATACGGATAAGGAGTGGAAAGCACCTGTCCCTCGCTGATGCTGTTGGTGCTGGGCTTGTAACTTTTGATCTGCTCCATACCGCAGGGTTCATAGCCCCATGCGTGGTCGATGAGGATTTCCGCATCCACGCCGAAAATCTCGTACAGGCGATCCTCTCCGTGGATGGAAAACCGTGCCAAGTCCCCCATGGTGTAGATGCCGTGGGCTTCCAGCCGTTTGACGGTACCAGGGCCGGTCATCCAGAAATCCGTCAGTGGTCTGTGGTTCCACAGCAGATACCGGTAGGACTGCTCGTCCAGCTCTGCAATGCGGACGCCGTCCTTGTCCGCCGGGATATGCTTTGCCACAATATCCATGGCCAGCTTTGCAAGGTAGAGGTTGGTGCCGATGCCTGCCGTTGCGGTGATGCCAGTGTTGTACAGCACCTCCCGCACCATGGTCATGGCAAGCTCGTGGGCGCTCATGTGGTAATAGGGCAGATAGCCCGTCACATCAATGAAAACCTCGTCAATGGAGTAGGGGTAGATATCCGCCGGGGACACATATTTGAGGTAGGTCTTGTAGATTTGGGTGGACACATTCAGATACCGCTGCATCCGGGGCGGCGCAACGATGTAGCTCAGCCCCAGCGCCGGGTCTGCGTTCAGGGCATTGGCATCAAAAGAGGTGCTGGCAAAGTGGTATTTTCCATCCTCTCCCCGGACCGCCTTTTTCTGCCGGATGGCAGTTTGCAGCCGCTGAGCGTTGACCTCTTTCACCCGCTGAACGGCTTCAAACAGCCGTGCTCTGCCGGGTATCTTGTAAGCTTTCAGGGAGGGCGACACCGCAAGGCAAATGGTCTTTTCGGTGCGGGAGGCATCTGCCACCACCAGATTGGTGGTCAGAGGGTCCAGATGGCGGTCTACGCACTCCACCGAGGCATAGAAACTTTTCAGGTCGATTGCCAGATAGGTGCGCTGCGCTGCCATGATTCAGCCCTCCTTTGCAAAAGTAACAACCATTTATCTTATTATAATAAATCTTTACGCTGTTTTCAAGATGGAATGGCCATTTTATCCGTGATATAGACAACAAAAAAGAGTGGCAGCATTTCAAGCTGAAACGCTGTCACTCTGTAGGAACTGCGTAATGACTGACGATTATCCTTCTACTTTGACCGTAGCACGATCGCTCTTTGCGTTTCCATCCGCATCCAGCGTGATATGCACAAAATGTTCCGGCTTATCATAATCCTTTGTCTCGCCGTCATCGGTATAGTATTCATAGGATGCACCATCGGGAGCATAGGCAAGCAGGCGCAGATCTGCAAAATCCACATCGGCAACGCTCTGGATCTTTTTGCCGTCCTTGGCAAGGGGCAGAAGGTGCCCCTTGCGCATAAAGAACACCACTTCGTCCAGCTCCACCGGAATGTAATGATGGCCTGCTGGCAGCACGCTGGTTTCCATGCGGTTGCTTTCGCTGCACTTTACCCGCACTTGCAGCATCTCCTCCGGCAGATAAACATACCGACCTCGGGCATTTTGCTCATATACCGGGGCGATCAACAGGCTTTCACCGATCATCACCTCATCCTCTACCCGGCGGGCAAAGTCATCCTCCGGGAAGGCGAAAGCCAACGGCATACAGTACATGCCGTCGTGCAGGGCAGCTTTCATGTACTCGCTGTAAATGTAGGGCAGCAGCAGGTAGCGCAGTTGTAAAATACCAGCAAAGGCAGCCTTGTTCTTAAATCGGTAGGGTTCCTGCCGGCGAGTGCCGTCGGCAGAGTGGTTCCGCAGCAGCGGAGAGAAGATGCCCATGCCGTACCAGCGCAGCACCAGATCCTCTGTAGTATTGCTGCCAAAGCCGCCAATGTCGGGGCCTTCGTACAGGAAGCCGCACATATTCAGGGAGGGCATCATGTGCAGCGCAAGCAGAATGTGGCTCCACCAAGAATGGTTGTCGCCGGTCCAGATGCCGCCATACCGGTGCATCCCGATGCAGGCAGAACGGGAGTATATCAAAATGCGCTTGTCCGGCTCCAGCCGCTCGAAAGCCTCACCTGCCGCACGGGTCATGTTATAACCAAAAAGATTATGTACCTTGTCGTGCCGCATACGCCCCTGTTTGGTGTTGTGGTAGAACAGCTTATAATCGTTTTCGTTGTTGGAAAGCTCTGCCACCATGCCGGTAAAAGCACCAAAGCTGGAAATATCCAGGTTTTGCTTGCTGTATTTCTCAATTTGAGCAAAGGTCTTTTTCAGTCTTTCTTCTGCGTAGAAGATAGCAGGCTCGTTCATATCATTCCAGAAGCCCTCGATCCCCTGATCCAGCAGAACCTTATATTGACTGCCAAACCAAGCACGGGCTTCCGGGTTGAGCATATCGGGGAAGTGTACCCGTCCCGGCCACACACCGGCTACAAAGGGGGTGCCATCCTGATTCGTGCAGAAGTAGCCGTTTTTCACGCCTTCCTCATACACATCATATCCATCTTCGACCTTGACTGCTGCATCGATGATGGGGACAAGATGGATGCCCTGCGCTTTCATCTCGGCGGCAAAGTCTGCAAAACGCGGGAAGCGCTGCGCATCCACCGTAAAGTCCTTGTAATGCTCCATGTAATCGATATCCAGAACCACAGCGTCCAGCGGCATATGATTGGCACAGTAATTTGCCACCACCTCGCGGACCTCGTCCTCGTTCATGTAGCTCCAGCGGCTCTGGGCGTTGCCAAAAGCCCATTTGGGCGGAATATAACTGCGCCCCACCAACTGGCGGAACTGGTGCACAATATCGGTCAGGCTCTCGCCCTCAATGATGTAGAGATCGTAATTTTCCTCGGCCACCGTGATGCGTAAGGTATCCAGGTCGGTGTAGCCGCAGTCAAAGGTCACCTTGCCCGGGTAGTCGATAAAAACGCCAAATGTATCCTTGCCGGACACGATCATAAAATTATAAGCACCGTACAGCGAGGATTTGCCCTCGGTATGGTTGCCGTCATCGGAGCATTTGCTTTCGTACACCCACCCGCGCTTGTTGATACCACGGACGTTTTCGCCAAGACCATACAGGACATCCTGCGGTTCCATGGCATAGGAGAAACCATCCGGCTCCTTGGTCAGATAGGGTATCGTTTCCATCATGGGCAAAAAAGAACCCACTACACTTTCGGTATCAAACGGTTGCCCGTATTGCTTTTTGTAAATCATAGCAAAACACCTCTCCTTTGTTTTTTGAATCGCATGCTGATCCTGTCGAGATAAAAATTTTCTTTAAATCCAAACGATGCAAAATCATCTCGCCCGATGCACCGCGAAACGAAACACCACCATTATGATAGATCGTCTCCCGCATGGCCTGAAACGCATTTTTCCCAGCCTTACCGTATCGGAAGTGTAGATTTCATCTGTAAGCCTTCTATCAAATTTCATTTTCATCCTCGTAGGGTTTTGATTCTGCCGCGCACTTCAATTCTGGTATGTCTTTTATGGTCAACTGGCATACTGATTTTTGATCAAGCTTGTACAGCATAGCTAGTATAGTATACTTGCGCAGCATTTCGATTTCAAGCGCTAATTGGCATTGGCTGTGTAAAAAAGAGAGGCCAATCTGCGTAAAAATTTGCGCAAGTTGATCCCTGTGCTTTTCCACAATCCGGCTATCCGTATAGACAGTCATCTTGCGATGCGGTATACTCGAACCAGATCAACATTTTCAGGAGGAAAAATCATGGCGGGAGAAACCAACAAAGTCGTCATCGTTACCGGAGGAAGCTCCGGCATCGGACGGTGCACGGCATCCGCTCTGAAGGAGAATGGCTGCATCGTCTATGAGTTCAGCCGCAGAAATATCCCTATGGAGGGTGTCACCCATCTGTCTGTCGATGTGACCGATGAAGATGCGGTCAACGCCGCTGTGCAGCAGGTCATCCAAAAAGAAACTAAAATCGATGCAGTGATCAACTGTGCAGGCTTTGGCATTTCCGGTGCGGTGGAGTTTACGTCCATGGAGCAAGCCAAAGCACAGTTTGATGTGAACTTTTTCGGGACAGTCACTGTAAATAAAGCGGTTCTCCCCTTCATGCGCCATCAAGGGAAGGGGCATATTGTGAACATCAGCTCTGTTGCTGCCGTAGCGCACATTCCGTTCCAGACCTTCTACTCTGCAAGCAAAGCCGCTATTTCCTCTTATTCCTATGCGCTGGCAAATGAAGTCAAGCCCTACGGCATCCATGTTACCGTCGTAGAACTGGGTGACATCTGCACCGGATTTACAAAAGCACGTCAGAAAAGCATTCTCGGCGATGAAGAATACGGCGGGCGCATCTCCCGGAGCGTCAGTCAGATGGAGCACGACGAACAAAACGGCATGGACCCGGCACGCATTGGACGGTACATCGCCGGTATTGTGGAGAAAAAGAACCCGGCAGTCGTTTATGTTGCCGGTGCACAGTATAAATTCCTGAGCCTTTTGTGCAAGCTCCTGCCTGCCGCAGCACGCGGAAAGATCGTGGGGAAAATATATGGGTAACAGGCGCATTGCTCCGCAAAGCTGCTATATCCGTATTTTGTGGACAACGAAGCAGCGTTGTTCTCCCCGGAGTCCGGAAAAAAGGCAAGCCCTCCTTCATAAATTACAGTAACCGTTTATGATACTATGGGGAGGGGTCGGCATGTTTTTATCTCTTCTGCAATTTTTTGCCACAAAGTTTCTGGTTCTGGCGCTTCATCTGGAAAGCGGCAGCTTTCCGCGGCCCCTCTCTGCCCGGGAGGAAACCGAAGCCTTTTCCGCACTGCGTGCCGGTGACCCTGCCGCACGGGAAAAACTGATCCGGCACAATCTGCGTCTGGTGGCACACATCGTAAAAAAATACTACGCCCTGCCCGGCGGGCACGCTTTTCCACCTACGCCAGCCGGTGCATTGAAAATGAGATCCTCTCCCCAGCGCACTTTCAGATGGAAAAGAGAACCCACTCATTTTGCAAAGCAGCGCAAATGCGTCAAAATGGGTTTTCTGGGCTCAGGAAAGCGGTCACCTTTTTCTACTTCAAAAGGTATCATGTGAGGTATCCTGTCTAACCCCTCTCTACATCCTGCAGGTGCCGCTTGCCGGGCCGCACACCACTTCGGAAGCACAGGCGTTCTTTCATATGTACCACTCTTACGCCGACATCCCGAATCCATGGGACCGTCTGCGTTGGTGCCGCTACAGCCTTGGTCTGCTGCAGAAAGACGTTGCCGCCATGGTCGGCATGGAAGAATGGCTCTACCAGGACCTTGAAAGCGGCAATTTCCGCCGGAGCTTCTCCCCGGAGATTGCGGACAAGCTGGCTGCCCTTTACGGCATCCCGGTGGAGGATATTCTGGACGACTACACCCTGTTTCTGCACCGGGGCGGAGGAGCCTTCCTCCGCAGATATCGGGAGGCAAAAGGCTGGAACCGTCAGCAGCTTGCTGACCACGCAAAGGTCAGCCGGACAAGCATCCGCTGCTGGGAAAACGGACAAAAGACCATCAGTCAGAAGTGCTTTTGCCATCTGGTGGAAAACCTTGGTTCCGATTTTCCATCTATGCTTCGCATGTGAGGTATGGTAATTTTTCTCCGGTCAAACGAAAAAGCTCGTCTGCAAGCCACGATATGTGGCAGCGCAGACGGGCTTTCGTTATGGAATCATTCTGTTTCAATTATTCTGATATTCGCTCTGACTTACATGGCGTTCCGTAAAACACGCAGTCGTTCTTCAAACGTTGCTTTCCATGCCGGATGCTCGGAGAATACGGTGTGCTCCACCTGACGGACTTGGTTCAGTCCGATGTTCCGCACCGCTTCCACTGCAGCATCTTTTTGGCTCAGATGGCGTTTTCCCACGGTCAGACAGTTTGCGCCTTCTGGCGTGTCGTACTGCTGAAACGCCCGGTTGAAGTCCATCAGGTCATGCAGACGGATGGGCTGATTGGTTTCGTTGTCTACCAGCAGACCCCAATTTTCCCAATGACGGTCGGTATTGCCCACCAGATAATCCAGAATGTTCATCATATAGTAGCCGGGAGCATCCAACTCTAAGATCTTATCCAGCGTGTTCCAATCATGGTTCGTGCAGTAGACGTCATAGGCTGCATAGGTCACAAGACTGTATCGCTGAGATGTCATGATTTTGCTGATAGAAACCGGCTCATTTTCAAACATTCCCTGCTCATACAGTACCTGATGGCAGTCAAAGCACCGGCAGATTTTGCTTGCCAGCACTTCACGTTCCACCGCATCCCTGCCGCCATCCTTGTAAAGATAGAATCCATCCTCTTTGCGCACCCACGCCTTGGGGTACAAGCCGCCCGTAGACAGGTCATTTGCCAGAAGATGGGCGTTTGTCACCGTCATTTGGTGCCCCCGCAGCGCAATATCCACAAGCGCATTGCTTAAGGAGTGTGCAAAAAGGTTGATATCCTCGAATCGAATCTTCTCGTTTTCTTCTTTCACCCAGAACACATCCAGCAAAGACAGACAATGGTAGGATAATGCAATCTGTGCTCGTTCCCTGTCCGTAACACTCTGAGATGCACCGATACTGTTCAGGATTTCCTTGGCGTAGGTGCGATCCAACGTCAACATCCGGGAGGCGCACCAATAGTAAAAGTTCGTTACATTATTGATGCGCTCGTCAAAATCATCCGATTCCACCAGAACCAGATCATAGGGCATGAAATCCTCGAGGCAGACCCTGCATTCCCCTGTCGTGCTGAGTTGTGCCACACAGCTTTCCCGGTGCATGATCTCGTAAAACATGGTTTTCATCCCTCCCTGCGTTCTGTGTCTTGCTCTGTATTTATATTACCTTCTTTTTTCACGGAACACAAGAGCTTTTACTTTTCAAAAAGCTTTTTCTGCTGTTCAATCAGGACGATTTCGATACGCTCTTTCAGAAAAAAGTGGAACTGTTTTGCGTGTTATGCAATGCCATAGGATACCATATTGGCCGCCAACAATCAATAATTTTATTTTGTCGGCAAAATTCCAAAAACTTATGTAACACAAAAAGCCCCACGCTCAACACTGCCTCTGAATCTGACCGTCTCTGGTCAGAGCAGAAAAGCATATGTTGAGCGTGGGGCTTTGTTTATCGGCTCGGCTGCCAGCCGGGCTTTTGGTGTTCCTTGGGTTTGTAAGTTCCTTTGGTAGTATTGATCACCGCCTGCAGCAATTCGAGCTTCTGCCATGTGGGGCAGTTCAGACGGTCGATTTTTTCGATCACATAGTTGGCGTGGGCGGTTGCGACCCGTTTTCCGAGTTCGTCCCATCCCTCTTTCGTTTTGGGGTAATGTACCACCACTTCAATGGGGACACTCTTTCGCATGGCTCACTCACCTCCGATTACATCGCTATCACCTCATTTTTACGGGTTACTGGTTGTCCACTATTCGCTGCGGTTTCCGCTCAGAACATTCAGAGCCAGACTGACCAGCAAAGCCATATCAATGCGGAGCATTTCAGCCTTGCTGGCATAGCCCATAAAGCGTTCGATGTTCTACGGCGATTCGTTCGCAAGTGCGTTTTTCTGAATCGATGTGATCATTTTGATCACATCGATCAACCAATAAAGGCCTCCGAATCTCTTTCTTATTAGGAAAAGATTCGGAGGCCTCTGTTTTACGATTTTTTCGGAATAGCGGCTTTCACCAGCAGCATCATGGGACGGCGCAGTTCATCCTTCATGCCGTAAACACTCAGCATCTCTGCAGAGGTTCTTTGTCATATTCGCTGGTATGGAGTGGTTTCACTGGCTGCATTGAACTTCTGATAACATCCAAAATGGTCTGATCCGCCGGGAGCCACGGAACGGAATCAAGCTCCTCCTTCGTCAGCCACCGCGCGGCTTCCGCTTCTTTCAGAACAAGATCGCCGGAAACCACTTCACACCAGAAGCAGTCCATGGAAAGATGAAACGCCGGATAATCGTACTCGACCGTACCAATCCGGTCACCCACGGCGATTTCCGTGTCCAGTTCTTCTTCGATTTCCCGCTTCAGAGCCTGCTGCGGGGTTTCTCCCGGCTCGATTTTGCCGCCCGGAAACTCCCACTGGCCTTTATAGTCGCCATAACCGCGGGCAGTGGCGTAGATTTTGCGTTTTGCCTGCATGGAGTCGCAGATTACAGCGGCCACAACACGAATCGTTTTCATAACGTTCTCCTTTTGGATTCATTATAATGGCCGACCGTCAGAAGTCCCACCGACGCGATAGAACACCCTGTTTCCTGCTTTTCTTGCAGTAAGCACTCCCATCTCATGGAATTTCATCACAAACGTCCGAATGGTTGCATACGCAGCGTTTCGGAAATCCTTTTCCAGCTGCTTTGTGGTAAACTCCTCTGCACCATACTCTCCGTCAAAATTCCCGTGGTTCCGTCACGGATCACATCTCCATCGGCTTATTCCCCACTTCGTCCAGATACGCATTCAAAAATTCCGCTGCAAGGCTGTTGGGACGGATGTTTTCTCTGGCTTCCTGTGGGGTGAACCACTTGCAGCGGTCCACTTCGTGGTTGATATGCAACGCCTTTGCGGTTCTGACGAAAGCCGTAAAGTTGCACATCAGCGTGTTAGACGGCTCAAAAAACTTGGTACGGTTGAATCGGAGGTGCTCTACTTCCAACCCGGTTTCTTCCCGGACCTCCCGCACCACGGCGTGTTCTTCTGCCTCACCGCGGTTCACATATCCAGCCACCAGAATATAAGAGGGCTTGCCGTACTGCTGGATGAGCAGAATTTTCCCGGTTTCCTCATCCACAACAATCATGCTGACTGCCACATTGTACATCGGGAACCGGTATTGCTGGCATTTCGGGCAATAAGGCACAATGCCCTCTTCTTCCAGTTCTTTTTCAATCAATGCCGTACCGCATTCAAAGCAATGCTTCTGAATCATTTTTACACTCCAAACACTGTTTTCGTCAGCCGGATACCTGCTGCCGTCTTCATCGTATGTTCCATAAAGGTTCGGATTGCCTGCTGGTCGTACCCGCTTTCGGACGCATTGACGATATAATCTGCCTCAATCAGAATCTGATAGTCAATGCCGTCGATCTGCGCCGGACTATGGTGGTGCCCTACCAGATAGGCCACCCGGTCGATCTGTTCTGCCGTCATGCCGGTATCCGCCAAAAACTCCCGCACCAGCGGGGCACCCTCCTGCTCCTGATATTTACCATTGGTGTTGCCGTACTTTTTGCGGCAGAGCGGGCAGGCGATATCGTGGGTGATGGCCGCCACCTCCAGAATAAACTGCGTGTCTGCGTCCAGCCCCTCCAGCTCACCAATGGTTTTGGCATAGGTCCACACGCAGCTCAGGTGCGTGATGTCATGGATATTCCCTTCGGAAAAGGCGATCATCTTTTCCATGATCTGTGCAATGGTCATCATTTGTTTTCACTCCCGTTTTTAATACTTAAATGTTCACCTTGATAAACGCGAACTTATTCTTCAAATCTTTTATGACACTTTGGACATTCTTTAGGGATCGGCCTATAACCAACAAGCGAGCAACCGCAATAAGGACATTTCATCATGGTGAGATGATATACAATACCACCAACAACAACCATTGCACCGATTAGCAGGCATAGGTTTACTCTGTACTCCTTTGCCGTCATTGCTCCTATTACTGCGAGCAATATTCCTATCATCAAAATGATCCAAGAAATGGCAGCCTGCTTTTGTGGGCTATTGTTTTTCATATAATCACACTCCTCTACAAATTCCGATTCATAAAATCCCCGTCAGCGCCACTGCAACCAGAAGGGACGGCAGCAGGTTTGCCACCTTGATGGTTCTTGGCCATACCAGATTGATGCCCACACAAAAAATCAGAATATTTCCTACCAGCGAGAGATTGTTCAGCACAGCGTCCGTCATAAAGCCGGACAGCACTACCGCAAGAGCCGTCATGGCACCTTGCAACACTGCCACCGGAATAAATGAAAACACGCAGCCCTTGCCCATGGAGGACGCCATGATGAGCACAATGATAAAGTCCAGAATCGCTTTTGCTACCAGCGTGGAATGGTCGCCGTAGATGCCATCCTGAATGGAGCCGATGACGGCCATGGCCCCGATGCTCACCGTCAGGGATGCCGACACGAAGCCGTTGACGAACTGGTTGTCGCCGTCACTGCCAGTCTTGTGTTTGAGCCACTCGCCAAAGCGTTCAAACTGTGCATCCAGATCAATAAGTTCACCCAGCAGCGCACCCAACGCCAGCGATAGAATCATGACCATAGAGCCACCGGTGCTCAAAGTTCCGTCTGGCCTAACCGTCAGTATCTTGGAGAGCGTTCCCGCCGCTCCCAGAAACACCACGGAAAAGCCCGTGGCTTTGATGATTGTATCCTGATAGCGCTCTTTCAGAAAGCGTTTGAACAGAATACCCAGCACACCGCCTATCACAATGGCCAGCGCATTGATGATCGTTCCCAATCCCCGCATTTTCGTTTTTCCCTTGCTTACTGATTCCTGTATTTGTTTAAGACTTCATCCGGGATATGACAGTAGCTGCAATCTTCCGGGTACCGCTCCAGATGATGCTGATGCTCCTCTGCACTCCGGACGTAATTCGTCAGCGGCAGCACTTCCACAACGATTTTATCCCGGTCCTTCCTGCTGTCAATAAAGGCTCTTGCTTCTTCCAGATGTCCGGGATTTGTGCTGTAAAGCCCCGTGCGATACTTTTTTCCAACATCAACGCCCTGTTTGTTCAGGCTGTACGGGTCGATGATTTCAAACAGATGCTCCATAAGCTCTGTAACACTGGTACATTTCTCATCAAAGACCACTTTAACGCACTCTGCGTATCCATCATACGGGCCGTCCAGCGTGTTTGTTGTTCCGTTGGCTCTCCCGGCTTCGGTCGTCCGTACACCGGGCACCGTGTCAAAAAAATGCTGGACGCCCCAAAGGCACCCGCCTGCAATGTATACCGTTTCCATACTCTTGACTTTCCTTCTTTTACTGGTACAGTTTGCATCCATGCTCTGTACTCCTTACGGTTTCCTTGCTAGCTGCAAATCGATCCATCATACCAACTCACAAAAAGTGCTTCCGCACCATTGCAGAGTAATTATCATATTGTTGAAAGCCATATCGCTCATAAAATTGGATCGTTTTAGGATCAGACGACATAACTTTCACATACAGAAGCTTTTGATAGAAACTCATGATCCGTTTCATCCGCTCATCTCCAATGTACTGTCCCTGATAAGCAGGGTCCACCAAAAGATAATGCAAAAATGCGACTGTTTCTCCATCATCAAGCGCGCGAACCAGCCCGACCAGCTTATCACCATCCCACGCAGAAATAACTCGTGTGGAATTGTGCATCGCATGGACAAGTTTTTCTGGATAATTGCCGGATTCCCAGTGAACGGATAAAAACAGTTTCTGCAATTCATCGGCCGTGAAATCTTTTGTTTATTTATACTCGATTTCCATGATGCACCCCTTTATAACTTCCACAAATGCGAAGTTGTCTTACTTCTTGTCATTGAAGTAGATGATAAAAGCACCCATTACTGCAATAGCAATGAGCAATCCAAACTCAACCCAATTACCTAAAAGTTCAAGTCCTACGACCGTACCTAAATAACCAACAATCAATGTAACGATTGCTGCCAAAATCGCTTTACCCATATAATCACACTCCTTTGTCAAATTCCGATTTATCAAATAAGAATTTCCGTCAATTTTTCTCTTGATGCGGCTCGTTTCTAAGAGTAGGAACGAACTGTTCTGTTGCCGGAGACGGACCATTCGGGTCGGTCTCCGGCAGTATTTTTGTTATCGCGTATTAAAAAACAGCCGGAACGACTTTCTGCTGCGCTACATCGATGATGCCGTATGTATTCAGTCTGAGTTTGGGAATGACCGGAAGGCTGACGAAGGCGAGGGTCATAAAAATGCCGATGTCTTCCGCTACACCATGTGCCTTGAGGGCATCGTTCAGCGCCTGCATTTTCGCCGCAACGCTCTCTGCGCTTTCGGTGCTCATCAATCCGGCCACCGGAAGCGCAAGTTCTGCCACAACCTGTCCATCTGCCACAAACGCAAGTCCGCCTTTGTTTTTCCGCACAGTGTTGCCGGCCAGCATCATATCGGCATCGTTGTCCCCTGCCACAATCAGGTTATGGGAATCATGTGCGATGCTCGATGCAACGGCTCCGCATTTCAGGCTGAAGTTTCCTAAAAAGCCAATGCCCACATGGCCGGAGTGATGATGCCGCTCAAAAACAGCCAGTTTTACGATGTTGTGTTCCGGGTCCACACCGGGAGCTTTGCCCGGATGCCGTTGGAACGGGATGATTTTTTCCTCCGTAAGCAGCTCGCCCCGGTTCAGGCAGATGACACGCTCCTGCTCCCCGCTTTCCCGAAGTTCCAGGTCCTGCAGTGCGATCTCATCCAGATCAAAGGAATCCATAACGTGGGAAAATCTCACACGGTCGATGTCAAGCGGTGCGGGTTTCAGCGTTTTTCCGTGCTCGGCCACCAGCGTGCCGTTCTTGTAAACCTGTTCGACCGTAAAGGATTCAAAATCCGATACTACAATGAGGTCGGCAGCATACCCCGGTGCCACGGCACCGTGCTGCTTGAACCCAAAATACTGTGCCGGAACCAGCGTCGCCATTTTGACGGCCACTGCCGGGTCCGCCCCCAACCGGATCGCTTTACGGATGTTGGAATCGATGTGTCCGTTGTCCAGCAGGTCACCGGGGTGCTTATCATCCGTCACCAGCATGCAGCGGCTGCAATAAGGCTCCCGAAACAGCGGCATCAGGGCCTCCATATTTTTGGCAGCCGTTCCTTCCCGGATCATGATATATTGTCCGAGCCGGAATTTTTCCATGGCTTCCTCAATGTTGGAGCACTCGTGATCAGACTGAACGCCTGCCGCAATATAAGCATTCAGGTCCTTATCGCTCAAGAGCGGTGCATGGCCATCCACGATCTTTCCCGCTTCGGTACAGTCGCTGATCTTCTGCAGGATCTTCGGGTCACAGCGCACCGTCCCGTAGGCATTCATCAGCTCCGCAAGCCCCAGCACGCGGGGATCGCCGTAGTAAGGCCGCAGCTGTTCTGCGTTCAGCACCGCGCCGGATTCATCCAGATCCGTGGCCGGCACACAGGAGGGCAGCATGAAATAAACCGAAAGGGTCAGATTTTTTGTCGTTTCCAGCATGAAGTCCAAGCCTTCAAGCCCCGCAACGTTCGAGATCTCGTGTGGGTCTGTGACCACCGCAGTGGTACCGTGGGGCAGCACTGCCTGCTCGAAAGCCGGACCACAGAGCATGGAGCTTTCGATGTGGATATGCCCATCGATCAGGCCCGGGCAGACATATTTGCCGTGCAGATCAACTTCTTTCCGGCCATGATACGTGCCCACGCCCACGATCGAATTTCCGCTGATGGCAATATCAGCGGTGTCGATCTCATCGGTAAACACATTGACAATTCTGGCATTTTTCAAAACCAGATCAGCCAAAGCATCTCCTCTGCCTGCCGAGATCCGGCGTTTCAGCTCATCAGACTGCATAGAAACATCTCCTCTCTCTGAAGTTCGATTTTTTCACCTGTGGATTGGTTCTGCCCTTATTCTACCACGCCTTGCCGCTGCGGAAAAGATGTCGGGAAACAAAAATGGCCCCGGAGGGCTTGTTACAGCTCTCCGGGGCCACCTTATGTGCGTTGTGCCTTGGCGCAGACCGTCAGCACTCCACTGCCACCTTGATCACGCCGTCCCGTTTCTTTTCAAACAGCTCGTAGCCCTCTGCGATCCGGCGCAGGGGGTAGGTGTGGGTGATGAGCGGTTCGGTATCGATCTTGCCTTCTGCGATGAGACGCAGCGTTTCTTCACAATCGCAGCCGTCCACGCCGCCGGTCTTAAAGGTGAGGTTTTTGCCGTACATTTCCGGCAGCGGCAGGGTCTGTGCCTTATCGTACAGCGCCACCACGGTCACGATGGCGTTGGGCCGTGCACACTCCCATGCCAGCCGGAAGGTGGAGTCTGCCCCTGCCACCTCCAGCACCACATCGGCCCCGCCGTGGTCGCTGTGGGCGCGCACAAAGGCGGCGCAGTCCTCCGGCTGCACCGTGAGCACCTGCGGGTAGTGCTGACGGATGAACTGCAGGCGGCTTGCGTCCTTTTCACAAACGATGATGCGCTTGGGGCTGTGCAGCATGACGCACAGCAGCGTGCAGATGCCGGTCGGCCCTGCACCGAGGATCAGCACGGTATCCTCGGGGGTGATTTCCGAGATGCGTGCCGCCCAAAAGCCGGTGGCCAGCACATCGCCCACCAGCAGCGCCTGCCGATCGGTAACGCCGTCCGGGATCTTGTTCAGTCCCTGATCCGCAAAGGGCACCCGGACATACTCGGCCTGCCCGCCGTCGATGCGGCAGCCCAGCGCCCAGCCGCCGTTTTGATTGGTGCAGTTGTTCACAAAGCCTTTTTTGCAGAAAAAGCACTCTCCGCAGAAGGTCTCCACGTTCACCGTCACCCGGTCGCCGGGTTTCACATTGGTCACCGCACTGCCCACTTCTTCTACGATGCCCACCATCTCGTGCCCTACCGTGATGCCGGGCACCGCCCGGGGCACGCTGCCGTGCTTGATGTGCAGGTCGCTGGAGCAGATGCTGGCAAGGGTCACTTTTACAATGGCATCCCGCTCGTGCTGCAGCACCGGCTTTGGTTTTTCCATCAGTTCAAATTTGCCCTCGGAAACATAGGTATAGGTCAGCATGCTTTTTACCTCCACGCGCTTTGATATTTCCGGACTTGAGTATACCACGCAGCTATGGCAAAGAGCAAGCCGCAAAAGGCCCGCCCTTTGCGGCAGCTCTCCGCCGATCAGATCTTGGGCTGATACTGCATGCTGGACACATTGTAAATGGTAACAAAAGCCTTGGGGTCTTCCCGGTTGATAAAGTTCATCAGCTTCTGATATTCGCTCTTGTCCACGATGGTAATGATCTCGTTGTGTTTTTCCAGATTGTATGCACCGATGGCCTCGTACATGGTCGCACCGCTGTGCAGGTCATGGAGGATGAACTGACGCAGCGCCTCCTCTTTTTCGGTGATGATGCAGACGCGGCGTTTGATGCTGTTATCAAAGATGAAATGGTCCAGCACGATGCCGTTGAAGTAAGTACCGAGGATACTCAGCACCACGGTCTTTTTATCGTAGACCAGGGCCGCGGAAAGCGCCACACACATTCCTGACAGAGACATGGCTTTTCCCAATTCCATGTGCAGGTACTTGTTCATGATCTTTGCCACGATATCCAGCCCGCCGGAGGATGCATTGCGGTTGAACAAAATACTCAGCCCGATGCTGACCACCAGAATATAGCACAGCACGTCCAGCTCCTGACTGCCGGTCATCGAGCCGAACTCCGGGAACAGCTTTTCAAACAGCCCCAGAAACACCGGCAGCAGCACACTGGTGTATACGGTCTTTGCGCCAAATTCTCTGCCGCAGGTAAAGAACCCGATGATGAGAAGCACGACGTTCAGGATCATCGTAATGACCGACAAGGGCAGCGGCACAAAATTGGACAGCACGATGCCAAGGCCGGAAATGCTGCTGACGGATGTATGGCTCGGCACCAGAAAAAAGAAAACGCCCGCCGCAATGATCGCCACCGCCCCGGTCAGGACTGCCGTCTCCCTCAAGACTGCGCCGGTCTTTCCTTTTACATCACTCATCTTTGTCCCCCTAAAATCAAATTTGTTTCACCGATCTCCTCATCTTTGTCGATGCGGACAAGGAGCTTACCGCCAAAGCGTTTGTATTCCATAGTGAAGTACCTCCATAAATTCCGAGTTGCTGTTCTCAGTATACCATGATTTTCCCTTGCGGAAAAGATAGCGAAACAAAAATGCCCCCGGAGGGCTTGTTACAGCTCTCCGGGGGCATCTTATGTGCGTTGTGCTTTGGCGCACACGACCGGCGTTTTACTCGATTGCAATCAGATTCGGGTTCTCAGGCAAAGCCTTCGTCTGCTGAGGAGCAGGCAGCTCGACGTGCAGGACGCCGTCCTCGAACTTTGCGTGGATGTCTTCCTTCTTCACATCGCCCACGTAGAAACTGCGCGCGCAGGTGCCAGAGAAGGATTCGCGCCGCAGGTAGCGGCCCTTCTTATCCTTTTCGTCGTTGCTGTGGCTGCGCACTGCCTGAATGGTCAGGTAGCCGTCGTTCAGATCCATCTGAACATCTTCCTTCTTGCAGCCCGGCAGGTCAACAGCTACTTCGTAGCCATTGTCCGTCTGTTTGACATCGGTCTTCATCATGTTTGCACCACGCTTACCAAAGGCGCCACGAGCCTCACGGTTCATAGCACGTTCCAGTGCAGCGTCATTCCAGAACGGATCGAAGAAATCATCGAACAGGTTTTCATGGAAAACAGTCGGCATAAGCATAAATCATTCCTCCAATCCCGGCGTTCGGGTCGGGGCAAAAAATCTGAAGCGTCCATTCAGAAGGGCTTTCCGGGGAGCCTAGCGGCTCTCCTTTTGCCCTTCCTCCTGAGCACGCCACTGTTATAGCACCGTTCATTAGCAGTGTCAATAGAAGAGTGCTAAAATTCATGAAAGAATAATACTTTTATAAAATCCTATGCAATCTTTTCAAAATTCAGTCGTATCATCGTGTTTTCATCATTTCTGCCGGTACATCGGCGTAGACAGATATTTCATGCCGTTGTCCGGGACGATGACCACGATGTTCTTTCCTTGATTCTCCGGTCTGCGGCCCACCTGCACCGCTGCGTGCAAAGCCGCTGCTGCTGATGTGCCCAGAAACAGTCCTTCCGCCCGCAGCACCTCATGGGCCGTTTCGTAGGCTTCCTCGGTGCGGACATTGATGCACGCATCGCTCCAGTCTGGCCGCAGATAGTCGGAAAGTGCGCTTTCCGGCACATCATACGCCGGCAAAACGCCATCTATGATCTGCGCATCCGGGTGCTCCGGGGTCAGGCGGGAGTCCGGATGGGGCTGCACCAGAACCACTTGCAGATTCGGGTTGCGGCTGCGCAGATAACTTGCTGTGCCAAAACCCGTGCCGCCGGTGCCCGCCATGCAGACCAGAATATCCACATGGCCTTCTGTATCATTCATTTCAACTCTTTGATTTCCGGGATGGATGCCGCTGCACCTTTGCGCTGCACGGCAATTCCGGCTGCTTTGGTAGCAAGCCGCATGGCGTCCTCTACTGAACTGCCGCTGCAAAGGCCCGCCAGAAAATAGCCGCTGTAAGTGTCCCCGGCAGCTGTAGTATCCACGGCCTGCACCTTTTCGCAGGGGACAAACAGCCGCCGCTCTGCATCCAGATAGTAGCTGCCCGCACTCCCGGCTGTCAGAAGCAGACGGGTCTGCGGGTATTTTTCGTGCAGCAGGGTCAAAACAGCGTCCGCTTCAAAGGTCTCGGTTCCGGCAAGGGCGCAGGCTTCCACCTCGTTGACACAGAGCACATCCACCAGTTCCATCGGGTAGGTCAAGATGCCGACATCGTAGGGTGCGGCATTGAAGAAAATGGAAAGCCCCTTTTTCTGTGCGGCCTGCATCAGGTACGGCAGATTGGAGATCTCATTTTGCAGCACCAGCCAGTCGCCTGGCGAAAAGGCTTTCAGCGTGTGGTCGATCTGCTCTGTGGTGATCTCCTGATTGGCACCGCCGTAGATCAGGATACAGTTTTCGCCGCGGCATACCTCAATGATGGCGTGGCCGGTGGCAGCAGCATCGTCCTTTATCAGATAATCTGTATGAATACCATTTTGTTTCAGGTAATCCACAAATGGTTGTCCATCTGCGCCGACACGACCCGCATGGTATACTGACAATCCAGCTCGTGCAAAGGCAATAGACTGGTTTGCGCCTTTTCCTCCAAAGCCCCGCTGCATGGACTTGGCTGCAAGGGTCTCTTTGGGCGCGAGAAAGTGCTCGACCTCATAGGTATAATCGTAGTTGAGGGAACCAAACGAAAGGATTTTCATGGTATATCTTTTTTACTCCATTCTCTGAATCACCGCACCCAGCCATCGGCACAGGGTATCGCCTGCCTGATTTGCGATCTCCAGCACGCGGGCGTGGCTATGCTTGACCGTCTGGATGCCGGTGGCCATGTTAGTGATGCAGCTGACAGCCAGTACCTTCATGCCCATGTAGTTGCAGACCATGGTTTCCGGCACGGTGCTCATGCCCACGGCATCGGCTCCCATCCCCGCAAAGGCGCGAATTTCAGCCGCCGTTTCATAGCAAGGGCCCATAAAGCCCATGTAAACGCCCTCCTTGTAGGCAATGCCCAGTTCATCGGCGGTCTGCTTGGCAAGGTTCTGCAGTTCCAGACTGTAAGGTTCGGTCATGTCCGGGAAACGGGGGCCGAAGCGCTCATCGTTGGGGCCAATGAGGGGGTTCGTGCCCATCATGTTGATGAAGTCGGTAATGAGCATCAGGGTGCCCGGCGCAAACTCCCGGTTGATGCCGCCGCAGGCGTTGGTCAACACCACCTTTTCCACGCCCAACAGCTTGAACACATAGAACGGGTAGCAGACTTCCTTCATGGAGTAGCCCTCATAGAAATGGAAGCGGCCTTCCATGGCGTAGACTTCCGTGTCCCCCAGCTTGCCAGCCAACAATGCGCCTTTGTGTCCTGCCACCGTGGATACCGGGAAGTTGGGGATATCCTTGTAGGACAGTTCTTCCGTGTCCGTAAAGTCCGCGGTCAGCTTGCCAAGGCCGGAGCCCAGCACCACCGCGATCTTCGGGCGCTTTTTCGTGTGCGTCTTGATATATTCCGCACTTTCCAGTGCCTTTTCATAAAGATGTTCCATACCGTTCTCTCCTTTTCCCCAAAAATTCGATATACTCTCTGGGTTCAGTATATACTTGCGCGGGCAGTTTCTTTTTTCTGCAGGTCTATTACGCTTGCATTACTGAATTTCTGCGTTTCCAGCCATCTCCATTGCAGCGTTCGATTGACACAGGTTGAGTTATCGGCAGATACAGCAAACACAACGGGCGGCTCCGGTAACAGAGCTGCCCGTTGTGTTCGTTTATGAAAAGGAGAACTTAGATCTCATACCACTTGATCTCGTTGGCATCCAGATGCAGAGCAAAGCTGCTGCCGTCTGTGGTGTAAACGGTGGTGTCCTGCGGCTCGTAGGTGTTGTTCACCACGCAGTACTTGCCGTTTTTGACGTAGGCGTGTACCTCCACGTTGTAGTTGGAGCTGAACCATGTATGCAGCTCTTCCTCACTGTGGGCGCTCCACAGGATAGCGCGGTAAAGGGTGCGGCTGTTGGCAAAACTGTAAGGCACACCGCTGATGTACACGGCACGACCCTTGCCGAAGTCGTGTGCCGCCATCTGCACTTCTTTGTTTCGCTGCACCAGCACTTCGGTGCCTTCCAGCGCATAAATATTCCTCTTGCCCTCGCCAAAGTCGATGGGCCGGTCGGCATCCTGCAGAATGAAATGGTCCGGGTGTTCTTCCCAGTTGTACTTGTCGTAGTTGAGGGTGAAGCCGTTTTCTTCCTCCACGCCCAGCACGCTGGCAAGCTGGAGAATGTGGCCCTGATACGGGTGACCGGAAGGCTCACCCACGCCGATAAAGCCGCCGCCGTTCCAGACGAACTTGCGGATAGCGGAGGAGATCTCCGGATCTTCCCACCAGATGCCGCCGGTGTGTGCGGTGTCGGCATCGCCGACATTGATAATGACATCCAACGAATCCAGCAGATGCGGGTCGTTCTTGATATCCTCAAAGCTGATAAACTTCACATCAAAGGGCGCACCGGACAGCATCTCAATGACACCGGCATAGCTATAGTTCTGCTTGTAATAGAGGGCGTGATGCACCATGTGACAGCCCCAAGCCCGCATTTTACCCCAACAGTTCAGCACGGCCACCCGCTTGACACAGTAGGGTGTGGTGTCCTTGATGTTCTCGTACAGTTCGCGGAACTCGTTGCAGACGCTCTCCACGTAGTCCACGAACTCCGGGAACTGCAAGGCCAGTTTCAGATAGCCGCCATAGCCGATGCGGTCGATGGGCTTGCGCAGGATAGCGCGGCGGGCTGTAACCCAGTTCTCCTTGGCTTCCCGCACCGGGTCGCCGCCCTCGTGGAAGGTGTCGGGGAAGAAGTACGGCAGGAAACGGCCCTCGGTGTACTTTACGCCCTCAATGTCAGAGATCAGGCGCAGGGTGGAGCCGTTGCCCACGCTGCCCACTACGGCATCCAGTCCGATGGTCTTGAACTCCGGCATGAAAGGTTCGGTGCCGATCCAGTGATCGCCGAGGAACATCATGGCTTCGCACCCGCACGCGTGGGTGATGTCCACCATCTCCTTGGCAAGCTTTGCCACCTCGCGGCGCTGGAAGGCCTGAAAATCCCGGAATTCCTTGCTGGGCACCCGGTACTGGTTGTTATAGTAGCCCTGATCGATGATGTACTCCGGGCGGAACTTGTAGCCCACTTCCTGCTCAAACTGGTTGAGGATATAAGGGCTGACCGAAGCAGAGTATCCATACCAGTCCACGAATTTCTCCCGCTTCAGCTCGTCGAAGATCAGGGTGAACTGGTGGAAGAAGGTGGTGTAGCGGATGACGTTTACATAGGGGTGCTCTGCAATGAACTTGCGCAGGCGCTCCATGGAATACTTGTGGGTCTTGGGCTGACGCACGTCAAAGGTGATCTGGTGCTCAAAATTCGTCCAGCCGTTGGTGGTAGCGTTGTACATATGCACCGGGTCCCAGATGAGGTAAGCCAGAAAACTGACGGTATACTCATGGAACGGTACGGCCTGTACGGTCACACTGCCGTCGGCGTAACTCCACTGCTCCGGCGGCACGGGCTGACCGGTGGTTCGATCCATGACCTCCCACCAGCGGGTGATGTCGTCGTTGGTGTTCACCTGCATCAGCTCCGGGCTGATGCCCTTCATCAGCGGGATGGTCACGGTGTCGCCGGGGGCGGTGTAAAAGCCGGTCATGATGTAGCACTGCTGTACCTCGTCCGGGTTTGCCTTTGCCCATGCGTTGTCCTTGCGGGTGGTATAGTAGGTGGAGTAGATCTTGGCGTCCGCATCCTTGAGCTGCTGCGGAAAGTCGGTGCCGTCGCAGTCGCGGATGGCATCGGCACCCCACTTTTTTAAGATCTCCAGCGTTTCGGGCACAACGTCCAAGTCTGTGGGAATGGTCACGCGCCCGGTCTTTCTCAGTTCGTCCATGGGAAACTCTCCTTTTGCCTCTCTTTGAATCGTAGGGGATCAATCGTAGGCGGCGTTATACAGCGCCAGCACAGCCAGCAGCAGCGCTACGCCCACCAGCATGATGCCAAGCCCTGCCAGCTGCCCGGTCATTTTCCAGCCGGACACCACCAGCACCAGTGCCAGTACGAACAGCACCAGCATCAGGATCATGCGCAGGGCGGGATGCTCTTTCCAGTATGCTTTCATCGTCTGTCACCTTAACCTTTCAGGCCGCCCACGGTCATGCCCTGCGTCAGCTGCCGCTGCACGCAGATGTACAAAATCAGGGTGGGCAGCATCACCAGCACAAGGCCTGCGTACATGGTCCCGTACTGGGCGGCGCTCTGCTGCGCCTGCATCAGGTTCAAAAGACCTACCGGCAGGGTGCGGGGTGCCTTGGTGGAGCTCATCAGGGTCATGGAGATGATATACTCGTTCCAGAAGGACAGGAAGTTGAACAGGATAATGGTGATAATGGAGGGCTTTGCCATGGGGAAGATGATGCGGGTCATGGTGGAAAAGTAGCTTGCACCGTCGATGTAGGCGGCCTCCTCAAAATCGTGGGGCAGGGTGGCAAAGTAGCCCGACAGCAGGTAGATGGTAAAGGGCAGCGCGGTGGCGGCGTACACCACCGCCAGCACCACCAGATTGTTCAGCAAAAAGCCGCTGCCGAAGTGGCTTTTCAGCCACACATCGCCGTCCCGCAGCATCAGAAAGATGGGCACCACGATGTAGTTCACGTTGATGAACAAGCCCGCCATGAACAGAGTGTTCAGCACCTTGCACCCCTTGAAGTGAAAGCGGGACAGGCAGTAGGCGGCGGGCAGGGCAACGACCAGCAGCAGTGCCAGCGCCAGCGCGGTGACGATGACCGAATTGAGCATATATTCGCCCATCTTGGCCCCGTTCCATGCGTTGACAAAGTTCTGCCAGTAGAACCCGGCAGGCAGTGCCCACGGGTTGCCGTAGAACTCGGCGTTCTGCTTGATGGATGCCATGAACACCCATGCCACCGGCACGATGATGGTCACGGCCAGCAGGATCAGCACAAAATAGATAAAGAACTTATAGAGACCTTCCGCCGAGCGGGAAGATTTTTCGGTGGTATTCTGCATCTTCTTCCCTCCTTAAAATTCCAGCGGGTCACGGCTGGTGGCCTTGTTGACACAGGCGGACAGCGCAAACGAGAACAGGAAAATGACGACGCCGATGGCCATACTATATCCATACAGGCCAGCGTCCTTCTGGCTGTACATATAGCTCAGCGCCACATCCGATGCGCCGTTCGGCCCGCCGCTGGTCATGGCCTTGACAAACAGGAACGCCATGTTAATGGTGGAGATAATGAAGAAGGTCAGGGTGGTGCGGATGTTCGTCCAGATGAGCGGGATGGTGATCTGGAAGAACTGGGTCAGCCGCCCGGCACCGTCCAGATTGGCACTCTCGTACAGGCTGATGGGCACGGCAGACATGGAGGCCATATACATGACCATGTAATAGCCCACAGCCTGCCACACCATCGCAATGATGATGGAGGGGATGACCAGTTTTTCACCTTTCCAGAGGATGGGGTCGGTCATATCCCGGAACAGACCAATGATGCTGTTCAGCATACCATTTTCCGGCTTGTAGATGGCCGAGAAAATACCGGAGATGACGACCACGGAAAGAATGTTGGGGATGTAGAAGATGACCCGAAAGAAGTTCTGCCCTTTGATCTTTTCGCGGGTCAGGATGGCTGCAAACACCAGTGCAAACGCAAAGGTGACGATGGTGACTACCACCACGAGCAGGATCATATTCTGCATCGAGCGGATGAACTGGGTATCTTTCAGCAGATGCTGGAAGTTTTTGACCCCCACAAAGGTCTCGTTGGGAGAATAGGCACCCCGCTCATACAAACTCATGCGGAACACGTTGAGGGTGGGCAGGATCATAAAGAGGAAAAACAGGATGGTAGCCGGTGCCACACAGAGGAATACGAACCGTTTGCGGCTTTTATCCGTTCTCATAGGGGATTGACCGCTCCTTTCTTGATGGTACTGTACAGCCCAAAAAAGCGGAGGCGGTAAAAACCGCCCCCGCTGGGCAGGGCTTAATTACTCGATGATGTTGGCGCGCATCTGGTCGCTGGCGGACTTGATGCCATCGATCCACTGCTGCTCGGTCATGCTGCCGGACACCAGAGAGTTGACAGGGTCGAAGAACACGGTGCGCACTTCCACGCCGGGGATGGCACTGAAGGCTGCAAAGTTGCCCATGGCGGCCTTTGCGCCGTTGTCGTAGATGGAGTAGAACATCTTGTTGTCGCCTTCCAGACTGTCGGCGATGCCCAACACAGGCTGGATAGCGCCGCTCTCGGCAAACAGCTTGCAGGCTTCGTCGCTGTACAGGTAAGCCACGAACTGCTTGGCGGCATCCAGATGCTCAGCACCCGCCGGGATCCATGCCTGCTCGAACCAGGTGTAGCTGTAGCTGTCGCCGCCGGCCTTGACAGCGGGCAGAGCGGTCATGCCCCACTCAAAGCCGTCTGCACGGGGTGCCTCGGCCATCTCGCCCACGATCCAGGTGCCGTTGGGCATGAACAGGGCCTTGTTGTCCAGCACCAGCTGCTGGTTCTGGGTAAAGTCCTGATCGTTGGCCTGTGCGGGGGTGATGGGGTTGGTGTAAGAAGCCAGCTTTGCCACGATATCAAAGCAGGTCTTTGCCTCGGGGGTGTCCCAGATGCCTTCTTCGTAGTGGGTAGCCTTGTTGAAGAACTCCGGGCCGCCTGCGGCGTACATCAGCGCATAGAAGAAGGCGTCGAAGTAGCCGGTGGTGGGGTAGGTGAACAGGTAGGTGCCCTCAGCGGCAGCCTTGTCGCCCAGTGCCCACATCTCGTCCCAGGTCTTGGGCACGTCCCAGCCCTTTTCCTTCAGGAAACCGGCGTTGTAGAACAGGCCGCAGGGGCTGTAGAACATGGGAGCCAGATAGGTTTTGCCGTCGCCGTAGGGGTTGGTCAGGGAGGTGTCGGTAAAGCCGCCGGCGATCTTCTCGCTCACCTTCTTGCTCTCGCCGGGCACGGTCATGCTCAGCACATCGGTGATGTCCGCGATCAGGTTGCCCTTGATGAACTGCTCGGTCAGGGCAGCTTCACGGCCGGTGGCCAGATGGACCACGTCGGGGTAGTCGCCGCCCTGCATGGAGGGGCCGATGACGTCCTCCAGCTTCTTGTCGGTGGTCAGGTCCACCTTGATGCCGGTCTGTGCGGTAAAGGCCTCGGCGACCTTCTTCCACATATCAGCGCCGTAGCCGGTCTCGATGGCGGCTACCTTGATGGTAACGTCTGCAGCCGCCGCTGCGGAAGAAGCGGCGGTGGAGGATGCCACGCTGGATGCGGTGGAGCTGGAAGAGCCGCCGCAGGCAGCCAGACCCAGTGCAGCGGCGCCAACGCCGGCCGCCTTCAGGAAATTACGACGAGAAATACGATTCATACTGTGTTGCCTCCATCATTTTGTTCCGTTCAAACACAGCCGGGCAAACAGGCTTTGCCCGAAGGACTGTGTGTTTTTCTGCCTCCAATATAAATTCTTTCGCTTCCTTGCTCAAGAGGTTTGTTGTTTCATTTTTTATAGATGTTGCTTTCTAAAAAATTCTTCCAGCAAAAGTGCTAAAAATCTTTTAGAAGTTTCAGCATAATCCCCAACCTGTAACTATTTTGACATATTTCGAAGGGACTTGAGAAACAAAAATATAAAAATCAGCCTAAAATCAGGGCTTGCTTTTTTTGTATGTTCCCTCTATAATGAGGGTAAAGTGCACGAAACAACGCACCATTTTTTGATAATGTTTTTAGAATGTTGCGTTTATTTTTAGAAAATTTGCGTTTCCCGAAGGAGCCGATCATCTATGAGTACCCAGCGCTTTGATATCCGCCACGCGCCCGCTCCGCGGGAATCCTTCCGGCTGCTGTACATCAGCAAAAGCAAATTTGGCGGCGATTGGAACAGTACCACCCACACCCACTCCTGCACGGAGCTGTTCTACTGCCTCAGCGGCGAGGGACAGTTCTACCTTGCCGGGCAGCTGTTCCCGGTAAAGCCGGACGATATGGTCATTGTGAACCCGCAGGTGGAGCATACCGAGCTTAGCCTGAACGCCTCGCCCTTGGAGTATATCGTGCTGGGCGTTGCCAGCATGGAGTTTTTGTTCAGCAAGGCGGATACGAACTACGCCATCTTCAATTGCCGGGAGAACCGGGAGCGGATGGTCACGTTGCTGCACATGCTGCTGGCCGAGGCCGACCGCAGCTTAGACGGCTGCGAGACCGTTTGTCAGGACCTGCTGGAGGTACTGCTGATCTGGCTAGTGCGCTGCACCACCATTTCGCTGCAGCTGGAGGAGGCTGCCCCGACCGAGAACCGGGAGTGCGCCGAGATCAAGCGGTATCTGGACACCAACTACCGCGAGGATATCTCGCTGGACCTGCTGGCAGAGCTTGCCCACCTGAACAAATACTATCTGGCCCACACCTTCCAGCGGGAGTACGGCATTTCCCCCATTACTTACCTGAACCGCCGCCGCATTGAGGAGAGCAAGCATATGCTAGGCAACACCAGCTACAGTCTGGCGCAGATCAGCGAGCTGATGGGCTTTTCCTCCCCCAGCTATTTCTCCCAGTGCTTCCGCAAGGCGGAGGGCATGACCCCCAACGAATACCGCCGTCAGACGCGGCAGGGAAAACGCCCCGCCCCGACAAAACGGCATGAAGTATAACGAAAACGAGGAATTTATGATGAAATCCGTTACCCTTTCTTTGCTCCAGTCTGCTGCAAATGCCTTTGATTTTGGCGGGCCTGTGCTCTGCGATGCTCACCACTATGGTGAGGGGCATATCAACGACACCTTTGTGGTCTGGCGGGAAGATCATTCCAAACGCTTTATTTTGCAGCGCATCAACACAGATACCTTTACTAACCCGGTGGGCCTGATGGAGAATGTCTGCGGCGTGACCCGGCATCTGCGGGCGAAAATTCTTGCCGAGGGCGGCGACCCCATACGGGAAACGCTGAATGTCATCCCAACTTTGTCGGGGTCGACTTGCTATCTGGATGCAGACGGCGGCGCATGGCGTGCCTACGACTTTGTAGAAGATACCATCTGTTTGCAGCAGGTCGGCAGCGAAGCCGATTTCTGCACCGTGGCCGAGACGCTGGGCAAGTTCCAGAACCAGCTGGCGGATTACCCGGCCTCCACCCTCCACGAGACAATTGCCCGTTTCCACGACACGCCCAACCGCTATGCCAATTTTGAAAAAGCCCTCGCCGCCGATGCACTGGGCCGCGCAAAGAACATTGCGCCGGAAATCGAATTTATCCATGCGCGGGAGCAGGACTGCCATGTCCTGCTGGATCAGCTGGCAGCTGGCGAAATTCCTCTGCGCGTCACCCACAATGACACCAAGATCAACAATGTCCTCATCGATGCCGCTACCGGAAAAGGCATCTGTGTCATTGACCTCGACACCGTGATGCCGGGACTTTCGGCCTACGACTTCGGCGATTCCATCCGCACCGGTGCCAACGACTGCGCTGAGGACGAACCTGACCAGAGCAAAGTCCATTTTGACCTGCATCTGTACGAAGTGTTCGCCAAAGGGTATCTCTCCACTGCCGGGGCATCCATGAGCATGGCAGAAAAAAAGAGCCTTGCATGGGGCGCAAGGCTCATGACGCTGGAATGCGGCATCCGTTTTCTGACCGACTATCTGGAGGGCGACCACTATTTCCATATTGCTCGCCCGGATCACAACCTCGACCGCGCCCGCACCCAGTTCACACTGGTGCGGCAGATGGAAGAGGTTTTCGATCGGATGCTGGAAATCGTCTGCCCGGACAATCACTGATTTCGCAATCTCCTCCATTCGGATACAGCAAGAAGCATGGACGCTCTCCTTTTCGGGGGCGTCCATGCTTCTTTTTACAGCTTATCCCTACACACCCATCAAATCGTCCTTTGAGGACGCTGGGAGCGTCGAGGACATGATGCTCTGCAGCAAATTATGAAAGCTCTTTTCAGCCCTGACAAAATTCTGTTTGACCTGCCCTTCAAGCACAAGGGCATCATGTGCGCGCCCTTCATCGGACCGGTAAGCATCCGGCAGTACTTTTCCGCCGGGCAGATCGAGCAGGTCATCTGCGGCGGCGAAAACTACGATGGTGCCCGCCCCTGCAATTTCGATTGGGTCAAGTCTCTCCGGCAGGAATGCGTGGATGCCAACGTAACATTCTGCTTTATCGAGACTGGCACTGTGTTCATCAAAGACGGTAAACGCTACCACCTGCCCAGCAAGCAGCTGCAAAGCCGGATGGCTTATAAATCCGGTATGAACTTTCAGGGAAGTCCCATCCGTTTTGACCTCGTGGACGACTGGGGTTACCCCATCCCGCAGGAAGATCTCTATGTGCCTCATTTCCGCGCAAACTGCGAGACCTGCGGCAGCAAGTTAATCTGCAACGGCTGCAGTGACTGTGGAAAATGCTTATAAAATAAAGGAATTCTATCAATACAAATGGAACTTATGGCTGATCTGGTGTGCAATTTCATCCGGCAGCGGGCGGAAACCGATGCAGGTCAGGGTCATGCCTTCTCCGTTTTCATCAAATTCTTCCGGCTCCAGCTCGGTGTGGCAGGCATCCCGGATAAGGAAGAAGTCTTTGTTTTCCACCAGTCCCAATTCCTCGGCAATTGTTTTTGCTTTCAGCAGTTGATTGCGGTTCTTTGCCCCGCAGATAGTTTTGGTAAAAGAGCCATCGAACCACTCTTCGTAAGTTGCCTTATCCAACATGATTTCTGCCCGATAGCCGGTAATTTCTCCGTCTTTCTCGATGGGTTCCACGCCCTGTCCCATGCCGATGGGGTCGGTGAGGAACGCCAGCGAAGCGTGGCAGCACTGCGCCGCCAGCTTGCCAGGCGACATCTGCAGATCTTTTCGTGCAATGATGAGTTGACGCATTTTTTCTCCTTCTTACGACAGCTTGATCTTCAAATCTGCCAGCAGATTCACCGCTTCCGGCAGGGAAAACTTTGCATCCTTCAGGCGGCTGCCCAAAATGTCCACCTTATAACCGGCGGCATCCCGGAAATCCGCCTTGCGCAGATCACACTGGTAGAACTCCGTTTCGTGAAGTTCTACACCCTTGAAATTCGCCAGTTGCATCTCGCATTTGGCAAACATAGAGCCGACAATTTCGTTGCCATCCGAAAAGTCGAAGCGGTTAAAGTTCATTTCGGTGAAGGTGTTATATTTCAGACCGCACTCTTTCAGCGTGTGAATGGGGTCCGGGAAGGCACCATTGGACATCAGCGGTGCCCACTCGATTTCATTCAGGCGGCAGTCCTCAAAATCCAGCGACTGCACCGAGGAATGGGTACTGCGCAGACCTGTGATCTCACACCGCACGAATTTGCACTCGTTCAGCGTGGTATGATCCAGTTCGCACTTGGTAAAAGAGCAATCCGCAAATACGCAATCGGTAAAGTCGCAATCCTCAAAAGCCTCCTCGGTGAACGACAGGTCAGCAAACCGTTCACCCTCACAATAACGCTCTGTCATAAAATTCTCCTGTCAGCGCAGTTCTTCCAGCAGAGCCGTGCAACCTTCCAGCACATCCTGCCAGGTAGCCTCAAAATCCCCGGTATACCACGGGTCGGCCACATCGCCGGGGCGACGGGTATGATCCATCAGCAGAGACACTTTATGCTCCGGGTCGCCGCCCACAAAGCGCGCCATATTGCGCAGGTTGTTGTGATCCATGGCGATCAGGTAATCGTAGGTTTCGTAATCCCTCCGGGTCATCTGCCGGGCGGTTTTACCCTCGCAGGAGATGCCGTGCTCGGCCAGCTTCCGCCGGGCGGGCGGATAGACCGGGTTGCCGATCTCCTCGGTGCTGGTGGCGGCGGATGCGATTTCAAATTTATCAGAAAGCCCGGCTTTGGCCACCAATTCTTTCATTACAAATTCGGCCATTGGGCTGCGGCAAATGTTGCCGTGGCAGATGAAAAGCACTCTCGTCATATCAAAATATTTCCTTATACCGTATCATTTTGAATTTTGCACACATGCGTGCAAAATTCAGTTCTGCTTCAAGAACTCCCGCAGCACATCCTCTGGGCAGGGTGTATGGTTCGGGTACTTTTCCCGCAGCGGTGCGGCGGCACCATCCATAATGTAGGGCACACCCACAATGTCCAGCATCGACACATCGTTATAATTGTCGCCAAAAGCCATCACATCGGCAAGGGCGATGTCCAGAGTCTTGCAGATGCTGCGCACACCAATACCCTTGTTGGCAAAGGTGGTGTCGATCCAGTACGGCCCTGCCACAGCGCAGTTCGCCTCTTTCCATCGTGGGACAAACCGTTCCGTGTAAGATTCTACGCCTTCGTGCAGATACACCGATACTTTTGTGATCTCCTCCGGCACCTCGGAAGGGTCATGGATGATTTGATAATTGTTCCCGATGAACTGAATACGCTTGAGCATTCCCAGACCCCGCTCCATCAGGTATGCAGTATTCTGACCGGAAAGCATCACTTCGCCCTGCCCGTCGCTGCGGGTCCACAGGTCGTTGGCGATTTCTTCGGCCAATGCACGCGGCATCGGATTCTTGGCGATGCACTGTTCGTCTTTATAGATCACGCCGCCGTTCTCACAAAGAAACACACAGCAGTCTGCCACCGGTGCAAAGAGCTTGCGCAGGCTGGTATACTGCCGACCGGATGCCGGGCAAAACAGAATGCCGCGCCGATGCAGCTCCCGTATCTGCTCAAAGATCTCGTCTTCCAGTTTCTTTTTGCCGTATTGCAGCAGTGTACCGTCAATGTCGCTGCAAATCAGTTTGATTGACATTTTCCGTCCTCATTTTTCAAGATAATTTCAGGCAATTCCCCGGCATCCAGAACACGGATGCCTTCGTCCATCAGCATCTTGGCAAAAACGCCCTGTCCGGGAATCTTTGTCCCGGAAAACGTTCCATCGTAAATTTCCTTCACGCCGCAGCTGGGGCTGCGGGATTGCAGGATGGCAAGCTCCACCCCATTTTCTTTTGCGATGGCAAGGGCTTTCGCTGCACCTGCCCGGAACTCCCGGTCCACATTGATGCCCTCTTTGTTCGTGACAACGCCCTGCACGATTTCCGCCGGGCACCGCGGTGTGGGCAGGCCGCCCAAAACCTCCGGGCAGACCGGAACCACCTGATGCCCCCGCGCAAAATCACAGACCGCCTGATTGTAATTGTTTCCGCCGCTGTATTTGCAGTTTTCGCCCAGCAGGCAGGCGCTGACCAGAATCTTCATTGTTGCGCGCTCCGTTTTTCAGATACTGAATCTTTTCCCTATTCTACCACGCTTTTGGGCATTGAAAAAGAGGATTTTGCTTTTCCTATCCCCATACCGGGAGGTCCGCCGTAATCTTTTCTAATTCCTGTGCAAGAAACGTCAATCTTTCCCTCAGATGGTTGTTATGCGGTGCATCTCCGTTCAGCAGATAGTCCGTTCTGACATTCAGGCAGGACGAAAGATCCTGCAGCAACTCAATCGAGCAGCAGCGGCTTCCCGTTTCAACTTTTGCAAGATAACCAGCCGGTTTTGGTTTCTCTTAACACCAAATATTCGCCAATCCTTATATCTCCAGAGCAAAGATTTGAGATCGTTGGAAAAGTTTTGAACTAAAAAGATGGGAGGGATTTTCGTGGATACGATCAAGCGTGTTCAGGATTTGATGCAAGTGCGTGATATGAATCTATGTGTATTGGCAAAGAAATGCGGAATATCGTACTCCACGATTCAAACCACCGCCCGTCGGGGAGGGCAGTTAAGCGTAGAGACGATTGAAAGAATTTGTCAGGGTTTAGGAATTACATTAAAAGACTTCTTCGATTCCTCTGACTTGTAAATATGACAGCAAAAAAACTCCCCGGCATCCTTCTTGGAAGGAATGCCGGGGAGGCGTTCAATGTTTTATGGGCTCAGTTGTCCGGTATCAGCCGCTGACGAAGTACTTATCAGTGCAGCTCCGGCCAGTAAGCCTTGTTGGCAACGATCATATCGTCCAAGATCTTCTTGGCGACCAGCAGGCTGGGCACGGTCTTGGACAGAGTAAAGGCCATCAGTGCCTTCTCGTAGGAGTGCTCCACAGCGGCATCCACGATCAGCTTCTCCACAGCCTCCTGCTGCTCGATCAGACCCTTGTAGAAGGTGGGAATCTCGCCCACACGCACGGGTTCCGGGCCGCGGTCGGTGATATAAGCGGGAATCTCCACCATGGCGTCGGAGGGCAGGTTCTCCACAGCGCCGTTGTTCTCCACCATGACCAGATAGCGCTTGCGCAGGTCGAAGGCAAGGCTCATGGCAACGTCCACGATGAACTCGCCGTGCACACCGCCGAAGAACTTGGTCAGGTCTACGTCCTTACCGGCACGATAATCTGCCACAGCATCAAAGATGCGCTTCTCGCGGCCTTCCATGACCTCGTTGGCACGGGTGTGGTTGGGATCGCTGCTCTTTACAACTTCATCGCCCAGCAGGTAGTACTGCATATAGGTGTTGGGCAGATAGTCATGGAAAGCAGAGCAGATGTTCTTGGCGTTTGCGTAGGTGTGCAGCCAAGACGGATCGCTGTGCAGCACATCGCTCTTGGCGTTCTGGGGCATATAGCCGTGCTCTGCTACATAGCTCTTGAGCTTCTCGGTCACATCCTCGCCGTTCAGGCGCACCTTGGTGAACCAGCCGAAGTGGTTCAGACCAAAGTAGTCCACTTCCAGATCATGACGGTCGCACTCCAGAATCTCGGCCATGTTGCGCTCGATGGCAACCGGCATATCGCAGATGTTCAGGATACGAGCCTTCGGGCGCAGACGGAAGGTTGCCTTTGCCACGATGGCAGCGGGGTTGGAGTAGTTGACGATCCAGTAGGTGGGCTTTGCGTACTTTTCGCAGTAATCGATCAGCTCCACCATGGGGTAGATAGTACGCAGGCCGTAAGCCAGACCGCCGGGGCCGCAGGTCTCCTGACCCACAACGCCGTACTTCAGCGGGATCTTCTCGTCCTGCTCACGCATAGCGTACAGGCCGACACGCATCTGTGCAAAGATGAAGTCGGCATCGGTCATGGCAACTTCCGGGTCGGTGGTCAGGGTCAGCTTCAGTTCCGGGTCGAACATTTCCACCACATGGCGGACGATGACACCCACAGCCTCCTGACGCTCTGCGTTGTTATCGTAGAGCACCAGCTCATTCAGCTTGAAGCGATCCTTCTGCACCAGCAGGCTCTTGACGATGCCGGGGGTATAAGTGCTGCCGCCGCCGGCGATGACCAGTTTGAACGTTTTCATAAGGCAAGCCTCCTATTATAATGTTTTTTGTATGATGAATAAAAGCGGATATCTTATTCTGCGCGGCCAAGGTAGCTGTCCACGATGGCACGCATCTTTCCCACTTTGGGGCCGTAAATGATCTGGATGTTGTTGCCCTTTACCACAAGACCTGCGGAGCCGGTGGGCTTGAACCACTCCTTGTCCTTGACCAGAGCGGCATCCTTGACCTGCACTCGCAGACGGGTCATGCAGTTATCGGTGTTCAGGATGTTCTCTGCACCGCCCAGTCCTTCCACGATATGGGCTGCGGTCTGTGCATCGTTTGCGCTGGCAGCAGTCTTTTCGGCTGCGCCGCTGCGGATCTGTTGCTTGACAGCAGCTGCGTTTGCAGCAAGGTCGGTGACTTCTTCGCCGTCCTCACGGCCGGGGGTCTTGAGGTTCATCTTCACGATGAGGAAGCGGAAAACGAGGTACATTACCACGATCTCCACCAGACCCACCAGCACATACAGCGGCCAGCGGGTGCGACCGATACCGGCAGGCAGGTTCAACACCAGAAAATCAATGATGCCGTTGGTGGCGCAGACCCGGATGCCCACAAGGTAAACGATCATCTGGAACAGACCGTCCAGAACCGAGTACACCAGCCACAGCGCGGGAGCTGCAAACAGGAAGGTGAATTCCAGCGGCTCGGTCACGCCCACCAGACAGGCGGTAAGGGTAGCCGGGATGATCTGTGCCTTGGTGGCAGCCTTCTTCTCCTTTTTGGCGGTGGAGATGAAAGCCATTGCCACGCCGATCACGCCGAAGGTCTTCATCAGACCGTAGGTCAGAAAACGTGCGGAATCCCGCATCATTGCCACGCTGGGGTCACTGAGCAGGGCAAGGAACACAGGCTTTGCGCCAACGATCTGCTCACCGCCGATGATCATGCTGTCGCCCAGTGCGGAGTAGAGGAAGGGCGACCAGACCAGATGATGCAGACCCGTGGGGATCAGCACGCGGTTCAAGAAGCCGTACAGGAACACACCGAACGCGCCTGCACTTGCCATGACACCGGTCAGGGCGTTGATACCCGCCGCAGCCACAGGCCAGACGTAGCTGGCAACCACCGCCATGACCAGAACGATGGGCAGCAGCACCACAAAGACGAACTTGCTGTTGCCGTACATGGCCATGGCACCTTCAAACTCGGTGTCGATGAAGCGGTTGTGGACCAGCGCCACCACCACGCCAAGGATCATGCCCAGAAATACGCCCATGTCAGTAACGTGATAGCCGAGGCAGATGGTCTGACCGGTGCCGTACAAAGCGCTTGCCGTATCACCGGCGATGGTCAGTCCTGCCACATCCAGCCAGCGGGAATTGGCTGCCAGCCAGACCAGATAGCTGACCAGTGCCAGAAATGCCGCATCTGCCTTGCGCTTTTTGGCAAGGCTCATTGCGATGCCCACGCAGAACAGGATACCCAGATTGCCAATGACTGCTCCAACGCCGCCATTGATGAATTTGCCGAGGGTCCAGACAACACCGCCCTCTGTCACCAGTGCCGTGTTGCTCATGACCGAAGAAATCGCCTGCAGCATACCCGCAATGGGCAGGAACAGAACGGGGCCCATCAGAGCTCTGGAAAAGCTCTGCATAGCATCCATAACTTTTTGTTTCATTGGTGTTCTCCTAACGTTCCATGAATCTCTCTTTTCAAATTGTCTCTTCGTTTCGGGGGTGCACCTTACCGTTTCGATGGCTTGATTATATCACTCTGCACAAAAAAATCTACCGAATTGGACTTTTTTTGAACTTGTTCGCAAAAGCTGAAACATGTTTCGCTTTCATGTTGGATACATCGAAATGTTTATTGACAAAATACGCGATTCAGCGTATACTTTATGGAATCAAGCCGTTCTTTGATTCGAAAATCGGAGTAAAATATGAAACACGACCTTTATAAACTGGCAGATCAGCACCATCTGAATGCCAACGAGCAGCAGCTTTTGCAGGCGGTGCTGGAAACCGCAAAAAACGGCGGTCAGTGCAGCGTGCGAGAGTTTGCAGCGCAGAATTATACCTCCCCCGCGGCCGTGATCCGGCTGAGCAAAAAGATGGGCTATACCGGCTACACCGATATGATCTACCGCATCGGTTTTCTGATCCAGAACGAGATCGACAACAAAAACCACGCCTCCGACATCACCGCCTTTATCGGGGGTATCCCAGAAGAAAAAATACACCGCTTTGTGGAGCTGCTCCACGCCAACCGGCAAAAGCCCATCCTTGTGACAGGCACCGGGTTCTGTGCCCCTTTGCAGGAATTTATGGTGCGGAAGCTGCTGGTTCTGGGCTACTGCGCCATCGGCTCCAACAGCTATGAGGTCTACGAAAGCGGTGCACTGAATGCCGGGCTGGTCATTGCCATCAGCAAAAGCGGAAAGACCGATACCATCCTGAAGCCGGTGCAGGACTCCTTTGCACAGCACCGGAGCATCATTGCCTTTGTGGGTGCCGACAATTCTCCCATCGCCCGCTGTGCAGACCCTGCCTTTGTGCTGCTGGACGACAAGATGCTGGACGACCGGAACCTTACCGCCAACTATTTCTATGCGCGCGTGCTTATCACCTTTGAATATCTCATGGATCTTGTTCTGGAGAAGGACGAGCATCCGAACGGAAAAGAAGGGCAGTGAGCGGTTTTCACGCCTGAGAATACGGTCTCTCCTTTCCAATGCCACCAGAAAAGCCGCCCCGGCTAAACCCGGAGCGGCTTTTCTGGTGCAGATATAAAAAGCTAATTATTCAATTTTGACCCGGTGTCCAGAAAACTGGGTACACATTATTTCAAGCTGAAACGCTGTCACTCTGTAGGAACTGCGTAATGTCTGACGATTATCCTTCTACTTTGACCGTAGCACGATTGCTCTTTGCGTTTTCATCCGCATCCAGCGTGATTTGCACAAAATGTTCCGGCTTGTCGTAATCCTTTGTCTCGCCGTCATCGGTAAGAAACTCTGACATTGGCTGGAGCAATTGGGGCTTCAGCCTTATTTTCAATCCAATAGCTGCGGTTGTGCAGCTATTTCAATACAATATCCTCGAAACGTGATGTTCCTGTTTGCCCAGATACAGCTCCACGATCATTCGTCCGTTTTCGGTGTTGCAGAGGTCCTCTTTGCAATAGCCGCAGAGCTTTCCGTCCGCCTGTGCCACATAGCGGCGCAGCGGCTGCTGAAGCTCCTGCGGGATGCTGCTCCATGGAATGACATAGCTCATGCCCGTATCCCCCACATCCACGATGCAGGCCCGTTCACTATCCTCATCGGACAAAATGAGGTTCACCAGAAACACATCCGCAAACGGTGCGCCCTGATACTCTGCCTTTTGCCGTCTGCGCTCTGTCCGAAACTCGTCCAGTGCCCGATTCAGGTCATTTTCTGGTAGCGTGGACTTGTACAACAGGACATGCAGTTTCTGCTCCGCTGACCCACTGTCATTCAGTTTCCCTGCCGGGAGTTCCACATCTGCATGAATGGTGCAAATCTGTTTTTGCATTGCGGCACGCAGGTTTTCCAGTTTCTGCTGCCGTTCTGCTTCCAATTGCTGTGCAGACTTTTGATGCACTTCTTTGGTATCCGGCTGCGGTGCAACACATTCATGTTTGGCATCCGACGTTTGTATTGACCATTCGCTGTGCTTTTCTGCGTCAGCCTCCGAAACGTTTTGCCCTAGTACAGTCGGCACCGACACGCTTTTGGCACCGCTTTGTGCTGCCGATGCTTTCTGTGCCGCAGAAGGACGCTCCGTTCTCTTTGGTTTTACCGACCGCGTTGCACCTGTGCTCGTGCTTTTTGCCTCCGGCCTTGGTGTTTTCACCGCAGGAACAGCATTTTTAACATTTTCCGGTCGAACCCGTGTCTGCGTCTGCCAGAAATCGCTGCCTGTGCGCTGATAATAGAACTTTTCCCCTCGTTTCCGGCTGCTGCGCACACCTTCACAGATCCACGAAAAAATCAGGTAGCGCTCCAGCGTATTCCAAAAGCTGCTGCGCCGATGACGGGGCTTATGCCGCCCGCGGGACGCATATAAAATCATCGATAAGCATCCGTAGAACAGAAAACCTGCCGCAAACCCGATCCCTGTAAACAGCTTTTTGAAAAAGTCCATCTCTCACACCTCTTCCGGTTACAGCTTCGCCTGATACACCCGCTCCGTCCGGGCATCGAAGCAGCAGAAAATCACCTGCATAGCGTAATCCGCGTGATCTTCCAGCCACTGTGCCACTGTTTTGACTGCAATCTCCGTGGCATCTTCCAACGGGTATCCATACACGCCGGTCGAAATTGCCGGGAACGCAATGCTATGGGCATCATGCCCTTTGGCAAGGTCCAGCGAATTGCGGTAGCAGTCCGCCAGCTGCGCAGCATCCTCTGCTGTGCCGGAATAAATCGGCCCTACCGTATGAATGATATACTTTGCTTTCAACCGGTAGCCCTTAGTGATTTTTGCTTCTCCGGTGCGGCAGCCGTGCAGCGTGCGGCACTCCGCCAACAGTTCCGGCCCTGCTGCCCGGTGGATGGCACCGTCCACACCGCCGCCACCCAACAGGCTGCGGTTGGCTGCATTCACGATGCCGTCACAGTCCAGTTTGGTAATATCACCCTGCACCACTTGAATCTGATTTTTTACTTTTTCAGAAATCATTGTAAACACCTCACTTTTTGAGCAGCTCCAGCGCCTTGTCCATGGGCACACAATCGGCATAGCGGTCCGGCCAGAGGAACTCATTGTAATAGTGGTAGCTCTGCTCCCCTGTCATGTACTCGTTGTCCTGCGTGGAATTTGCATAGGCAGGAACGATCATGTGCAGGCCATGCTCAAAGCCCGCCTCCACCGTTGCATTGATGCAGAAGTCGGTCATGATGCCGCAGACCATCACATCTTTTTCGCCCTTTTCCGTCAGATATTCCAGCAGACCGCTTTCTTTTTTGAACGCACTGCATACGGTTTTGACGAACCGTTTTTCAGTCAGCAGTGGCGCAAACTCGGAATAGACCTCGAATTCATCGTCCCCGATGGAGAAACCGGTGCCGGGCCCATCGTCATGCTGGACATAGACGACCTCGATTCCCTGTTCGCGGGCAGTCCGGATCAATTCCCTGATGTTGCTGACAAACTTTTCAAACGCATACAGGCGTTCATCCACGATACCTTTCTGTGTATCCACAACCAGTAAAACCATGTGTAAGCCCTCCTGTTTTTCTTTGATTTCATGCTACCATTTTATCCTTGGGCCATCTCCAGATAAATGTTAAGCTGCATCTGTCTGGCGATCCTATTCGTGATCCTTGGAATCGGCATCAACCTGTGACAGTGCATTTCTCACATCCCTATTTACTTCTTCCAAAGCCTGTCTGATGGGTTTGTTATGGCTTCCCATCGCCGCAGCAGTCCACAGGCGGTTTTGAAAGATAAATCTCCTTCATTTTCATTTTCTGCTTAACGGCAGCAATAAAAAAGACCCCCGCAGCGTATGATTTGACGCCGCGGGGTTTCTCAATGGTTCGGTTTGTATTGCAGCACCTTCTGGGAGAACGTCCGATCGAAGAACTGGATGAAGGGCCCAAGGCAGAACGCACAGATCAAGGTGCCAAGGCCCACAAGGCCACCCAGCAGCCAGCACAGCAGGGCGCTGAGCGCATCGGTGAAGATGCGACACCCGAAGTACGGGCAGGGTGTGTAGTCACGCAGACCGAGGGAAAGGTAATCGTAGGGCGCGATGCCGAGGTCGGCGGTCTGGTAGAGCGAAGCGCCCAGCGCCGTGACCAGCACCGCCGCGATGACCCACGCCAACTGCACCGCCAGCGACGGCGCGTCGCCGAAGTGGGCGTGAATGGGGTCATAGAACGCCGTGACGATGTACCCGATGCAGATGCCGTTGACGAAGGTGCCAAGGCCGATGTACTTGCGCCCGAACCAGAATTCCAGCAGGAAAAACAGGATGTTCGTGCACAGGTTCTGGGTGCCCAGCGAGATGCCGAGCAGCTCCGCCAGCCGCATGTTCAGGGCGCTGATGGAGTCGTTGCCGAGGTGGGACTGCTTGAAAAGCGCAATGCCAAGGGCGATGATGACGATGCCCGCCACCATGCCCACCACCCGCCGGGCAGTCGGTTTGCGCAATGCGGTGCCGTTCATAGGGGATTCTCCTTTAGCGTTTCTTTTCCCCTATTATACGCCTACTTTGGGCGGGAGACAAACTATTTATGGAAAGATACAACGATATACGGGGAATCCGCCTTACCCCTTTAATCTCACCTCAATCCGTTCTTTCTCCAGCCCCTCCCCGATCACGATGAGCACTTCCTGCCCCTTGGGGATAGTGTTTGCCGTCAGGCCATCGGCGGTGGCGTTCAGCTCCACCCAGCCGTTCTCGTCCTGTACGAAGCCTTTCGCCCGCAGCACATGGCCGCACGCGGGGTCGGTGAAGAGGGCCGGGATATTCTGTTCGAGCTGCTGGCACGAGAGGCCCAGCTCCAAAAAGTAGGCCGAACCAAAGGCCCTATGCGGTTGGCGTTACAATAGCCGCATCTACGGCCACCGGACAACAGGAAAGGAGTATCTCATGGCCAAAACTGCTGACACCATTGCCATCTATTCCCGCAAGTCCCGCTATACCGGCAAGGGCGAAAGTATCGGAAATCAGATCGACCTCTGCCGCGAATATATCCGCACTCACTACGGCGATGCCGCCGCGGAACATGCCGTTGTCTTTGAGGACGAGGGCTTTTCCGGCGGCAACCTGAACCGCCCAGATTTCAAAAAGATGATGACTGCGGCCAAGGACCGGAAATTCAAGGCCATTGTGGTCTACCGTCTGGACCGCATCAGCCGCAACATCAGCGACTTTTCCAGCCTGATTGAAGAACTGGGACGGCTGGGCATCAAAACAAAAACGGGCGTTCGTTCACCCGGTTTTCCATCAAGTCGATTTTGCAGAATCCTGTCTACCTGATTGCAGACAAGGACGCCTATCAGTATTTTGTGGACAATGAGGCAGAACTGTTCGCCCCGGAGTCCGGAAAAAAGGCAAGCCCTCCTTCATAAATTACAGTAACCGTTTATGATACTATGGGGAGGGGTCGGCATGTTTTTATCTCTTCTGCAATTTTTTGCCACAAAGTTTCTGGTTCTGGCGCTTCATCTGGAAAGCGGCAGCTTTCCGCGGCCCCTCTCTGCCCGGGAGGAAACCGAAGCCTTTTCCGCACTGCGTGCCGGTGACCCTGCCGCACGGGAAAAACTGATCCGGCACAATCTGCGTCTGGTGGCACACATCGTAAAAAAATACTACGCCCTGCCCGGCGATCAGGACGACCTTATTTCCATCGGCACCATCGGCCTGATGAAAGCAGTGGATACTTTCGACTCTGACCGTCGGGCACGCTTTTCCACCTACGCCAGCCGGTGCATTGAAAATGAGATCCGGATGCAGTTCCGCCGGAACCGCAAAACCGGCGGGACCGTCTCGCTGCAGGAAGCGCTGGAATCAGATGGTGACTCTGCGCTGACGCTGGCCGATGTGCTGCAGGACAGCTTCTGCATGGAGGACACCTGCGAAACGCAGGACGATATCCGCCGGATGCGGCAGCTGCTGGACGGCCTGCCCGCCAGGGAGCGACAGATCATTCTGCTGCGGTATGGTCTTTCCGGCCAGCCGCCGCTGACCCAGCTGGAAACTGCAAAACTGCTGGACATCAGCCGCAGCTATGTTTCCCGTCTAGAAACTCATGCGCTGGAACTTCTGCGCCAGCGGTGGGATGTTCCGAGCACAAAAACAGCGCAGAGGTGAGCGGTGCGCTCGCCCCTGCGCCATGCAGTCAGCTATCCAGAATTTTCAACTGCAGTTCGTTCAATTGTTCAAAAGTATACAGTCGATTCAGCGCTTCCACCAGCTCCTTTTTGGAAAGACGCGGCGGCAGGCCCAGCGCGTTCAGAAGCTTTGCCTTGCGCTCGGCGCTGCCCGGCCTGCCGGAAAGCCCCCACTCGTAGAGGTCGGTATAGGTGATCTGCCGTCCTTCCGGGCGGGCCGCTGCGGCACCCGCCTCAGCGCCAAGGGCATCCCGCAGCGCCTGCAGAACGATGGCATCGTCCACACCCTCGACCCCAAGCAGGCCCTCCTTGCCGGGCTGTTCCTTGCGCTTTTCCTTGCCGTGGATCGCGGGCACGTAAGCCTGAACCACATTCTTTTCTCCCACCAGATTGGTGATGTAGGTGCGGATGCGGAAGCCTGCTGCGTCCGAATCCGTCAGCAGGATCAGGCCGTTTTTCTGCGCCAGCGCTTTGAACAGCTGCTGGCGCTTTTTGTCGCTGTAAATGCCAAAGCCATCCGTCAGCAGGATCATGGCATCGGTCAGATGGGAAAGCCGGGCCGCATCGTACTTGCCCTCCACAATGAGCACCCGGCCTGTATGGATCATTTCGTTTTCCTTCATCGTCCGCTCCCCGCTATTGCCAACCGGCACAGCGCTGTTTCCAGCAGGATCTGGTCATCGGTAGGCTGGCTTTTCAGGCTCTGGTCCAGTTCCAGCAGCACCTGCATACAGTTTTCGATCTGGCCCAGCGTGTAATGCGAGGCTGTTTCGGCCGACCGCTTGAGCCGGTAATCACTGCCCTTATAGCCAAAATCCTTGAATACCGTGCTGTAATTTTTCCGTTTTGCTGCCCCCAGCTTGACCCGGTACAGATCCACATAGCTGCCGATCATGGCCGCTGTAATGGCAATGGGCTCCTGCTGCAGGCGCAGCAAAGTCTGCAGCTTTTTGCAGGCACCTGTGGCGTTTTTGGCCGTGATCATGCGGATCATCTCGAACACGTCTGCTTCCAGACTGACCGTGCCCATTTCCGCCACCATCGCTGCCGTGACCGTCTGATACCCGGACAATGCACAGAGCTTATCCACCTCATTTTCCAAAAGGAACGGATCCTCGCCGCAGCGCTCCAGCAGCGCCGCCGCTGCGCCGTCCGGCAGGGTGGTTTTCTGCTCCTTTGCGCGATCGATCATCATCATTTTCAGTTCAAAGGGCTTGGGCTTAGCCAATTCTTCGGTGTAGCCAAGCGCCTTGCACTGCGCGATCAGCTTCTGTGCGCGCTTGCCTGTTTTGAGCTTGCTGCGCTCCAGTTCAAACACGCTGCCCAGCACCACCACAGCATTTTCCAGACTGGAAAGGGTGCTGTTCAACTCTTCCAGATCCTTGTCACTGTAAGCTGCAGGGTCGATCTCCGGCAGCACCACCACACGCCGGGTACCAAAAAATGAGATGGTGCCCGCCGCCATGATGAGCTGTTCGATCTCCGGCGCAGCTCCATCCAGAACCGTGGCGTCCTCGTCGCTGTCTGCGGTCAGGATGCGGGTGGCCGCTGCCACGGCCTGCCGCACCAGATACCGTTCACTGGAATAAAAATAGTAGACCGGACACTCCTTGTCCGCCAACTGCCGGAGTTTTGTCTCGGTCGCCATGCAGGCACCTCCCTTCTCTTATGGTGTTGTTCTATTGTACCACACTCTGCCCGGATTGCAAAGCATCACTCCGTTTTCAGCCCGCCGTGCCGCCGCAGGCTGATGGATGCCGCCAGTTCTTTTCTGTTGTCCATCCAGTCATAGCTGCGCAGGGCCAGAACATTTTTATACTGTACAGCATCCGGCTTTGCAGAGGAGGCCATCAGCCACTGCACTGTGACCTGTTTTGCCAGTTCTACAGTTCCATTGACCACGGCAAACTGCCGGTTGCCCACAGTCAGCCGCACAAGACAGCCATTCCGGGTGCGCAGCATTTCCACCAGAGCCGGTGTGCACCGCAGCTTTTGTGCTGTGTTCACCGCCATTTCTGCTGCCGGAAGTGTCCGCTCTGCTTCCAGTGTACAGGCCGTTTTAGGGTTTGTGCGCAGGTCTGCCACAAGCTCCACAGTCTGCACGCCCCGCCGGGCAAGCTGGTTTTCCACTGCGTTCTGGGCAGAAGCTCCGCCCCGGAACAGCACCACGGCGGTATCGTTCTGGGTGACGACCACTGCCGGCGCGTTGGCGCTGCCTACAAGGTCGATGTGCACCACATCCCGGCTGAGAGCATTGCCCAGCCCGATGGAAACAGCTACCGCCAGCAGGATGCATGGCCCTGCCACCCGCAGCCGTACCCTCCAGTGGAACGCCAGCCAGCACAACAGGATCAGCACCAGACACACGATGGCTGCATAGGCCGTATCGAAGTAGATGCCCGCGCCCGGTTTTGCAGAGATCCAGACGGCCCAGCGGTCGAGCAGGCCGGTCAACGCCGCAGACGCTGCGGACAGCACCCCATACAGCGGAGCAAGAGCGGGTACCAGGCCGGCAAAGGCCGTGCCAAGGCCCAGCAGCATCATGGGCTGGATGAGCCACAGCACCGCCACACTGGATGCCACCGCATAAATGCTCACACTCAGCCCGCGCAGCACCAGCACCGGGAATGTGGCCACCGAAGCACAAAACGAGATGCAAATGCTTTCCGCAAGGCCCCAAAGACGTTCCGGCAGTTTGAAATACCATGGGCGCTTCACCGGATTTTTCGCGTTTCTCCAGAACTGGCGGTACCACGCATCCCGGGCGCGGCGGATGCACACACCGCCTGCCACCGTGCCCACCACGGCCGCAAACGAAAGTTCAAAGCCGATATCGCACACTGCATAGCTGTTGCCTGCGGTCATAACGATACCTGCCACCGCCAGAGAGGTAAGGGTATCCGGCGGGCCGTACAGCCACACACCCAGTGCACCGACCCAGACCGCCACTGCGGCGCGGCATACCGAGGGTGTGAAGCCGGTCACGCCCATCAGCAAAAAGGCCAGCAGACTTCGGAATACCGCCCGGTGTCTGCGCCTGCGGTAGCTCTGCTCCCACTCGTAGGGCAGGAGTGTGCTGAGGATATCACCGCACAAAATGGACACATGCATTCCGCTTACCACCAGCACATGGGCAAGACCCGCGCCCCGGTAGGCGCTGCGCATGGCCGAAGACAGATAACTCCGGTCGCCGGTAGTCATGGCAGCCAGCACACCGCCGGTCTTGCCGTCCATACGGCGGCGCAGCGACGCACTGAGTCTTTGCTGCAGGCGGTGGGTGCGGGCGCGGAAGCTGCCGCTTTCGCCCAGAACTGTAAGCTCCGGCCCGTCCTCGTCCATTTCCGCCTGCAGAGCGATGCCGTCCGCATACAGGCCGACCCGGCTTCCGGATGCCGGGGCCGACAGTATAAATCTTCCCTGCACCCTTTCCCCGGCTTTGCACTCCGGCAAAGCACTGCACTCCACCCGGAAGGATGCCGCGCTGCCGTTCACTTTCTCTACATGCAAAACCGCATCCACGATACCGGGATCGTAGGAATCCGCCGTGCTTTCCACCTCTGCGGTCAGCACCAGCGGACGGCCTGCATATTGCACACGGATGCGCTCCAGCCGGTTTGCCGTGTGCAGCACCGATGCCATACCCACAGCAGCACCCAGCAGGATGCAGAGCGCTGCTTTGCGGGCAGCATCAAAGATGCACAGCACCAGACAAACGGCAACAAAAAATGCCGCAAACGGCACAAAAAGTTCCGTTTGCGGCAAAAAAACGCACACTAACTCCACACCCAGCATTCCAGCGCAGAAAACGCAGAGCGGGCGGCGCATTGCAGCTTAGTGGATGAACAGGGGCAGCGGCTCCAGGAAGATGATATCCTTGCGCTCAGCTGCATCGCCCTCGGCCAGAACAGCGGCCTGGCCCACAATGGTGCACTGGGTCTGCTCAGCCAGCGCGTCCAGAGCCTTGAGCGAACCGCCAGTGGAAATGACATCGTCCACCACCAGAACGCGCTTGCCGCTCATCTTGTCCAGCTCCTTGCGGTCGATGACCAGCTTCTGCTTGCCTGCGGTGGTAATGGACTGATCCTCCACCACCACGGGGTCGGTCATATACAGCTTTTCGCCCTTGCGTGCGCAGACGTAGGGCTTGCCGCTCTGGCGGCTCATCTCGTGTGCCAGAGGGATGCCCTTGGCCTCGGCGGTCAGCAGGATATCAAAATCCGGGCACTTCTTCAGCAGTTCAGCGGCAGCAGCCACGGTCAGCTCGGCATCACCCAGCATGATAAAAGCAGCAATGTCCATGTGGTCATTCACCTTGCAGATGGTCAGCTCACGGGTCAGGCCTGCAACGTGCAGAGTATAGGTCTCAGCCATAATTCAACGCTCCCTTTTTATTGGAATCAGACAGGCAGCTTTTCGCCGCCCAGAACATGGAAATGCAGATGTTTCACGGTCTGGCCTGCGTCCTCGCCAACATTGGAAATGACGCGGTAGCCGTTGTTCAGGCCCTGCTCCGCAGCCAGCTTTGCGATCACTGCAAAGATATGGCCCAGCAGTGCGCCGTCCTCTTCGGTCAGCGCAGCGGCAGAGACAATGTGCTTTTTGGGCACCACCAGAAAGTGCACCTTGGCCTGCGGGTTGATGTCGTAAAACGCCACCACCTGCTCGTCCTCGTACAGCTTCTTGGAGGGGATTTTCCCCTCCGCGATCATACAGAACAGACAATCTTCCATGGGAAACAACTCCTTCCTGATATTTTATAAACGTCCCCGCCCTCTCAGGCCGCTTTGCGTCCAGCTCTCCCAAAGAGAGAGCCCTTGGCAGCGCGTCAGCGCTGACGGAGAGGGCGAACCCGTTTTCTTATTCGCCCAGAGCCTTCTTGACGATGGCGCCGACAGCAGCCAGAGCTTCGTCGATCTTGGTCTCGTCCTTCAGGCCGGCCATTGCAAAGTCCGGCTTGCCGCCGCCCTTGCCGCCGGCAATGGCAGCGATCTCCTTGACCAGAGCACCGGCCTTCAGGCCCTTTTCCTGTGCCTGTTTGGTCACAGTGACAGCCATGGTGATCTTATCCTCAGACTTGCCCACCAGAACCGCCACAGCGGGCTTCACAGCCTTGTCGCGGATGGTATCGCACATGCCGCGCAGGGTGTCGCCGGTGGTGCCGGTGAAGTATGCAGAAGCGATCTTCACGCCGCCGATCTCTTCGGCATTGTCAAACAGGCTGGTCACCTTGGAAGCGGCGACCTGTGCCTTGATCTCTTCCAGCTCCTTGGCCAGAGCCTTGTTCTCAGCCATCACGGCCTCGGCACGGACGGGCAGAGCGGTCACATTGTTTGCCTTCAGAGTGTTTGCCACGGTATGCAGCATAGCCTCCTGCAGGTTTGCACGGATCAGCAGGTTGCGGCCGGTGACAGCCTCGATGCGGCGGATGCCCGCAGCAACGGAGGCCTCGCTCACGATCTTGAAGCCGCCGATCTGGGCGGTGTTCTTCACGTGGGTGCCGCCGCAGAACTCGGTAGACCAACCCTCGATGTCCACAACACGCACGACCTTGCCGTACTTTTCGCCGAACAGAGCCATTGCACCCAGCTTCTTGGCTTCCTCAATGGGCATTTCCCGGACGGTGACGTTCATGGACTCGTAGATTTTATCGTTCACGATCTTCTGCACGCGGGCCAGCTCCTCGGGAGTGACCGCGCTGAAGTGGGTAAAGTCGAAGTGAGTAATCTCTGCATCCTGATAGGAGCCTGCCTGATGGACGTGGTCGCCCAGCACTTCACGCAGAGCTGCCTGCAGCAGATGGGTGGCGGTGTGGTTGCGGGCAATGGCCATGCGGTATTCCTTATCCACCTGAGCGGTCAGATGGTCGCCCACCTTCACGATGCCGCTCTCCAGCACGCAGGTGTGGACGTAGTAGCCCTTGGGGGTCTTCTTCACATCCAGCACGCGCAGGCTGCAGTCGGCGCTGTTCAGCATGCCGTGGTCCGCAGCCTGACCGCCCATCTCAGCGTAGAAGGGAGTCTTATCCAGAACCACCAGCACGCCGTCCTTCGCTTCCTCGTCGGTAGCAATGGCATCGGTCAGAGTTTCTTCGTCGCTCAAGGCGACCACAACACCGGTGTCGTTCAGGGTCTCGTAGCCGGTAAAGACGGTGGGCTCTGCATTCAGCGCACCGAACAGATCCTCGCTCCAGCCGGAGATGTTCTTCTTCAGGCGCTCCGCACGGGCACGCTCCTTCTGCTTGGTCATTTCGGCGTGGAAGCCTTCCTCGTCGATCTCAATGCCCTGCTCTGCAGCGATCTCCTTGGTCAGATCCAGCGGGAAACCGAAGGTATCGTTCAGCTTGAACACATCCAGACCCTTCAGCAGGTGCTCATGTGCCTTTTCCAGACCGTCGATCATGTTGTTCAGGATGTTCATGCCGGCATCAATGGTGCGGGCAAAGTTTGCCTCCTCGGTGCCGATGACCTTCTTGATATAAGCATCGTGCTCGCGCAGCTCGGGGTATGCGCTCTCGCTGGACTGGATAACAGTCTCCACCAGCTCCACCAGGAACGGGCGGGTGATGCCCAGCATACGGCCATGGCGGGCAGCACGGCGCAGCAGGCGGCGCAGCACATAGCCACGGCCCTCGTTGGAAGGCAGGATGCCATCGGACACCATGAAGGTGCAGCTGCGGATGTGGTCGGTGATGACACGGATGGAGATATCGGTCTTGTCGTCCTCGCCGTAGGTCTTGTTGGCAATGTGCTCTACATGGTGCAGCACGCTCTGCACGGTGTCAACCTCAAACAGGTTGCCCACGCCCTGCATCACGCAGGCCAGACGCTCCAGACCCATGCCGGTATCGATGTTGGGGCGTGCCAGACGCTCGTAGTGGCCCTTGCCGTCGGCATCGAACTGACTGAACACCAGATTCCAGATCTCCATATAGCGGTCGCAGTCGCAGCCCACGCCGCAGGTCGGCTTGCCGCAGCCGTACTCGGGGCCGCGGTCAAAGTAGATCTCGGAGCAGGGGCCGCACGGGCCGGAGCCATGCTCCCAGAAGTTGTCCTCCTTGCCCAGACGCACCATGTGGTCGGGGGCGATGCCCACCTTCTTGGTCCAGATATCGTAAGCCTCGTCGTCCTCTTCGTACACAGAGATGTGCAGGCGGTCCTTCGGAATGGCCATCCACTCGTCAGAAGTCAGGAACTCCCATGCCCAGGGAATGACCTCCTCTTTGAAGTAATCCTGGAAGGAGAAGTTGCCCAGCATTTCAAAGAAGGTGCCATGGCGGGCAGTGATGCCAACACGCTCGATATCCGGGGTGCGGATGCACTTCTGGCAGGTGGTCACGCGGTGACGGGGCGGCTCTTCCTGAGCCAGAAACCACTTTTTCATAGGTGCCATGCCGCTGTTGATCAGCAGCAGGCTGGGGTCGTTCTTAGGTACCAGGGGGAAGCTGTCCAGACGCAGGTGGCCCTTGCTCTCAAAGAAGCTCAGGTACTTTTCACGCAGTTCATTCAAACCGGTCCATTGCATAGGTTTTCTCTCCTCAATCGTCTTTGGCGTTTGTGCGCCGTTTTTATGCTGTTATGGCAGAGGGGCGGCACGGTGAAAAAACAAAAAACAGCCCTCATCCCAAAAGGGACGAAGGCTGCTTGTGCGTCAAACTCCGTGGTACCACCCAAATTGCAAAGGATAAAATGTGTCCCCTGCCGCTTTCGGCGCGTTAACGCTGCGCTGCGTCCGACTTGTGTCGCCGGAAGCTCCGGGGTGGCGCGAAATGATCCCGACCGGAGCACCTTACAGCCGTGGGCGCTCTCTCTGGACGGTGGTGTGTGCATTTCTGACCCCATCATTGCCATCTGTCATAATTTTACATTCCGCAAGGCAGGCGAAGTGCCCCTTTGCGTACAGCTAAATTATAGCATACGCAAAACGTTTGTCAACGGTTTTGAGCAAAATTTACGGCACCCAGATGCGGCGCACCTCCAGCACCTTGCCGCCCTGCACCACCAGCGTGGTATTATAGGTGGTCCAGTTATCGGGGTCTGCATTGATCGCTGCTGCCACCGCATCTGCGCCCGTAGTCTCCACAGCTTCGGCCTGCGGGTCGGCAGAACTGTCCTTCAGCACTACATCCTCTGCCAGCGGCATCGTCTTTTCTCCCATCTCGTAATAGAGCGGGTAATCGTCAAAGGTCATCGTCCGGTAGGTGTCATCATCCTCCAGCTTCAGATCCAGCCCGCCGGGCTGCTCCATGCCGCCGTTGATGCTTACAAGATGGTGCTGGTCATTCCGCTCAATGCTTTTCACCTCGGTTGTCACACATTGATCCTGCGCCGCACCCTCTTCATGGAAGGTGATCTTGTCTCCAACGGCAAGGTTTTCAATCTCCTCTTTCTTATAAATGTCGTAGCCAAACACCTTTGCAGTCAATTTACCGTTCTGCACACCGGAGGTAATGGAGGCAGAAACAAATGTGGTGGTCTGCGTGTCATCAAGGTCATCCAGTGTCCATGTCTGCAGATTGATCGGTTCCGTAACGCCTTCTTCTGCCACATGGGACGAGGCCGGCACTGTACTGGATGCGGGGGTGCTGGCGGGGGTGCCGGAGCCGCCGCAGGCCGTCAATGCGATGCCCGCAGCCAGAACAGCCAGAATCTTATATTTCAGGTTCATAAAAATACCTTCTTTCTTGACGCGGTAGATTTATTCCGCTACAATAAAAACGAATCAAGAACCCATTCTATTGTAACTGATTTTAAGATAGAGAGGAATTTCCCGTGAAAATTTTAAAAGTAAAATGTCTTGCCCCCACCCGGCTGGACAACTACCTGATGCAGCAGTACCCGGCACTGAACCCGGGCCGCCTGAACAAGGCCCTGCGGGAGAACAAGATCAAGCTGAACGGCAAAAAGCAGCCGCTTTCCACCCGCGTGATGGCCGGTGATGAGATCAAGCTGTTCATTCTGGATGAAGTTCTGGATGCGGACCGCCGTGTGGACGGCCCGGCGTGGAAGAACGCCCGCGGCCCGGCACAGGTGGTCTACGACTGCCCGCAGATCGTCATTGTGAACAAGCCCGCCGGTCTTGCCGTGGATGGTCCGGAGGACGACACCCTGCTGAACCGCACCCTGCTCTACCTGAACCAGCAGGGCGAGTACAAGGAGAACGACCTGTACACCCCGGCGCTGTGCCACCGGCTGGACACCGGCACCAGCGGCCTTGTCATCGTTGCCAAGACCCCGGAGGCCGAAGAGCTGTTCCTTGCAGCCATCAAGAACCGCGAAGTGAAAAAGACCTACCTCTGCGTCACCTTCGGCCGTCCGATGCCGCCGGATGCCACTCTGGGCGGCTATCTGCTCAAGGACGCGGACCGCGGCATCGTGAAGATCGTGGAGGAAAAGCAGCCCGGTGCCAAGGAAGTGGAGACCCGGTACGAGACCATCGCCGTCTCCGGCCGTCTGGCCCTGCTGAAGGTGCAGCTGATCACCGGCCGCACCCATCAGATCCGCGCACACATGGCCAGCATCGGCTGTCCCATTCTGGGCGACAGCAAATACGGCAACAACACCGCCAACCGCGAGCTGAAACTCAAGTATCAGGCCCTGTGCGCATGGGAACTCACCATGCCCCGCTTCACCCAGCCGGATTTCGAGTTCCTCAGCGGCAAGACTTTCCGCGCACCAAAGCCCTGGTATTACAGTCAGGTACTGGACGGAACCCTGAAATAAGCTTTTTTACAACAAATTACAGCAAAAAAGAAATCCCGGAAGTGTATTCCGGGACTTCTTTTTTTTCGTTTATGATTTTACTGGAATAGACCGCCAAACCAGCCCAGAGTGGACTCAGTTGCATTTGCAAAGGCATCCTGAACTTCCTGAATGCTGTCCAGCAGCTTGGTGCCCTCGGTATCCTTCACCGACCAGTAAACGCCGCTGCTTGCCGAGCCATCCGAAACCGTGAAGTCACTGGTAAAGCAGAGGTTATCGCCCTGAGAATCGGTCACGACCACCATGTAGGTGTAATTGCCTGCGGGCAGTTCACCAAAGCGGATGGAGCTGTCCAGCGACTTGAAGGAGAAGATTGCCGTATTGGGTGCTGCCTGTGCAGTGAACACCGTCTGGTCGTTCTCGTCCAGCACTGCCACCTGCACATTGGTCAGGGTGGTGCCCAGCGCAGCATTTGCAGTGCCGGTCAGCGCCATGCCCTTGCCCGCACGGACATTGATGGGGTAGCTCATGCCTTCCAGACGCAGGCCGTCAGCCTCTGCAGCAATGAAGTTGTGATCCGATGCCACATACCAGTAGCAGGAGGACCTATTGACCGAAACGCTGGAGTTTTCCAGCGGGATGCGTCCGGAAGAGATGTTGCCTGCCGGATCGGAGCAATAGAAGTCGCCGTTGGTGTAGTCGGTGAGCAGCACTGCATGGGGCTGGCTGCGGTCATACAGCACGATGCCCTCCGGGTGCTGCGAAAGCAGGGTGATCAGGGTCTGCACTTTTTCCTGTTTGCGGGAGGGCAGTGTGCCGTAGCCCACCTGCATCTCCTTATATGTAAAGCTGTGGGAAAGCCCGTTGGACCATGCCGTGGAACGGACACTGTTCTCGGTCACAGTGGACCAGTCGGTCAGGCCGTCAAAATAGGCACGGCGGCGCAGCATCATGGCTGCGGATGCCAGTGTGCAGGTGCCGCCGCGGCTCTGCTTGAAGTAGAAGCCTGCGTCCACATTCAGATCAACTGCCAAGGCAGCCGGCAGGCAGGTGAGCATAAACACCAGTGTCAGCACAAGGCTCAGCAGTTTTTTACGGGACGGTGCAGCGGTATTCACGGGTAGGTTCTCCTTTCAGCTTCCATGGCTTGTTACGTTTACCACCATAAAGTATACCAACCTGTTACCCTTTTGTAAACGTTTGTGAAGCTTTTTTCTCAATATCAACACGTTTGGGCAGTTTTTGTTGGAGAGAATGCACAGTTTCCGGCAAGATATTCTACATTTTTTACAAAAATCCCGTCCTGACATTTTTCAAGCGCACCGCATTTTGCATTCTTTTTTCATTTTCTGACCACGCTGTGGGCAAACAAAAAAGCTCCACAGACGAACAAATTCGTCTGTGGAGCTTTTGGTCCGAGTGGCGAGAATCGAACTCACGGCCTCTTGAACCCCATTCAAGCGCGCTACCAAAACTGCGCTACACCCGGATATCTGCAAGCAGTTATCGCTCACAGCTCAATTAGTATACTTGATTCAGGGTGTTTTGTCAAGCTTTTTCTGCCAAGTTTTTGCAAATAAATTTTCAAAACTCCGGCTCGTTTTCCTGCAGCGGCTGATCCCTTGCGGGAAACATTTCAAATTCAACAGTGGCAAGTGCAATTGCAAACACACTCTCGGCACCGGCTGTCAGCAGCGCCTGTGTGCAGGCTGCTGCCGTGGCACCGGTGGTGATCACATCGTCTACCAAAAGCACCTTTCTGCCCTCCACAAGTTCCGTGTCCGTCACCCGGAAGGCACCCGCCACATTGGCAAGGCGCTGCTCAAAGGGCAGGCCCGCCTGATGCCGCTTTGCACGAGTGCGGCCCAGTGCTTTCGGGTACAGCGGTATCCCCAGTGCGCGGGCCAGCGGCACCGCCATGAGCTGCGGCACATTGTAGCCGCGCGCTCTGCCGGATGCCGGTACGGGAACGATGCAGTCGTACCCAAGGGACATGCCTTCCACAAGCTCCGGCACCGGTTCTGCACCGGCCATATGCATCTCGCTGCCAAAGGCCAGCTTTGCCAGCCAGAGGCCCAGCTCCACCGCCGCCCACGGTGCAGCATGGTATTTTGTATGCAGGATGCCGCGCCGCACACAGCCCTCATACCGGAACGGTGCTGCTGCACCGGTCAGTTCCCCTAAATAATGCTGAGAAGCGTCCAGCCGCATTCCCGGCTTCCTGCGCAGCTCTTCCAGCTCCGCGGCACAATCCGGGCAGACAGGCACACTGCCCAGCACCCGATCACAAAACGGGCAGCGGCGCGGATACACCAGCTGTCTTGCCCCGCGCAGAATGCGGCGCGGGACGCTGTAATAATCCATCAGTCCTTTTTGACGGCCACGATCACACGCACGCGCTTGCCCGCAGCACAGCCAAAGTTATCGTACCAGCCGGTCAGGTAGTAGCCCTCCGAGTTGACCTCGGTCAGCTTGGTGGCGTAGTACTGACCCTTGTACCACAGATACACCTGTGCGTCGTCCGCCATCTCAAAGCGGGTGCCGTTGCTCATGACCGACGCTGCACCCACCTGATCGATCTTCATGGGCATGAGCTGGACCATCGTCCGCACGCTGCCGGTCGTCTCTCTGCGGGCTGCAACACCACCTACCAGCACCGGATATTTGACGTTGGTGGTGAAAGCTACCTGCGAACCATTGACATAGCACACATAGGTAGCACCGCCGCCAATATAGCGGAAGATGGACGCATACGGTTCGCCTACAAGGCTGCCCACCTGCCGCAGACCAAGGCTGAGCAGGCTATCCGTGTTGGCTGTGATCTTCTGCCACAGAGTGGAGAGGATGTCGCCGTTGATCACACCCCACAGCACTTCGCTGGTGGTGGGCACCAGAACATCCTTCAGGTCGTCCACGATCTTATCCTGCGTATCCGTGCTGTCGCTCTTGCCGGTGGAAATGATCTTGGCCAGCGTCTGCAGTTCCGAGTAGTTGACTGCCACATTCTTGATATCATCCAGCACGCCGTAGGTCCACAGGTCGCCGGTGACATCATTCAGGATCAGGCGGTCGATCTCGCCCTTCTCATTCAGCGTATAGTAGCGGACGTTCAGAAGATTCAGGTCTGTCCCCGCTAGGCGGCTGGGACGAACCGTCCCAGCCACACCCTCCGCAGTTGTATCCAGAATCTGTACATCGTCGGCAAGGGCATAGCTGCCCAGTGCCGTTGCATCTGCATTGACCTTGCCGGTAACGACCTTGTTCTCGATGCCGCTCACGGACTCGCCTTCCGGCGTTACGCGGATCTCTACCAGCCAGCCCTTGGGGTAGTTCAGGCTTTTGTCCACATTCACAGTGCGCTGAACACCATCGGTGCACATGACAGCCACGCGCTGCAGCACATCCGCGCCGTTATCTTCCACAAGGCTGCGGGCTGCGCCCTGCACCACGCCGTAGAACACCTCGTCGGCCTCTGCGCCGGTAATAACATCCGCCGCCTCATTGTTCATGCCCAGCAGCAGAGTGACCACTTCGCCCACGCCGCCGCCGTTCAGGCTGGACACCTTGGAAGCCACTGCTGTGCTGCCCAGCTGATAGCTGGTGCCCGCCACGGTAACGGCCGTGGGTGCGCTGGCGCTGGGCGAAACGGCAGTGATGCGGCCTGCTGCTTTGCGGGTGTAGATCCATACAGTCTGCAGACTTTCGCTGTAATAATACACATCGTAGCGGTTCAGCTCTGCAGAAGCCGAGACCTTATCGTTGCGGTAGATGCTCACCGGCGTAAAAGGCAGCTGGGTGCCTTCCGCTGCCACAAAGGGTCCCTTCAGGCTCTTGAGCATTACCGTGGAGGTGTCCACCTGACCGTTCGAAACCGTAAAGCCCAGGCTGGTACCATAGGCGCTGCCAGAGGCGGTGTTTGCCGTGAGGGTGTTATACAACAGCAAAGCACAATCCTCATAGTTCATGGCCTCGCTCTGGCTGCGGTTCAGCTGGTTACGCAGGCCCAGTTCCTGCGCCTTGTTCAGCTGTGCCGTCGGGAACACGCCGTTGAGGTCGGTCATTTTATAGCCCAGCAGCTTGAGCGCTGCGGTGCAGGCTTCTTCCAGCGTGACCGTATTATCCGGGCGGAATGTACCATCAGTATAGCCGTTTATCCAGCCCTGCTGCACCGCAATGCGCACATAGGGTGCCCACTGAGAGCTGCCGGGCACATCCTTATACAGTGTGCCCAGATTGCCCTGCTGGCTGGCGCTTTCGCGGTAGGCCGAAAAGGAGACCAGCATCTTGGCAAATGCACCGCGGGTGACGGCAGCATCCAGACTGCCGGTCTGGCTGGTATCCATAGCGCCCAGCGTGATGGCCGTCTGGATGGCCGAGTTGTTCAGGCTGGCCGCCGATGCCGGAAGCACCAGCACGGATACAGCCAGGCATGCTGCAAGCAGACATGCGAAAAGACGTTTTTTCATAGGTATATTCCCCTTCCTTGGTGTTTAGCAGTCCGGCGCAACGCCGGCTGAGAAGAGTTCAGTCATAGCGCAATGCTTCAATGGGGTTGAGCCGCGCTGCGCGCTTTGCGGGCAGGTAGCCGAACAGCACGCCAATCCCCACCGAGATGCCAAAGGCCACTGCGATGGAATTGAAGGACGGGCTGACCGTAACCGTTGTGCCGCTGGTGAACATGGGCAGCACCTTGTTTGCTCCCATGGATACGATGTAGCCCAGTGCAATGCCCAGTGCGCCGCCGAGGGCCGAGGTGGTGGCTGCTTCCACCACGAACTGCGACAGAATGGTGTGTTCCTTGGCACCCAGTGCCTTGCGAATGCCGATCTCGCGGGTGCGCTCAGTCACCGACACCAGCATGATGTTCATGATGCCAATGCCGCCCACCAGCAGCGAAATGCTGGCAATGCCGGTCAGGATCACAATGACCATGTTGATCATGTTGTTCATTTCCTCCAGCCACTCGCTGGCGCTATAGACATAGTAGCCGTTATCCGAGCCAAGCAGGCGCTGCAGTTCGCTTTCCACCGCAGACTTTGCTTCGTTGGCGCGGCCCTCATCCTCCATGACCGCGGCATAGTTGTTCACCGTGCTCTGGCTGGAAAGACGCATGGCCGTGGTATAGGGCAGGTAAACGCAATCGTCATCGCTGCCCTGCTGCATGTCCGGATCGCTGACTTTGGCCGCCAGCACGCCCACGATGCGGAACTTGTTGGCACCGATCTTGAGCGTCTGGCCAAGGCCGTTGCCGCCAAAGGCCACACGGTTGAGGTAATCGCCGATGACACACACATGCTTGTTATCCTTCATATCCATGTACTGCAGGCCGCGTCCCTGCGCGATCTGGTAATTTTTCATGGCGGAATAGTTCTCGTCCACGCCGCTGATGTTGGACCAGCGGTAGCTGGTAGTGCCGATCTTCAGCGTGCCGCTGCCGCTGAAATCGATCTGCGGCGAAATGGACTGGATCAGCTCCGGGTACTCCGTGGGCAGCTTGTACATTTCCTCCACCGAAACGGTGCGTGAGCCGTTGCCCCACACCTGCACCGAAAGGGTGTTGGTACCCAGTGCCGAAAAGCTGTCGCGCATGCTTTTGGTCATGCCGTTGCCCAAGCCCACGATGACGATGACTGCCATAACACCGATGATGATGCCCAGCATGGTAAGGAAGGTGCGCAGTTTGTTGCTCCACACGTTCTGGATGGCCTGACGGAAGGTTTCAATAATCATGCTTTCTCCTCCTCATCCGGCGTTTCCGGCAGCAGCGTGGGCTGCACCACGGCTTCCGGTGCATGGGCATCGCCATCGTAGACCACCCGCCCGTCCTCCAGACGGATGATGCGGTCTGCCTGCACCGCAATGGAATTATCGTGGGTGATGAGCACCACGGTGTGGCCCTCATCGTGCATCTGCTGCAGCATTCCCAGCACTTCGCGGCCGGTGTGGCTGTCCAGTGCGCCGGTAGGCTCGTCGGCCAGAATGACCGCCGGGTTCCGCACCAGCGCCCGAGCGATGGAAACACGCTGCTGCTGGCCGCCGGAAAGCTGGTTGGGGCGGTTCCTGAGCTTATCGCCCAGACCCACCTGCTCCAGCACCTCTTTGGCCCGGGCGTGGCGCTCGGCGCGGCCGATGCCCGCATACACCAGCGGCACCTCCACGTTCTCCATCAGGTTGAGCCTTGGCAAAAGGTTGTACTGCTGGAAGATGAAACCCAGCATCTCGTTGCGGACGGATGCCAGCTCGTTGCGGCTCATCCGGCCAACGTCTTTTCCGTTCAGGCGGTAGGTGCCGTGGGTGGGCACATCCAGACATCCGATGATGTTCATGCAGGTGGATTTGCCGGAGCCGGACTGGCCCACGATGGCCACGAACTCGCCTTTTTCGATTTTCATGGTGATGTGGTCTGCAGCCTTTACCGTGGTGTCACCCATCTGGTAATACTTGCACACCTCATCAAACTCGATCAGAGCGCTCATGCATTCCTCCTGTGTCAGCCCAGATAGACCACGCCGTCTGCCTGAGACGGATTCACGGCATCCTCTGCGGAGCCCTGCTTTTCCTCGGCTTCCACAGGCTCTTCCGCCGGTACGGTCCCGTTTTCCGGTTCTTCTTCATCGACCATGCTGTTCGCAGCATCGGCGCCTTCCTCGCCCTCGGTGCCCTCTGCATCCGCCTCGTAATAGCCGCCGTCGTCATAGTACGTATCGGTACTTGCTGCGGCAGAGTCGTAAGCCACCGTGTCATTGCCGGTCAGCCCGCTGACGATCTGGGTGTAGTTGTCATCGCTGACGCCGGTCTTGACCGGCACATACACATAGCCGTCCGGCGCGATCATGCCCGGGTCTGCGTTGACTGCGCTGGGGGAGTCCTGCGTGACCAGCACATAGCCGCCGCGCACGATGGCAGCGTTGGGCACGGTAAGGGTATTCTTTGCCTGTGCCACCACGATCTCAGCATTGGCGTTCATGCCCGGGCGCAGGCCATCGGTCTCATCAATGCGCACCTTGACCGGGTAGGTGGTGGTGCCGCCGTTGGAGGTACCCTTCATGGAAACACGGGTCACAACGCCGGTATAGGTCTTGTCCGGCACGGCATCCGCCGTGACCTGCACACTCTGACCCACCGACAGGCTGCTGACCTGCAGCTCGTCCACGTTCAGGGTCATCTCCAGATAGCTCAGGTCAAAGATCGTGCACAGGTCCGAGCCGGCGGACAGCGCGTCCCCGGCCTTGGCATTCTTTTCAATAATGGTGCCGCTGATGGGCGAGGTAATGGTGTAGTTGTTCATAGCCTCCTGCAGATTGTCCATGTTCAGCTCGGCGCTGCGCAGGCTCTCGGCGGCAGACTGGATGGCCTCGGTCAGGTCCTCGCCGCTGATCTGCAGCACGATATCGTCCTTGTTTACGGCTCCGCCTTCCGGCACATTGATGGCCGTCACGGTACCGGCGGCAAGGGCAGTCAGGGTGCGCTCCGCCTGATACTCAAAGCACTTGGCGGCAATGCAGTTCACGCCATTGATGGTTGCCGTTGCTGCCTGCGCAGTGGTCAGGCCGCCTGCATTGCGCACAGCAATGGTCACGGTGCGGGTGAGCAGGTTGCCGGTGCTCAGGGCATCGGTGCCGGTCACAGCGGTCACGGTGCCGGTCAGCATTTCAAAGGTGCCGTCCAGCGTCACCTCTGCGCTCTGGCCCACCGAGAAGGTGGCGGCATCTGCTGCCGGGAACTCCAGCCGCAGCACCATTTTGGAGCTGTCACGGATGACCGCCACTTCCTGACCGCTGGTCACTTCGTCACCCTTGGCCACCTTGAGGGCACTCACAACACCTGCCACCTCGGCGCGGACATACTGGCGGTCTGCCGTCTTGTCGTAGCTGCGCTGTGCCTGCTGCAGAGCAATGGACGCCTGCTCCGCCTTGGTGGTGGCATCGGAGGAGTCCACCGTGTACAGCACGGTGCCTTCCTCCACGATATCCCCTTCCTCAAAGCTGCTGGTCAACACCTTGCCCGCTACCAGCGACTTAACATTATACGTATTAGCAGGGTTCAGAGTGCCGGTTCCGCTGAGGGTGTTGGACACATCCCGCTTGGACGGCGAGACCTGCACATAGTTGATGTCCGTATTGGCGTTCTGTGCCTTGTCCGGGCGCAGGATGAACCATCCGCCCAGCACGGCCACGCACACCACCGGCACCATCCATTTCCAGTTCTTGCGGAAAAAGGCTGCTGCTTTGCCGCCCTTCGCTGCGGGCTTTGCCTCACCCGCAGCCGTCTGCTGTACCGCAGCATCCTGCTTCTTTTTAAAGATCATGCTTGCTGTTTCCTCCTGTATCTTTCAGGGCATGCCCTGGTTTCGGTATCGGGCGCAGGCTTTGCAAAAGCGCGCGATAAAGAGTTTATTGTTAGTTTATCGCATTTTCGTCTATTACACAAGCGTCTAAATTTTGTTTTGACGCATTTGTGTCAAAGTTTTACCCAACTTTCACACCGTGCCCTCTTTTGCCTTCCAGACAAAGCAAAAGAGACAGTGCCCCGCTCTTGCAGGATACTGCCTCTTTTTTGAAGCACGATCTTTATTCAGCTGTAGTTTCCACTACCACATACACCCCGGCAGGGACGCATGCAGCCCATGCGCCGTCCTTGTCCAGCCAGCCGAATTGCTCGCACACATGGTCCGGGCACTGACTGTCCAAGAACGCGATGGCACCATCCTTTACCTGCAGATGCACGACATAATTGCCCACATCATACAGGTAATCGTGGTCTGTATCCAGCGGCAGAGTCTCGGTGATGCCATCGCCAAAATCGACGGTGGCCTGCAGGCCGCTGCCCTTGCTGCTGTGTGCTGCGCGCACGCCGAAATACAGCGCTGCTGCCAGCACAAGGATCACTGCAGCAAAGATCAGGTTCTTCATCCATGGCTTCAGGCCTTTGGAGCCGGAAGCGTTTTCAGGTGCTTTGCGGGTACTCATGCAGCGTAGTCGCTGGCAGCCTTACCTGCAATGCGGCCAAACACGGTGAAGTCTGCAACAGCGTTGCCGCCCAGACGGTTTGCACCGTGCACACCGCCAGTGACCTCACCTGCTGCAAACAGGCCGGGGATCACAGTGCCGTCCTCCTTGAGGACTTCGGTGTTGGTGTTGATGGTCAGGCCGCCCATGGTGTGGTGCACACCAGCAGTGACCTTGATTGCATAGTACGGAGCAGTATCCAGCGGGTTTGCAAAGCTGGTGCGGCCAAAGTCGGGGTCATTCTTGGCCTCAACATAGCCGTTCCAAGTCTTCATGGTCTCGGCAAAAGCAGCCTCATCAACGCCCATTGCCTTGCCCAGCTCCTCGTAGGTCTCGCCGGTCACGGTGAAGCCCTTCTTGATGTAGCCCTGAATGACGCTGGAAGCATCGACCATAGCCTGATCGACCACCAGCCAGCTGTAGCTGCCGGTCTGAGCGATCTCAGCAGCAGAGACCACGTCACGGGTGCCCACTTCGTCGATGAAGCGCTTGCCCTCGGCGTTGATCAGCACAGCGCCGTCGCCGCGCAGACCCTCGGTGATCAGGGCAGCGGTGTTGGCCTCAACGGTGGGGTGGATCTGGATCTGGTCCATATCCACGGTGCCAGCACCGATGGCGGTGGCCATCTCAATGCCCTGGCCCTGAGCGCCGGCAGCGTTGGTGGTCATGAAGCCCTTCAGCTCAGGCTTGTACTCGACAACCATGTCCAGATTTGCGCCGAAGCCGCCGGTGGTCAGCACCACAGCCTTGGCGTTCACAGTGACGGTCTCGCCGGTAGAACCGGTGGCCTTGATGCCCACAGCAGCGCCGCTCGCATCGGTCAGGATCTCGTTGGCGGTGGTGTTCAGCAGAATCTGAACGCCAGCCTTCTCACAGTTCTCCTCCAGCAGGGGGATCATGTAGGAACCGACAGAAACGGTCTTGCCCTCTGCGTCCACAGGGCGATGGATGCGCTTGACGGATGCACCGCCAAAGCTGGAAACGCTGTGCAGGGTGATGCCGTGCTCGTCCAGCCAGTCGATGGCATCAGCAGAGTTGGAGCACAGGGTCTCCACCAGAGCAGGGTCGTTGATGCCCTTGCCGCCGATCATGGTGTCCAGCTCCATCAGCTCAACAGAGTCGAAGTAGCCGGTGGGGTTCTTCTGGTACTCTGCCCACTGCTCAGAGACGGTCTTTGCCAGAGCGGTGATGGTCTCGTTGTCAGCGTACTTTTCAGCAGCGGTCTTCAGGGTCTTTTCGACACCGGCAGACTCGCCGAACTCGTTCTCATCCTGATACACGGTCTTGCCGGCGTTCATGCCGCCGGTAGCGCGCACAGAGTTGCCGCCCACCATGGCCTGGCTCTCCACGATCACAACGCTCTTGCCCTCGGCAGCAGCGGTGATGGCAGCGGTCATTCCTGCGCCGCCTGCACCCACGATGACAACGTCAGCGTCAACGGTGGAATCCTCGGCCTTGGTCGCGTCGGCCTTGACCTCGATCTTATAGTCGTCAGCATTCAGGCCAGCGGCAGTCAGGGCAGCGGCTGCTGCCTCCTTGATGGCGTTGGAGGTGATGGTCGCGGTGGACACGCCGTCCACGGCGATGCTGCCGGTCTCAGCGATCTGAGCGGGCAGCTGCTCCAGTGCCAGCGTACCGATGCCGGGGGTCTCATCCTTGCCCTCAGCGGTGCAGCCGGTGATCTTGCCGTCTTCCAGCGTCAGGGTAACGGTAACGTCGCCGCCCATACCCTTGGCAGTGCCGGTGAAATCGCCGGACACGCCGCCTGCGGTGGAAGCGGGTTTGCTGCCGCAGCCGTAGCCCAGCAGACTGACACCCACAACAACCGCCATGGCCAGCGCAGCCACGCTCTTGCGGATCTGATTCTTTTTCATTGTTTCTTCCTTCTCATATTCGGGTTGCTTGTGTTCGGACATCTATCAGCAAAAAAGGGGGAGCTGCTCATTCGGAAAGCAGCTTCCCCTCGCTGAAACTTAGAAAAGACTTAGGCGTTAGCCTGAGCTGCAGCAACAGCGCATGCAACGGTAGCGCCGACCATGGGGTTGTTGCCCATGCCGATCAGGCCCATCATCTCAACGTGTGCGGGCACGGAGGAAGAGCCAGCGAACTGAGCATCACCGTGCACACGGCCCAGAGAGTCGGTCAGGCCGTAGCTTGCGGGGCCTGCGGCCACGTTATCGGGGTGCAGAGTACGGCCCGTGCCGCCGCCGGAAGCGACGGAGAAGTACTTCTTGCCGTTCTCGATGGCCCACTTCTTGTAGGTGCCAGCAACCAGATGCTGGAAGCGGACGGGGTTGGTGGAGTTGCCGGTGATGGAGCACTGAACGTCCTCCTTCTTCATGATGGCAACGCCTTCCATAACGTCGTTTGCACCGTAGCACTTGACGGCTGCACGCTCGCCCTCAGAGAAGGGGATCTCCTTGACGACGGTCAGGGTCTGAGTGGGGATGTCGTACTCAGTCTGAACATAGGTGAAGCCGTTGATACGGGAAATGATGTAAGCTGCATCCTTGCCCAGGCCGTTCAGGATGACACGCAGGGGGGTCTTGCGGACCTTGTTTGCAGTGCGGGCGATGCCGATAGCACCCTCAGCAGCCGCAAAGGACTCGTGGCCTGCCAGGAAAGCGAAGCAGGTGGTGTCCTCGCTCAGCAGACGAGCGCCCAGATTGCCGTGGCCCAGACCGACCTGACGCTGCTCAGCGACAGAGCCGGGGATGGTGAAAGCTTCCAGACCTTCGCCGATGGCAGCAGCGCACTCGGCAGCATCGGTCAGGCCGCGCTTGACAGCGATAGCGGTGCCCAGGGTGTATGCCCAGACAGCGTTATCAAAGCAGATGGGCTGAACGCCGCGCACGATCTTGTCGCAGTCGATGCCCTTAGCGAGGAGCATCTCGTTGCAAGCGTCCAGAGACTCCAGGCCGTTAGCCTTCAGGCATGCCTCGATTTTCGGCATGCGGCGATCCATAGATTCAAAAGTTGCCATGAGTTGTTCCTCCTCTCTTATTCCTCACGCGGGTCAATGTACTTCACAGCACCCTGCTCCTTGCTGAAGCGGCCGTAAGTACCCACGTTCTTCTCATAAGCCTCGTTGGGGGTCTTGCCGTGACGGATATCCTCCATCATCTTGCCCAGCTTGACGAACTGATAGCCGATGACCTCATCGTTGGCATCCACAGCCAGCTTGTTGATATAGCCCTCGGTCAGCTCCAGATAACGGACGCCCTTTGCCTTGGTGGAGAAGATGGTACCGGTCATGGAGCGCAGGCCCTTGCCCAGGTCGTCCAGACCTGCGCCGATGGGCAGACCGTCCTCAGAGAAAGCGGTCTGGCTGCGGCCGTAGACGATCTGCAGGAACAGCTCGCGCATAGCAACGTTGATGGCGTCGCACACCAGGTCGGTGTTCAGAGCTTCCAGAATGGTCTTGCCGGGCAGGATCTCGCCTGCCATAGCAGCAGAGTGGGTCATACCGGAGCAGCCGATGGTCTCCACCAGAGCCTCCTCGATGACACCGTTCTTGATGTTCAGGGACAGCTTGCAGGTACCCTGCTGAGGTGCGCACCAGCCCACACCGTGGGTGTAGCCGCTGATGTCCTTGATCTCATAGGCCTTGACCCATGCGCCCTCTTCGGGGATGGGAGCCGGACCATGCTTAGGACCTTTGGTGATCGGGCACATATTCTGTACTTGCTGCGAATAGGTCATAATCATACTCTCCTTTTGACAAATGTTGCTTTGCAGCACAAAGCCGCCGCCGCGCCCTGCCGGCACAGCCGCTGCCCTTTGCTGCTTGCATCTGACCGGGCGCGCCGCTCTCTTTCAGCGCCTTAACCGGTACTACCACGCATGATTTTATTATAGAGAAAGCTGACGGATTTTGCAATACATTTCCGGTAAAAAACATCAAAACTATTTGCAGTTGTCTGCTGCTAACTGTCAATTCGGATGCTTTTGTCATTTCATTCGTCAAGTTTTTGTCAACTATGTCAAGAGGGCAAATTTCACGCTCCTGTGTCCTGCCTGCGCGGTGTCTGCCCGGCAGGCTTCAGTACCCACATGGCTGCAAAGCCCGCCGCTGCGCCGCCCACGGCAAGCCAGTGTCGCCCGGCTTCCAACCCCCAGAGATTTGCTGCAAACGGAAAGGCCAGACTGCCCACGCTCTGCCCCAGTGCCAGAAAACCGTAGTTCACCCCTGCGTGCGGCAGGCCGAACAGATCGGTGGAAAGGGCGGGCAGCACTGCTGCAAGGCCGGAATAGCAGAAGGTAAGCCCCGCATAACAGGCGATCACCCACCAGCCCTGCGCAAACGCAAACCCTGCCGAAAGCCCCAGCGACACTGCAAACAGCAGCAGATCGGTGGGCCTGCGGCCAATTTTATCGCTGAGCATGGGCATCAGCAGGCGGCCCGCCGCACTGCCCACGCTGCCCAGCACCACGCTCCACAGAGCAGCGTTCTCGTCCAGCCCCCGCTCCACGCCCAGCTTCAGGATGATGGGGCTGAACAGAAGCACCGCCGGGGTGGAAAAACACACCGCGCCTGCGCACAGCCAGTACTGCTTTGTTTTCAGCATCTGCCACGGGGAAAGGTCGATCTCATTTTTGCCGCTCCCCTGCTGGTTTTGTCTGCTTTCCGGCGGGTCCTGCAGCAGCAGACTGCCCGCAAGGCAGACGGGCAGCGTTATGGCCCCCAGCGCCCAGAACGCGCCCCGGATGCCCTGCACGATCCCAAAGCCGCTGACCGCCGTGCGCACGAACACGGTGAGGAACGCACCGGAAAGGCCCACCGCCCCGCCGATCACGCCGGTGGCAAGGCCCTTGCGCCCGGCATACCACTTCTGTGCGCAGGACTGGATGGATGGGTACAGAAACGCCGTGCCCAGCCCCGCCGGGATGCTGAATGCCAGAAAAAAGCTGCCCGCACTGCCGCCCGGCAGGATGGCCGCTGCAAAAAATCCGCCGCACAGCAGTGCTGTTCCCCACAGAGCCGCACACCGCGGGCCTCGGCTGTCCTGCAGAAAGCCGCCGAGGACGCACCCCACGCCGAACGCCGCAATGAGGATGCCGAAGGCATAGCCTGCCCCCTGCTCGCTCAGGCCGTACTCGTCCATGACCGGCTGCTGGAATACGCCCCACGCCGCCGGGATGCCCGTGAGCACCTGAATGGCTGCGCCCGCCGCAAGGATGGTCCACGGATGTTTTGCTGCAAATTGCTGTTTCATTGCCTGCCCTCCGAATGGTTTTTCCCTTACAGTGTGCCCATTTCAATTGACAAAACGGCAGATTTCTTTATAATGAATAAGGTAAAAGTATTTACATTGATTTATATAGAGAGGAACCATCTTATGAAAACACAGGCATTGAAGGGCATGCGCGACCTGCTGCCCGCAGAGCAGACCCTGCGCGATTACATTCAGGGCAAAATTCTGGAGACCTACCGTGCGTCCGGCTTCGAGCGCATTTCCACCCCCATGCTGGAGGATATGGAGAATCTGGACAAATCCGACGGCGGCGACAACCTGAACCTGATCTTCAAGGTGCTCAAGCGCGGCGATAAGCTCACCGCTGCCCTGAACACCGGCGATCCCAAGCAGCTGTCCGATATGGGCCTGCGCTATGACCTGACCCTGCCGCTGAGCCGCTACTATGCCGCCAACAAGGATAAACTGCCCAGCCCCTTCAAGGTGATCCAGACCGACCGTGTGTTCCGCGCCGAGCGCCCGCAGAAGGGCCGTCTGCGCGAGTTCGTACAGTGCGATATCGACATTCTGGGCGATTCTTCCCCCAATGCCGAGGTGGAACTGATCGACGTGACCACCCGTGCCCTGCTGAACATCGGCTTCACCGGCTTCACCGTCAACATCAATGACCGCCGCATCCTGCGCGGGATGCTGGAGAGCATGGGTTTTTCCGCTGATACGCTGGATTCCGTCTGCATCACCTTTGATAAGATGGACAAGATCGGCGCCGATGGTGTGAAGGCTGAGCTGACCGAAAAGCAGCTGCCGGAAAATGCCATCAACGCACTGGCCGACTTCATTGCCGCAGGCGAAGTCACGCTGGATGCCGTGGCTGCCCGCTGCGCAGACCCCGCCATTGCCGATGACCTCAAGTATGTCCTTGCTACCGCCAACGCCATGGCTGCAGGCCGCTATCAGGTAGCCTACTGCCCCAGTCTGGTGCGCGGTCAGGGCTACTACACCGGCATGGTGTTTGAGATCACCTGCCCGCAGTTCAGCGGTGCCGTGGCCGGCGGCGGCCGCTACGACAACATGGTGGGCAAGTTCCTGGGCACTCAGGTGCCCGCCGTGGGCTTCTCCATCGGCTTCGAGCGGGTGTGCGGCATCCTGCTGGAGCAGGGCTACCAGATCCCCGGCGCAAAGCAGAAGATCGCCCTGCTGTACGGCAAGGATGCCGACTTCACCGCCGTTCTTGCCAAGGCTGCAGACCTGCGCAGCAGCTACAATGTCACCGTTCTGCAGCAGGCCAAGAAGCTGGGCAAACAGTTGGGCCAGCTGGAAGCTTCCGGTTTTTCCGGTGCCGCCTTTATGGATAAGGATGAGATCAAAATTTTTGCGCAGCAGTAAATAATTGCACACAAAGCCCCTTTACTTTTGATATGCTACCCCTAGAATAGACAGAGTAAAAACAAAACTCTGAGTACTCTTGGGGTATTTTCATGTCAAGAAAAAACACCTCAGAAAATCGAGCGATTTTCTGAGGTGTTCTTGTTTTTTCTGGTTTAAAAGCCGGTAGGCGGCACATAGTAACTGGGGATCGAGGCTGTTTTCTGCACATTTGCCTGCTGGCGCAGCGCTGAACGGGTCACCTCTGCCCAAGAATACTGGGTCATATACTCGCCGCGATAGGAATTGGTGGCCGAGCGGCTGCCCCGCAGGAAATTGTAATAATCACAATCCACCTTGCTGGTGTCCAGCGCCAGTGTGCTGCGGCCGCGGATGAGCAGGCCGGTAACACCTGCATCCTCCAGCGTATGGCTCAGGTCAAAGATCAGATTGCGGAGATGGCTGTGCAGCGATGCGGTGTCGGGCTTATCCTCCCACAGCACGGCCAGCATTTCGCCGTTGGTGCAGGTGGCACCATTGCGATCCACCAGATAGGCCAGCAGCTCCTTGCTCTTGCTGCGCTTGAAGGCCAAAGCGCGCCCGCCCACGAAGATCTCAAAATTGCCAAAGCACTGGATCTTGATGCCGACAGGGGCATTCTCCGGCGGGTAGCGCAGATGCTCCAGCACATTGCGCACATCTGCCTCGTTTGCAGGCTTGAGTAAAAAGCCGCTCACGAAGATCTGCAGCGCTTCCAGCGCATACTCCGGGTGCTCTGTTACCACAATGATGTTGCAGCGCGGCTGCAGCTTCTGGATCATGCGCGTCAAAGCAAGCCCGTTCATGCCGGGCATTTCCAGATTGAGGAAAGCCGCGTCCATCGGCCCCTGACGCATCCAGCTCAGTGCATCCTCGGTCGTCATGGCGCTGATATAGTCACAGTCGGGTGCAACGCGGCACAGGATGCGGATCAGCGAGTTGATTGCAAGCTGTCCATCATCGACGACCAGTATCTTCATTCGTACACCCCCGCAAGTTTACCATACATGTTCCCTGTTTCAGTTTAACACTTTGTCCTTTGATTCGCAAGTTTTTTTGCACAAAAAGCCAGAAGCTCCACACTTCTTTACAAAAGGACGTTCCTTCCCCATCCGTTTCCTCACGAAGCAGCTGGCTGAAAGTGGCGTCTTTCCCATTTTCATTTCCGGCAGTCAAAGCAACTATACAAGATACTCTGTGCCATCCAGTCCGGTCAGTTTTTGTGCTGTCGTTTGTCCCACACGGGTGCAGAGCCGCTCATACGCCTGCCGCATCCGGGTCGGGCGCGAGGTGCAGTTGTGTGCATCGGAAGAGACCGCGTCCACCAGCCCCGCCTTGACCCAGTGCTCCAGCCGCATCCGCTGCCAGAAGCCGCTGTCCAGCACAGCCGAACAGTTGATCTGGCAGCGCAGCCGGTACTGTTTGTGCAGGCGGGCCAGCAGGCCGTGCTGCGCAAGGCAGGGATACCGCTCAATGTGGGCCACCAGAATGCGGTAACCCGCACCCGTGATCTCCTGCAGAGCCGTTTCCAGCTCCTTTGCCGTTATGTTCGGCACAAATTCCAGCAGCACCCAGCCGGTATCTCCCAAGGTCAGCAGCTGGCGCTGGACTGCCGCATATCCCGTCGCAGGGGTATACAGCAACTCAGAGCCGTGCTCCAGCTTCAGGTCGTAGCCTTTTTGTGTGCAGTATGCGCGGGCCAGCGCCAGATGCCGGTCGTAGATTTCCTGCGGGAAGCGTTCCATGCCCGGCGTACTGTGCGAGGTAGCAAACAGGTGCCGCACACCGTCTGCTACCGCTGCATCCAGCATGGCATACATTTCTTCTCTGGTCTGCGCACCATCGTCCACGCCGTAGACGAAGTGCGCATGATAATCCGTAAAGCCGCTCATTTCTTTTCCGCTTCGTGGCTCCGTTTGTAATACTTTCTGTAATAGCCGTACTTTCCATACTTTGAGTAGGATTTGTAGTACTTGCGGCCCATATAGTTGTCGTAGTCCACCTGATTGAGCACGGTGCCCAGAATGGGGCAGCCGGTCTGCTCGATCTGCTGCTTCACGTCCAGCAGCTCCTGACGGCTCACATCGTTGTAGTGCACTGCGATCAGGGTGCCGTCACATGCCTTGGCGATCTCCGCCGCATCGATGACCACGCCCACCGGGGGTGCGTCCACAATGACGTAATCTGCCATTCTGGCCAGCATATCCAGCAGTTCGGCAAAATGGCTGTTGGTCAGCAGCGCCAGCGGGTTGGGCACATCGCGGCCCACCGGCACCATGATCGCGTTGGGGATGTCGGTCTGGTAGATGACCTCATCCATGCCCACCATACCGGCCAGAAAATGGGAGAGGCCCTTACCGTCGCTGCGGCCATCCTCATATTTCAGGCCGTAGTCACTGTTGACCAAGCTGCGGCGCAGGTCTGCGTCCACCAGCGCCACCTTGATGCCGCGCTGTGCCAGCGTGCGCATCAGGTTCATGGACAGATAGCTCTTGCCCTCTGCAGCATGGCAGCTGGTGATCATGATCTTTTTGACACTCGCACCTGCAAAGGAGAGGTTGGTGCTCAGGGTATTAAAGGCTTCATTTCCCGCATAATCCAGAGCCGGAAATTTTGTGATCTTCAGCTGTTTCATGCTTTCCTCCCAGAGCTGCCACCCACACGGCGGCGGACATCATTGGCAAACCGCTTGGTGCGGCGCTTGAACTCGCTTTTCTCTTTCGGCTGTTCGCCAGCATCGGCCAGCGGGATCGATGCCAGCACGACCATGCCGGTATACTTGCGGATATCATCGGCAGACTTGTAGGTATCGTCCAGCATGGTCCGCAGCACCACCACGGCGCAGGCCAGCACAAAGCCCACTACAAAGCCCAGCAGGATGTTCTTGGCCTTGTTGGGGCTGAACGGGTTCTCTGGCACACGCGCAGAAGACATCAGGGTGGGCTCGTCCGTCTTCATCTTTTCCGAAATGTACTTTGCGCCCACATCCGCATACTCGTTTGCGATCGCTGCTGCTTCTTCCGGGTCCGGGTTCGTGACCGTGATATCCAGCATACGGGTGTCGCTGGTGTTGGTGACAGACAGCATACTGGCCATATCGGTGTAGGTGTAATCCAGATCCAGGTTGCTGATGACCTTTTCGTGGACTTCCCACATTTCAAAGACCTTGATGTAATCGCTGGTCAGCTCGCTGCCGACCTGCAGGTCGGAGAAGTTCAGCACCGAATCATTGCGGCTGACCACATAGATGGTAGCCGTTGCCTTGTACATCGGCGTTACCAGAAAAAACGTATAAAGCGCCATCAGTACGGCACCCACCACAGCCGTGGCTGCAATGAGCGTCCAGTGGGCCAGCAGGCCCATGAACAGTTCCAGCAGATCAATGGTATCTTCTCCCTGTTCCGGCTGTACCGCCAAAGCTGTGCGCTCCTTCACAAAAGTATCTTGCTGCACGATTTCACTCCTTATAACCTTATAATACTGCCGCCCATGCGGCCCGGGCGTTGTGCCCTTTCCTCTATTTTTCTGAATCCTATACGCCAAAAATGCGGCGTTCCCTTTTTCATCAGGGAGCACCGCAGAACATTTCTAGTTCTTAGCCCTCAATGGTCTTCACGGCCACCAGAATGAAGTTGGAGCCATAGAGCTTGACCTGACGGCCCTTCAGGTTCACCACGATCTCGCCATTCACGACCTTACCGGGCACAGTATAGTAGGTATAGGTCACAGTGCCGTCTGCCCTCGTCTTGGGCACAGCCACCAGAACGGTAACTTGCTCGTTGTCCTCGTAAGCAGCCTCAATGACCTTGGACTCAATGGTCAGCTTAACATTTGCAGCGTCGAGCAGGTTAGAGGTCTGCATCTCAAAGGCCTGCGTTACAGTAACATCTATAGTCGTCTTCTTTTCTTTCGAAGCGCCCGCAGCCTTCTGCAGGTCTGCATCAGAAGTGATGTCCTGCAGGACTTCCTCGACCTGAGCGGTATCCTCCTTGGCAGTGACCTTCACATCGCTGACAATGCCCAGAACACCGGTGACGGTAGCAGAACCGCTGGCCTTGACCTCATCTGCCACAGTCTTGCTGGGCGTTGCTGCCAGAACAGACACACCCATGCCCACGACCATAGCAGCGGTCAGAACAGCGCTGATAACTTTCTTCATAATGAAGATCTCCTTTCACTTCAAGCCGCACTCCCCAAGATGCTGCTTTCTATCGCAAATGCTTTTCAACATTTACATCATTCTTCAACAGGCTCCCAGAACAGCGTCAGAACCGCTTTCTGGATGGAAGCTTCGGTCGGATAGAACTCGGTGAATCCGTCCTCTGCCACCTTATGCTCGCCCTCCAGTGCAATGGCAGGTTCCACAGTATCGTCCTTTGCGGCCCACACCTCATTGACCAGCTGACCCTTTGCAAGGTCGGTGACCAGATAAGGCTGCAGCGCATCGTACACCTGTGCGGTGAACTGCTGATCCTGCTGTACCCTGCTTTCCAGCTGTGCGGAAAGCTGTGCAAGATACTCCTCCTGCCGCACCATGCGGGCTTCGTTGGTGCCTTCGCCAATATCCATGCGCCTGCGCACAAAAATCTCAGCCTGATCGCCCTGCAGCGTCAGGGTAGCTCCCTTGGTCATGGCCGGGTCTGCTGCGGAGAAATCATCCTCCAGCGTCACGGTCACACCGCCTGCAAGGTCGTTCAGCACCGAGATGCCGTCCAGACTCATAGCCAGATAGAAATCAATGTTTTCCCCCTGCAGCAGGCGGGACACCGCATCACGGGCATAGCCGCAGCTTTCCTCCTTGCCATCGCCAAAGCCATGGGCAAGGCTGATCTGCATCTGAGTGGTGCCCACCGGATTGCCCAGCATGCCAAGCACCGTCACCTCTGCCATGGTGTCGCGGTCGATCTTGAGCTGACGAACCGTCTTGTCTTTGCTATCTATCACAATGAGCCGCTGAAAATCCGCCTGACCACCCTGATAGGAGCCTTCTGCTTCCACCTCGCTGTCATGGTCGATGCCCATAACAAGGATGGTGGTCAGGTCTGTGCGCCTGCGGTAGGTCACGCCGTCCACTTCCATGGTCTCAGCGGTCTCCTGCGGCAGCTCCGTCCGGGTTTCCGGCTTTTGGCTGCGCTTTTCCAGCCAGCTTCCGCCCACAAAAAACAGTACAGCTGCCAGCACCAGCACAGCCAGCGCAGCAGCGGCACCACGATGTTGTTTTTGTCTGTTCAAGCGGGTAAGCTTCCCTCTTTTCTTCGGAATATAGTTTTCTGCGGGAAGGTCTTTCCATTGCCACAGAAAGATATTCCTTGGTCTATTATATCGTCACAGGTGTGCAACTGTCAATGTATTTTCGTTATTTTCCGGCAGGAAATTTCGCATTTTCAGCCTTTAGGGAGCCACAGATAAACACAAACCCCGGCCATGCAGAGTTCATCCGCACAGCCGGGGCCAATTGGTATTTTATTTAATATCCAGTTCAGGCGGCACATCGATCTGGTCCGAGACATACTTGCCGTTCTTTTTGCGCTGCCGCACGCACTCCGTCAGCAGATATTCGATCTGCCCGTTCACCGAGCGGAAGTCATCTTCGGCCCAGGCGGCAAGGGCATCGTAGAGCTTCGCGTTCAGGCGCAGGGGCACCTGCTTTTTTGGTTCTGCCATCAGTACAGGCTGCCGCTGTTCACGATGGGCTGGGCATCACGGTTGCCGCACAGCACCACCAGCAGGTTGGAGACCATTGCCGCCTTGCGCTCGTCGTCCAGCTCCACTACCTTGTTCTCATTCAGGCGTTCAAGGGCCATTTCCACCATGCCCACAGCACCGTCCACGATCATCTTGCGGGCATCGATGATGGCGCTTGCCTGCTGGCGCTGCAGCATCACGGCTGCGATCTCCGGCGCATAAGCCAGATAGGTGATTCGGGCTTCCACTACCTCGATGCCGGCCTCGGCTACATTCTTCTGGATCTCGTCCCGGATGCGGGCGGCTACCACCTCCGAGGACCCGCGCAGACTGCCCTCATCGGCTACGCCGTCGCCGGTGGTATCCACATTGGGAGCCACATCATAGGGGTAAATGCGCACCACATTGCGCAGAGCGCTGTCGCACTGCAGGGAGAGGTACTCCTTGTAGTTGTCCACATTGAATACGGCCTTTGCGGTATCGGTCACGCGCCAGATGACCGCAATGCCGATCTCCACCGGGTTGCCCAGACAATCGTTGATCTTCTGGCGGGAGTTGTTGAGGGTCATCATTTTGAGCGAGATCTTCTTGCTGGTCGATTCTACGGTCTGGGAACTGCTGTTACCTGCCTTAATCAGGGCCGCCATGCCGGTTTCGCCGCTGCTCACATCGCCGCTCTGGCTCAGTTTGGTGCCAGCTGCCGGGTTCACCGCGGTGCAGAAGGGGTTTACCCAGTAAAACCCCTGTCCCTTCAGGGTGCCGATGTAATCGCCGAACAGAGTGAGCACCAGTGCTTCCTGGGGCTTTAACACCTTCAGGCCGCAGAACAGGAAGATGCCCGCCACCCAGTATGCGATGGACAGGATCGTGAGCAGGATGCCCGGAAACAGGCTTTCGTCCAGCAGAATGATGCTGTAGAAAAACAGCAGGACGGTAACAGCATAGCCCAGCAGGGTGAGCAGCAGCATGACCATGCCGTTCTTTTTGGTCTGCAGAATTTTCTCTTCCATAACAGTTCCCTCCTTCACAGGGTGCGGAAGCATTTCTTTGTGATATCAAAATCATATCACTTTATATCATTCTTGTCAAGTCCTCCGCGGGCAAAAAAAGAGCCGCCGCACAAACACTGTGCAGCAGCTCCTTTTTGTTTATCTTTTTATTTCAATCCCCCTTATGAGGTATCCAAATGACACAAAATACAATTACACTGATCGTTCTGGCTGTCCTTGTTGTTTTTTCCCTGCCGGCTCTGTACCGGAAAAAGAAAAACGGTGATTTGACCCTGTGGGGTAATGGACGCAATATTCTGGGGCAGCTGCCCTCGGAAGAAGCTGCTTGTGCAGCGGTGTCCTCCTCTGCCCGCAACGGCTCCCAGAAGGACATTCTGCAGTTCGTTTCCTCTCTGATGAAGCTGGTGCGCAAAAATCACTGGTACATCGTCATGCCCGGCCAGCTTTCGGACGGCAAGACCAAAACCAATCTTTCGCTCGTGCTCATCACACAGCATCGTGTCATCGGCCTGAAATGTTATGGTTATGGCGGTGCCCTTACCAATAACGGAAAAGCCGCCGACTGGACACAGAAGCTGGATAAGACGACCAAGGCGATCCATTCTCTCCTGCCGGATCAGACCGCGCAGCAGGCAGCTCTTGCGTCTCTTCTGCCCCAGCTGAATGCATCTCAGGTCGAGGTCTTTTCCGTTTTTACCACACCGGGCGTGCAGCTGATCAACTGCAGCGGCCTGAACTGCTTCACTTCCGTTTCCCTGCTGGAAAAGCTGCAAAGCTCTTCCGCGGACTGCACCAGCCCTCTTCAGCCAAAGGAGCTGGGCGCTGCACTGGAAGCCATGAAGCCGGACCCGCCCGCCAAAAACAGACAATAACAACCTCCCATATGTGCGGTTGCCGTACAAGCAAAAACACCCTCACAGCTTTTCCATTTCAGCTGTAAGGGTGTTTTTGTTTTGCTTTTTATTATAACCCGTTCACGATATTTTCCGGCCGCTGTCCGCTTTGCACCGCCCGGATCGCCGCGGCGATCATGCGGCAGGCTGAGCAGCGGATTTTCCGTTGTGACCGGTTCCGGCGCAATGGTGTCCAGTCCGGCTCCGGCGATCTTGCCGCTGCACAGGGCTTTGGCAAGGGCGGCGCTGGCCACAAGGTCGCCGCGGGCAGTGTTGACGATGAAAATGCACCGTCCTTCATGAGGGAGCCGAACAGACCGGGGATGAAGTGGGAGCAGTCCTTTTCCAGTACCTCGCAGTCTGCCATGATGGTGCTGGTCAGGTCGGCAAGGTCTCGCTTGCCGAAAAAGGACAGAGGCAGCTTCCGCAGCCGCTACCACCATCTTGCTCCAACTGCACGTCTCCATTCAGCAAAGCGGAGAGCTGCTTTTATACCGTTATCCGCTATTTGCTCTTATTTTATCTGCGGTGCATCCTTTTGCTGCCGGGTGGATCTCAGATATTCCAGCAGCGTCCGGCTCACCACAGAGCTTGCCGTCTTGGAAAGCGCCAGCCTCACTTCCTGTTCCAGCTCCCGGATAGCATTGGTCAGGCTGGGCTGAGAAATATAGAACTGCTGCACTGCATGGCTGATGGTGCCGGTGCCGGCAACAGCCGTGACATAGCGGAGTTGTTGAAGGGTCACGGCAGTTTCCTTTCGGCGTGTTTTTTCTATCCTACCGCAGAGCCGCCAAAAACGCAACGTATTTTCTTCTTTGAAATACCAAACGAACATTGCCGGCATATCCAAGATACGTTTTACCCACCCTGCAATTTCCCTTATAATAGCACCGCAGTCTTGAAACGGCTGCAACATTCCCATATCACAAAGGAGGCTTTCCGGTATGGGACAACGGCAAAGTGAGATCATCAAAAATCACATGGAAGTTTACTGGCACGACTATGCGTCGGCCAGCAAGGGCATCCCCATTACCGAGGCGGGGCTTGTGGAAAAAGCCTCCGTCATTGGACGCACCGGGCTGATGCTGCTGGAATGCGGCACCGGCGCATGGCGTGTCCGAAGCTCCATGAACACCCTTTCGCGGGAGCTGGGAGTCACAACAACAGCGGATATCGGCCTGTTGTCCATTGAGTTCACCTGCTTTGACGGTGACCAGTGTTATACCCAGTCACTCTGTCTGACAAATACGGGCGTGAATACCTCCCGACTGAACCGACTGGAGCATTTCGTCAACGACTTCGACCGGGAAGGAAAATTTATGACCGGCGAAGAACTGCACAGCCACCTCGATGAGATCGAGCGCATCCACGGCTTGTATTCGCCCATCGCACTGGGCTTTGCAGCTGCACTGGCCTGCAGCTGCTTCACCTTTCTGCTGGGCGGCGGCATTGTGGAAATGCTGTGTGCCTTCTGCGGTGCAGGCATCGGCAACTTTGTACGGTGCAAGCTGACAAAGCACCATTTCACCCTGTTTCTGGGCATTACGGCGTCGGTCTGTTCAGCAAGCCTCGTGTATGCCATCCTGCTGAAGCTGGCAGAGGTGCTGTTTGCCGTATCGGCGCAGCACGAGGCGGGGTATATCTGCTCCATGCTCTTCATCATTCCGGGCTTTCCGTTCATTACCAGCGGCATCGACCTTGCCAAGCTGGATATGCGCTCCGGGCTGGAACGTCTGGCCTACGCCGTCCTCATCATTCTGGTGGCAACCATGACGGCTTGGATCATGGCACTGCTGCTGCATTTGCAGCCGGTGCAGTTCCCTGCCCTGAGCCTGACACTCCCGGAAGAGATCGTGTTCCGGCTGCTGGCAAGTTTTGGCGGTGTGTTCGGCTTTTCGCTCATGTTCAACAGTCCCCGGAACTTGGCAGTCTGCGCCGCCCTTATCGGTGCGGTAACGAACACGTTCCGGCTGGAGCTGGTGAGCCTTGCGGGCTTTCCGCCCGCTGTTGCAGCGTTTCTGGGCGCACTGCTGTCCGGACTGCTGGCCTCCTGCCTGAAGAGCGCCGCCGGTTATCCCCGCATCTCCGTCACCGTGCCGTCCATCGTTATCATGGTACCGGGACTGTATTTCTACCGTGCCATCTATAATCTGGGCATCCTGTCTCTGATGGATTCCGCCACATGGTTTGCAGATGCCATTCTCATCATCGTGGCACTGCCGTTAGGGCTGATCTTCGCCCGTATTGTCACTGACAAGACTTTCCGTTATTGCACCTGATGTACAGCATTTCCATTCTCCCTTATAAGGCAAAACGCAGCGAATCTTTTAACGGTTCGCTGCGTTTTGTTTTGCTGTAATGCACTTATAAAGGAAGTTCGTTTACAGGGCGTTTACTCGCCGTAAACGATCTTGGTAGCAGTTTCCACATGGCGTTCCAGCCGGTCGGCAAAGTGTTCCAGCGGCAGAAAAACGCCAAGTTCATCGTAGCGGGTTCCGCCGTCCTTGAGCGTATCCTGTCCATAGTAGACCACGGAACGGGGCAGTGCGTGCTGCAGCTTCATCTGGATATCCCAGACGGTGGAGTAGGCCTCCGCTTCCGTTACCTTCTGCTTCACGGTGTCCGGCAGTTCGTAGATCAGCAGCAGCCCCAAATGCTGGTTGTAGTGGTACTCCACCACATCCATCGATCCTTCGTCGTAGCCGTGATACTTGCAGTAGCCGCTGGCAAGGTACATTTTTACCTTTTCCTGCTTCTGGAACACCCGGATGAACCGGTCGTATACTTTGCTGCTCACGGCAACTTTGTTGTTCGGCAAAAGAACGCCGGCATCATCCGTCAGGATCACCGGGTTCGGCTGACCATCGGCGTTGAATTTGAACGGGATCAGGGCAGCGTTCCGTAGCAGGTCAAACATACTGTGCTGGCAGATCGCCATCAGAAAGGCAGACAGATCCTTGTTCTCGTAGGCATTGAACAGCGCTGCGGCAAACTGCTGTGCACTCACGGTCGGCGCATCCAGTACGTCTGCCATGTCCAGCGAGTCGTTGAAGGTATCCATCAGGCGTCGGCAGGCTTCTGGATTTTTCAGGATCTCCCCGAACAGTGCCTCTGCCTTTTCTTCTCTTGGAAATATCGTTGCCATCAAAAAGACCCTCTTTCTGTTTATTTCCAGCTACCTATTATAGATTCATAATGCCCCGCTGTGAAATACTGCTTTCATATTGCTGCTATATGCAGAACACTTTTTACACATTTTCCAAGTGCCCGGATAATGGACACTGCAATCATGAAATTGCACGAGGGAAATCGAAAAATATATAAGTTGGTTTGAACGAAGGCAGTTCCTATGTCTGAAGTCAAAAAGGTCGTGCTGGCATATTCCGGCGGTCTGGACACAGCTGCCGCACTTGGTAAAGCGTCCCTCGTAGCCGCTGCCATCCGGGTATTCGTAAAATCCCATGTTCCACGAGTAGGGGTTGCGGTCAGCTGCTTTTGAAAGGAGCCTGAAAACAGCACCCACATTCCAAAGGGCATTCCGGCATATTTCATTGTCTGTCTCCAAATCCGATCTTCACGATCTGCATTTTCATCCCGTTGTCCCCGACCTTGGCGAGAAATCGGAAAAAGCCGCTGACGGAAGGGTCTTTCAGGTCGTTGTAGCCCATCATATAGCCCCGGCTGGACACTTGCAAACGGCTGTCCCATGGGGAAAGCTCGCTTTTCGCATCCGAAACCGCGAAATATGCTCCCACATCCTTGATTTTCGCCGTCCTGAGCCACGTTTTGGCGATCATCTTCACCGCCGTACGGTTGGCGGCATCAAAGACCAGTACCCCGCCGGGGAAAGCATCCGTCATCCCCTGCACCAGTTCCCGAACTTGCTTCGTCAGGAAGTAATAGAACACCCCGGAGGCAAAGAACACCGCCCCGCCGGAGGCATCGATCTTGTCAAACCATGCGGGGTCTTTCAGGTCGCAGGGGATGTTTTGCTCCCGCTCCCCGGCGGTCAGAAGCTGCTGCCGCAAGGCAATCACATCCGGGAAGTCCAGATTGTATATCTTGCATCTGCCGTTGTCGCAGGCTCTGCCGGTGTTATCCAGCCCGCAACCCAGGTTGACTACCGCCGCACAAGGGTGATTTTTCAGGTATGCCTGCACCTCAAAGGCAAGGTCATTCTGCCGCATGGCGACCTCCAGTGCACCGAACCGCTGCATCAGGCTGCGGGAGTTTTCCTCTGCCTCTGAAAAATCGTAGTCGATCTGGTCGATCAGACGCACCGCTGTTTCGTCTTGGTAAAGGTTCGGATACAGCTCGGTACACAGCTTCCGGGAATACAGCGGGAGGATCAGCGTCTCCTGCACGGTGTTTTTCTCGATTTTGTATTTCATAGGTTCCTCCCTCAGTGAGTAAAAACAGTCATTATTGCCGCCAGCACCATCGCTATGGCTGCCATACCTACCGTACCGAACAGCCACTTTTTCTGCTTGTCTTTTGCAGTAATGTAGGGCTTCAGATCCTCCGTTCCGGGGATCGTCCATGCGTTCGTGTGCCCCACCCAATAGCTGTCAACCAACAGGCGGTCCATGAGATTCATAACGGACAAGATGACGAGTAACTGCCAGAAACCCTGAACAAAGCCCTTTGCACCGTTTATCCCATAGACACAGACCAGCACATAGCCGATATAGCCGGGAATGCAGACTGCTTTGAACAGCCGGCTGTTGCGTCGGATGCGTTCCGGGCTTGTAAGCCCCAGTTTTACGCACCGCTGCTGCACCGCCGGGCTGTAAAGATGCACCATCCCAACAGCCCCTTTGCGGATGCCCACAGCACAGACAAGAACCAGCAAAGCCCCCAGCCCAAGACCTTCCAGAATCACCTGTAAGAGCATTCCTTATTCCTCCTGTATCCGTTTTCATCCCGGTATTCTGGATGTTCCTTTACGTATGGATCCTTATCGCCGCAGATGGTATAGTCGCATCGGCAGCCGTCCACGCAGGTGGTCTTCCGCACGAGCTTGGCATGGAGCAGTTCCATGGACGCATAGTCCACATTGCACAGGGCGGGCATAATGTCCGCAAATCCGAACCGCTTGGCAAATTCCGCCGCCGGACACGCCGTAAATTCATAATAGATGGGCTTGCTGTTTTCGTAAGGCGCAACATCCATCTCGTAATCATGCCACGTGTCACAGTGCTTTTGGGCAGTGCTGAATGCCCGATACATCAGCTTTTTCCAGAATGGCTTGTTGATGTCAACGAAGCGCAGCTTCCGGAAGGACGGCAGGATCAGATTTTCTTCGATCTCTTCCATTTCGCGGAATGTGACCACATCCCGGCACGCATCGTAAAAGCACATGATGGCGATGCAGTCGTAGGTGCCGCCTACGCCGTTGTGAAAATTCTTTTTACCGCCGAGGTCGGTGCGCCACTTGGAAAGAAGCTCTGCGTATCTCAGCTGCACCTGCTCCCAGACCGCCTCACGCTCCACCTCCGGATAGTGTAGAGTGATTTTCGCCAGAATTTCCTTTTTGCAGGGTTCCAGAGAATCATTCAGTTGACGTAACGTGAACGAGCCGGATGCTTTGAGTGCAGCACCAAGAGCCGCTTCATATCGGACAAACTCCGGAATGATGAGTTCTTCTTCGGTCAGGCCGAACACTTCCCGAACAGCCCGGATGACGCCGGTGTTACAGGTCACGCCGCCACAGAACACTACTGGCTTGCAGACGGGAAGCCGCCGCACGATGGTCGCCTTATAGTTCCGGATCATGGCATAACACAATCCTAGCAGGATATCCGGTGTGGAAACTCCTTCCTGCTGGCGGTGGATGATATCTGTTTTGGCAAAGACCGCACACCGGCCAGAAAGGCGCGGAACACTCTGTGCCTGCTTTACCAGAGAAGAGTAATCCTCCAGCTTGCAGCCCACACGGGACATCTGATCTTCAAAGAATGAACCTGTACCGCCCGCGCAGTGTTCGTTGACTGAAAACTGAGGTGCGCGGCTCTGCAAGTCCGTGATGAATCGTGCGCCCTGACTGCCAATTTCAATGACCGAACCCACCTGCGGAATCAATCGGCGCACACCCTCGACGACAGCCGGGATATCCCCAAAAGAGGGAATGGCTGAATCTTGCTCCAGCAGAGCCTCCGTGTTGCTTCCGGTCACACAGAGTGAAAACGGAGTATCCATCGCCAGTTCCAACGTGGAAAGACCCTTTTTCAGGCAGACAAAAGGGTTGCCGTGATGCACCGCCATCCACTGCTTTTCAATTTCTTTATCTTTCAGCAGCACCAACTTGACCGTTGATGTACCGATATCTATTCCCAACGAAAGCATTGTGTCACTCCTTCGATATCAACCCTGAACGTTATAGGGTTTGACATTTCAAACTTTATACCGTATAATAATGATGCCTTTTAATTAGACATCTCTAACCAAGAGTTTAACACAACTACCTCGGAGTGTCCGTTGTTATGGCAACGGCAAAGTAAATTTTAAGATGGAGCAATATTATTCAATTTTACAGCAATGCGGCATGTTCAACGGCATCCAGCCACGAAAATATAGGGAAGTCTTTAGTTGCTTGAATGCGACTGTCCGTGAATATCCTCGTGGTGCGCACATCGTCGAGCTGGGTGAGCAGAGCCACAATACGGGTGTTCTGCTGGATGGCACGATGGAAGAATTTTTTTATGATGAAAATGGCAATCAAATCAGCATCTGCCGTTTTTGTCCCGGAGAAGTATTTGGTGCAGAACTGGCCTGTACTGGCTGGACGGCAAGTCCGGTCTGTCTGCGTGCCAGTTCGGGCTGTACCGTAATGCAGCTGGATTTCAGCGCATTGATGTCACAGAAGACGCTGACCTGTCCCTGCCGGATGCAAGTCACAGCAAATCTTATGCAGGATATGGCGCAGCAGCTTCTCTTTTTTAACACCAAAGTGCGTATTTTAGCACAAAAACGGCTTCGAGATCGTCTGAAGATTTATCTTCAAACCTTGACACCCGATGAAAAAGGCTGTTACAGTCTGCCCTACACCCGGACAGAACTGGCAGATTTCCTCTGTGTGGACCGCAGTGCTCTTTCCCGTGAGCTGTGCCGGATGCGCGATGAGAGGATCCTTGATTTTTCCGGTGCAAAGATTCACCTGTTGAACCCAACGTTTTTGTATGGTTGGAACTGACAGTACTTCTAAATCTATGAAAAAAATTGTCTGCCGAATATTTTTGTTCGACAAACAATTACTTTTTAATCTTCTAGTGTACGACTACCGGACACATTCTTCAAATATTCCTTCGGGTCGCCATTCAAAATCAAGTCCACATAGCCCAGCGGGTCATTGTAGATGAGGTAGTCCAGTTCCGTCTGCTGCGCCATGGTCACGTCCAGTGCATCCTCAACCCCGGTACAGTCAATGGAAATTTTTCTCCCATAGAATACAAAAAATCCGAACCCTTCTCCTATTGGAAAAAAGTTCGGATTTTGTTGATGTGGTGCACCTCTAGGAACTCGAACCCTGGGCCCACTGATTAAGAGAAACCAACGTGCAACAATCGTCAATTTTCAGAATTGCGTAGATTCGTTGTTTTTATCGATTTATCGTAAATTTGCGTTTTGCATCTGCTGCATCCTTTGCACCTGTTATTCCCTCTCGCATCCGTTATCCAGCCGTTCCGGTGTGCAAAAAGTGTGCAAAAGTGTGCAGAGCCAAAATCAACCACTTAAAACAGGTATCGGATTTTTATGCAAAGCCGGAAAAACGGCCGAGTTCAATCCTGAAACGACAGCTACGATATTGTCTGTTTAGACCAAGCATCAAATGTACATCAACAACTACGATTCATGGCAGGGATTTGGACGATCGAACAGACATCACCTTAATATAGAAAGAAGTTCCCTATGAACAAACTGCTTTCCTGCCGCTACAACACGGACACCAACCGGGTGGAAGCCCGGTTTAAGGATGGCACTACCCTTGCCATCGACTGCATCGCCATCGAGAACGAATACGGCAACACCCCGGCACAACGGGCAGAACTGGACTGGCTGCTGTACAATAAGCCGCTGGAGTATGCACAGCTTGTGCTGGGTGGGGAGATTGAGCACTACCTGTCACTTGGCTGTGACCATGGAAGAATGGAAGATTGATTGACAAGGTTACATAATAGTTAACACAGCTTGCATTTGCCCTGCAATTTTTCAGAATGGAACGCCCCAAGGGCACCCGGTCTATATCCGGCAGATTTTTCATAAAGAATCTGCCGGGTATTTTTGTTTGTCATAAAGGAAGTCTTGCTTTTTATTGTAAAATTGGATACAATATAAAAAAGACATTTGCACGGAGGACTCTATGGAATATATCGGCATCCAGAAGAAAAACGGCGGTGTGGTGGAAGCCCTGCAGCAGGCCATTTTATCTGGGCAGATCCCGGCGGGCACTGAAATGACCCAGAACGAACTGGCAGAGAGTCTCGGTGTCTCCCGGATGCCGGTGCGGGAGGCCTTGATGATTCTTGAATATCAGGGTCTTATCATCCGCCTGCCCAACAATCGGATAAAAGCGGCAGATTTGACCGAAGAGACACTGCGCCAAATTCTGGCATTGGGGGCTCAGTTGGAACGGCAGGCTATGCGTGCGCTGCCGCAGGATGCGATGTTGGCAGGAGGCGAGATGCTGCAGCACCGTACCCTGCGAACCGTCCTGCCCTATCCGCTGCACCGCAAGCTGCTGGAGAGCATCCAGGAGACCTACATTGCCTTTGCCGTGAGCGCGCGTCCTACGCCGGTGAACGACCGGCTTGCCCGCCTGCTGATGCTGGACCGTCAGGGTTCCCCTGATGTGCTGGATGCATGGAACACCTATGAAGAAGAACTGCTGCATCTGATTTTAACGATAAGGAGTCAATATGCTGGGACTGAAACCCATTAAGCTGCTGCCTGCCCGCGAGCGGGTAGCTTCCGCTTTGCGGAAAGCCATTATCTCAAAAAGCATCCCGGAGGGCGCAGAACTCACGCTGGAAAACACCGCACAGGAACTGGGTGTGTCGGTCACGCCGGTGCGAGAGGCCTTTCAGATCCTTGCCCGTGACGGTCTGCTGGAAGTCAAGCAAAACAAGTGCGCCATTGTGCTGGGCGTAACGGAAAAAACGATTCGGGAGCACTACCAGCTGCGCGCTGCCTTGGAAGGCACCGCCTGTATGCTCTGCTGCCAGAACAACGCTGACCTGTCCAAGATCAAAAACTGCGTGGATACTGCTGAGGAGGCTCTTTCTCTTCAGCAGGCCGGAAATTATACTGACTACAACCAGTCCTTCCATTTTGAGATCTGGGAAGCTTCCGGCAATGAAAAAATGCGCAATCTTCTCTCGGAGCTGTGGAACGGCCTGTCCATTGGCGTGGAGATGAGCGAGTTGGACTATGCCCTCAACTCCCAGAGCGAGCATAAAAAGATCTATGCAGCGCTGGAAGCACGGGATGCGATGGCCGCACGGGCTGAAATGGAAAAGCACATCCTGCGCAGCATGGACGATGCGCTGACCTATTATTTATAAGATCAAGGAGGACAAGACAGTGTATACCTGTGCGAACTGTACGGTTCTGGCCTGCGCCAACAACGAGCCGGAAAAGATGCCCAAAAACTGCCCTATGCGGAATGCTTCGGTGATGGAGGCCGCCCGCGCCGGCTATGATTTGCCTGAGAATCACGATTTCTACGTCAACTGTTCGGCCATTGAGGGGCTTGGCTACTGTCAATGGCCCCGCCTGAAGGAGACGGTGGAGTTCTGCAAGCGGATGGGCTACCACAAGCTGGGTCTTGCATTCTGCAAAGGTCTGCGGAAGGAAGCCCGCATCGTGGCCGACCTGCTCCGTGCGCAGGGGTTTGAGGTGGTGTCGGTCATCTGCAAGACCGGCGGCATCTCCAAAGAAGAAGTGGGCATCCCGGAAGAGGTCAAGATCCACCCCGGCGAATTTGAGGCCATGTGCAACCCCATCGCACAGGCAAAGCTTCTGAACGAACAGCACACCGATTTCAACATTGAGGTCGGACTTTGTGTGGGACACGACTCGATGTTTTATAAGTATTCGGACGCCATGGTCACAACGCTGGTGGCCAAGGATCGTGTTCTGGCGCATAATCCCTGTGGTGCCATTTACTGTGCCGAGGGGTATTTCAAAAAGCGGCTGGAATAAAAGAAGGAAAAAACGTGCGATCTCCAAAGCAGATGGAGATCGCACGTTTTTTGCAGAAGGCGGCGGAGGGAGATTTTCTTGTATCCTACTGTTTGTCTGGCGTGCACAAAAATTGGTACATAATCCGTGCAATGCGACAAAACTCGAAAAAAGGGATTGACAAATCTCTGTTTCGGGTGTATTCTCGTGTCGTCAAGTGGATACATTATCACAGATTAAATATAAAAATTTAAAAAGACGCTGCCGAGATTCCCGGAATTCCAAGGTTCCGGGCAGACCCTTCCAGAACGAAAAAGGACTGTGAGGGCACAGCACGGCGGCAAAGACTCTGCACAACGAGGTGCAGCTGGGGCGTTCCGAAAGTCAGGGCTGTTTTGCTCTGATAAAAATGGATACATTATATTTCATTAAAGGAGGATTCCCCGGTATGTCAGCAGCAACTATCACCCTACTCTTTCTTCTCTTCGCGGTCGTCATGTTCGTGTTTGAGAAGATTCCCCTCGGCGTAACGTCCATGATCGTCTGTATCGGTCTGGTCGTCACCGGCGTGCTGGACATCAAGACTGCTTTTGCAGGCTTCATCGACAGCAACGTCATCCTGTTCGTCGCCATGTTCATTGTCGGCGGTGCACTGTTTGAAACAGGCATGGCCAACAAGATCGGCGGCATCGTTACCCACTTTGCCAAATCCGAGCGCAGCCTCATCGTGGCCATCATGGTCATCGTTGGCCTGATGAGCGGCGTGCTCTCCAACACCGGCACCGCCGCCGTCCTGATCCCCGTGGTCATCGGCATTGCGGCAAAGTCCGGCTATGCCCGCTCCAAGCTGCTGATGCCGCTGGTATTTGCAGCGGCCATGGGCGGCAACCTTTCCCTCATCGGCGCACCGGGCAACCTCATCGCCCAGAGCGCTCTGGGTGAGATCGGGATGTCCTTCGGCTTCTTCGAGTACGCCATCGTGGGCCTGCCCATCCTCGCCGTCGGCATCCTCTTCTATGCCACCCTTGGCATGAAGCTGCTGCCCAACCACCCCGTCTCCGATGATGACTCCTTCAGCGGCGAGCAGGACTTCAGCAATGTTCCCAAGTGGAAACAGGTGCTCTCCCTCGTCATCCTCGTGCTCACCCTGCTGGGCATGATCTTTGAAAAGCAGATCGGCATCAAGCTCAACATCATCGGCTGTATCGGTGCGCTGGCTCTGATTCTCACCGGTGTCATCTCCGAGAAAGATGCCCTGAAGTCCATCGACCTCAAGACCATCTTCCTCTTCGGTGGTACGCTGTCTCTGGCCTCTGCACTGGATAAGACCGGGGCAGGCGCAGAGATCGCAAACATCGTCATTGGTGCTCTGGGCGAGAATCCCTCTCCCTACGTCCTGACTCTGGTGGTCTTCCTGCTCTGCTGCGTCATGACCAACTTCATGTCCAACACTGCTACTACCGCCCTGATGGTTCCCATCTGCCTGAGCATCGCACAGGGCATGGGTGCCGACCCCCGCGCAGTCCTGATGGCTTGTGTCATCGGCGGCTCCTGCGCTTACGCAACGCCCATCGGTATGCCCGCCAACACCATGGTGGTTTCCGCCGGCGGTTACACCTTCAAGGATTATGCCAAGGCTGGCCTGCCCCTCATCCTCATCGCAACGGTCGTCAGCATGGTGATCCTTCCCATCGCATTTCCGTTCTTCCCGCAGTAAAGCGGACAGGAACGTTGAATATGAGTGAACCAACGCGCAAAATGTACCAAAGCTAAGGAGGTATTGGAATGAACAAACAGGAACAGGTGCAGCAGATGACGACCTATATGGCCAACTTTGTGAGCCATATCGCCAAGGTGCTGCCGGACGACATCATCAAAAAGCTGGATGAGCTGGGCGCACAGGAGGATGCTCCTCTGTCCAAGGTCATCTACGAGACTATGAAGCGCAACCAGAAGCTGGCCAAGGAGCTGAACCGCCCCAGCTGCCAAGACACCGGTGTGCTGCAGTTCTGGGTAAAGTGCGGCGTGGACTTCCCCCTCATCGGTGAGGTGGAGGGTCTGCTGAAGGAGGCTGTGGTCAAGTCTACCTTTGAAGCACCTCTGCGCCACAACAGTGTTGAGACCTTCGATGAGTTCAACACCGGTTTGAACGTGGGCAAGGGCACTCCCACCGTGTGGTGGGATATCATCCCGAACAGCGACAAGTGTGAAATCTACGCTTATATGGCAGGCGGCGGCTGCACCCTGCCGGGCAAGGCCATGGTTCTGATGCCCGGTGCAGGTTACGAAGGTGTGACCAAGTTCGTCATGGATGTCATGACCAGCTACGGCATCAATGCCTGCCCTCCGCTGCTGGTGGGCGTGGGCGTTGCCACCTCTGTTGAGACCGCCGCTCTGCTGTCCAAGAAGGCTCTGATGCGTCCTCTGGGCAGCCACAACGAGAACGAGCGCGCAGCCTATATGGAGAAGTTGCTGGAGGACGGCATCAACTCCATCGGCCTTGGTCCTCAGGGCATGGGCGGCAAGTACTCCGTCATGGGCGTGCACATTGAGAACACTGCCCGCCATCCTTCTGCCATTGGCGTTGCCGTCAACGTGGGCTGCTGGAGCCATCGCCGCGGCCACATCATTTTTGATAAAGATCTGAACTACACCATTGATACTCATTCGGGGGTGACTTTGTAATGCTGACCATTAAAGACGGAAAGAAGATCCTTACTACTCCGGTCTCCGCAGAAGACCTGAAGGACATCCATATCGGTGATGTCGTTTACCTGAACGGCGACCTGACCACCTGCCGTGACGTGGCGCACCGCCGCCTCGTGGAAGAGGGCCGCCCGCTGCCTGTGGACGTCAAGGACGCTGCCATCTTCCACGCCGGCCCCATCATTCGCCCTCTGGAGGACGACAAGTTCGAGATGGTGTCTGTGGGCCCCACCACCTCCATGCGTATGGAGAAGTTCGAGTATGAGTTCGTGCAGAAGTCCGGTGTCCGCGTCATCGTGGGCAAGGGCGGCATGGGCCCCAACACCGAGCGCGCCTGCAAGGAGTTCGGTGCCATCCACTGTGTTTTCCCTGCCGGTAACGCCGTTGTGGCTGCCACCGAGGTGGAGGAGATCGTCGAGGCCCAGTGGCGTGACCTCGGTATGCCGGAAACTCTGTGGCACTGCCATGTTAACGAGTTTGGCCCCCTGATCGTTTCCATCGACGCTGAGGGTCGCAACCTGTTCGAAGAGAACAAGGTCATCTTCAATCAGCGCAAGGATAAGGCCGTCGAGGAAATTTGCAAGCACGTTGGCTTCATCAAATAAGATCCAACTGCGAAGCCAGCGTTGCCTATACCCTGCGGAGAGCAACCATCCATCAAAAGCTTCTTCTCCTAAAATGAACTCACTATCACGTTAATTCTAACAACCATATTCGCTTTCACAGATCCAACAGACTTCTTATCATTTACTCCTATCTTCATTACCCTGTTTATCCTGCTTCTCCGCAAAACACCCCGGATGCTGTCTGCCATATCAGCATCCGGGGTGTTGCTATTTGCGGTCAAATATGTGCACGAAAAAAATGTAGACAAAGAAGATCTTGACCGTTCTTTTTGTTCTACACACCTTTGCCACTGCTTTGCATCTGCAAGGTGGAAGTAATCCACAGGAGGACAACCCAAATGAGCCCATTGGAGATCACACTGGTCATCCTGCTTGTAACGATCATCGCCTTTGTATCCGGTAAAGTCCCGTTCTCGGTCATTTCTACCGGCATCATTCTGGCGCTGATCCTCACCGGCATCAAGACCCCTGCCGAGGCCTTTGGCGGCTTCATCAACACGAACGTGGTCATGTTCGTAGCCATGTTCGTCATCGGTGCAGGGCTGACCAAAACGCCCCTGATTGACAAAGCCCAGAGTCTGGTCATCCGCTACAAGGACAATATGCGGATGCTGATTTTTCTTTCCTGTGTGGCAGGTGCGTTTCTGGGCGCCATCACCAGTGCCACCGCAACTGCCGCTATCATGATCCCGCTGCTGGTAGGCATTGCGAACGACATCGGCGTGAGCCGCAGCAAGCTGCTGTATCCTTCTATGGCCTGTGCCAACATTGCCACCCAGATGACCTTTCTCGGTCAGGGTGCTTCCAACATGGCATGGAACGATGTCATGATGCAGGCTGGCGCACCGACACCGCTGCACATCTGGGATTTCACCATCGCACGCATTCCGATGCTGACCATTGCCATCCTGTACATGACCTTTGTTGGCTATAAGCTGATGCCGGATATTCCCAACGAGCAGTTTTCAGATGCAGCACATACGGCTTCTGAGAGCGAAAAACTCAGCCCCTTTAAGCGCAAACTGGCTGTCCTGATCGTTCTGGTCTCCATTGCAATGATGCTGTTGGAAAATGTCATTGGTGTCAAGATGTATCTCACTTCCTGCATCGGCGCTGCCGCTCTGGTGCTGACGGGTGTGCTGACCGAGAGGGAAGCCCTCAACTCCATCCACCAGCCGACCATTTTCCTGTTTGCCGGTGTGCTGGCTCTGTCGGACGCCATCCAGACCACCGGTGCAGGCGATGTGGTGGCAGACTGGATGATCCGCCTGCTGGGCGATACCACCAATCCGTACATCATTATGCTGGTGTTCTTCCTTGTTCCCTTCATTCTGACACAGGTCATGTCCAATCTGGCTACCCTGACCATCTTCATCCCACTGGTCACTTCCGCCTGTATCCGCATGGGCGTAGACCCCCGTGCTGCCGTGGTCGGTGTGATCACAGCCAGCTGTGTGTCCATCATGACCCCCATGGCAGCTCCCTGCCAGATCATGATCATTGAGCCGGGCGGATACACCTTGAAGGATTATCTCAAGTGTGGTACCCCGCTGGCGCTCATCCTCATTGTCGTGTCCGTATTTTTCCTGCCGACACTTTATCCTTTTGCCTGATTCTGTTTTCCCACCGCAGTAGTATCCGCAAACTGCATATCGTAAATATGCCGTTCTGATCGGCGCTATTTTTGAAAACCGTAATAAAAGCAGCAGAAGTTTTTGAGCATCTCATAATTCTGTCAAGAGGGCCGGCACCGTCCGGCCCTCTCTCTTTTTGCCAAAGTTTCCCTTGTGTTTTCTTGCAAGCTGCCGAAATCAGCGTGTTCTCAAAAGTTCGCGTTTGCGAAGCGTAGCGCAGCAATGAAAGCCCCAGTGGGGCTTTTAAGCGACAGAACGGTCTTGCATAGCAAGATGGAGGGGCCTTGTCCCGACAAGTTCACGTTGACATGGCTCGATTTTTGTGGTAACCTATTCCAACAATTTAATATAACATATCTCCAGTGAAAAGAAAATCGAATCTGCTATCCGAATCGTTGCCAACGAGAACCGCTACCATCCCATCCGGGACTACCTGAACGGCCTGCAATGGGATGGAACAGAGCGGATAGCTCACGTCCTGCGCCACTTTCTCGGTGCTGCGGAGGACGAGTACACTTGCGAAGCTATGAAGATTTTCCTGATGGGAGCCATCAAGCGGGTATTCCAGCCGGGATGCAAATTTGAAACCATGCTCTGTCTGGTGGGCGGGCAAGGTGCGGGGAAGTCCACCTTCTTCCGGTTGCTGGCAGTCAAGGATGAATGGTTTTCGGATGACCTGCGGCGGCTGGACGATGACAACGTGTACCGAAAGCTGCAAGGCCACTGGATCATCGAAATGTCGGAGATGATCGCCACCGCCAATGCTAAGAGCATCGAGGAGATCAAGAGCTTTCTCAGCAAACAGAAGGAAACCTATAAAGTTCCCTATGAGACTCATCCTGCCGACCGTCTGCGCCAGTGCATCTTTGCTGGCACGACCAATCGGCAGGATTTTTTGCCCCGTGACCGCACAGGCAACCGCCGCTTTATTCCCATCCTGGTGGATGCGGAACTGGCTGAGACCCACATTTTGGACAACGAGGAGGATTCCCGTGCCTATATCGACCAGCTCTGGGCAGAAGCTATGACGATTTACAACAGAGGCGACTACAAGTTGGCATTCAGCCCTGCCATGCAGGAAACGCTGCAAGCCCATCAGCAGGACTTTATGCAGGAGGATGCACAGGCTGGCATGATCTACGCCTTTCTGGAGGACTACGCAGGTGACCGGGTGTGTTCCAAACAACTCTATGCGGAAGCACTGGGCAACACCAATATCCCGGCAGAGTGGGAGACCCGTGCCGTTTGCGAGATCATGAACACCGGCATTTCGCGCGGCGATATCCAAGGCTGGCAGGCGCACAAGACCGCCAAGCGTTACCCGAAGTACGGCGTTCAGAAAGGCTGGGAGCGCATAACTAGCCCCGAAACCGGGGCTGAAGATTTCTCCGAAATGATGGACGCGGAAGCCCAGCAACTGGGATTTCCCTTCTGATGGACAGCGGTTACACGGTCAGTTACAGGTTTGGTTACGCTGCAGTTACAGCGCAAAAACCGCATGATTGCTGCGTTTTCCGCTTTCTGTAACCATGTAACCTTAAAAAGATAAGAAAAAGTATAAAGTCCACCGAATGTCCTGCGTACAGAAAAAGAGAGTTTTCCTGTCCGGTTACAGGCGTTCGGTTACAAGGAATTGGAGGTCTGCCTATGAATATGAATCGGCCTGACATGACCGAAGATATGAAATACAAAGATTATACGAATAAGTCCTTGCAAATGGACTCGAACCCGGTTACAATGAAAGCGTCCAAATCCCCTGCCATTGAATCTTCTGACCAGACCAAAGCAGCCAAGTTCGAACCACTTGTTTACCGGGTGGAGGAGATTGCCCAACTTTTGGCGATCTCTCCCCGTGCGGCGTACAACCTGTGCAACACCACGAAGGATTTCCGGGTGCTGCGCATCGGCACCAGCATCCGGGTGAAAAAGCAGAGTTTCGACAACTGGTTTGCGGCGGTCTGAGGGAGGTAATCTATGGCATCTATTCTGAAGCGCGGAGATTCCTACTCCGTCCGTTACAAGTACAAAGACCATTCCGGCAAGCCCTGCGAGGAATGGGAAAGTTTCAAGACCAGAAAGGAGGCGCAGGAGCGAAAGATCACGGTCGAGAAAGAATTGCTGGACGGCACATTCCTTGTCCCCGACACTATGACGGTGGAGGAGATGCTGTACAAATGGATCCCGATCCAGTCCACCAAGCACAAGTGGTCCCCCAAGACCTACACCCAGTCCGTGGCGATGGTGCAGAACCTTATCATGCCGTATATCGGGAAACGGAAGGTACAGGAGCTGCGCACCTA
>NZ_QVGS01000006.1:149178-152338 GCF_003603005.1 Faecalibacterium sp. AF27-11BH
GCCCTGCGAGGAATGGGAAAGTTTCAAGACCAGAAAGGAGGCGCAGGAGCGAAAGATCACGGTCGAGAAAGAATTGCTGGACGGCACATTCCTTGTCCCCGACACTATGACGGTGGAGGAGATGCTGTACAAATGGATCCCGATCCAGTCCACCAAGCACAAGTGGTCCCCCAAGACCTACACCCAGTCCGTGGCGATGGTGCAGAACCTTATCATGCCGTATATCGGGAAACGGAAGGTACAGGAGCTGCGCACCTACGACATTGAGAAGTTCTATGCTACCCTTGCCAAGACCCCCTGTGGGCAGTATGTGAAGGGTATCAAGCAGGACCTGACCAAGAAGCAGAAGAAGCGGCTGCTGTCCAGCACCTCTATCCACGAAGTCCACACGCTGCTCAAGACAGCATTTTCCTATGCGGTGGAATGGGACCTCATCCACAAGATTCCCCTGCCCCGTGATGCCCCCAAGGTCAATATCGAGGAGCGCACCATCTGGGACGAGAAAACCATGCTGGCGGCCTTGCAGACCATCGAGAATCCTGCCCTGCATCTGGCGGTGCACATGAGCATGATCCTTTCGCTCCGTGAGGGCGAAATTCTCGGCTTGCAGCCGAGTGATCTGGACTTTGATGCCGCCGATGGGCGTGGCACCATCTCGGTCAGCAAGACCATGCAGCGAGCCAACAAGGACGCTCTGGAAAAGCTCGATCCAAATCAGGTCTACTACACCTTCCCGAACAGGCGTGAGGGCAGCAAGTCCTCCCTCATCCTGAAAAAGCCCAAGACCAAGAAGTCCAACCGCATCCTGTATATGACCAAGCCTCTGAAAGCCGAGCTTCTGGCATGGCTTGAAAAGCTCAAGCAGGACGAGCAGAACGCCCCAGAAAAGTACAACAACTGCGGGCAACTATTCCGGCTCCCGGATGGTCTGCCCATTGCGCCGGAGCTGCTGACAAAGTGGTACCGCCTGTGGAGAGCCGAGCACCCGGAGTTTGAGCAGATCGTGTTCCACGGTCTGCGGCATTCCAGTGCCACCTACCAGCTCTTGCAGTCGGACGGTGACTTCAAGTCGGTGCAGGGCAACACAGGTCATGCAACGGCATCTGTCCTGATGGACACCTATGCCCACACGCAGGACAAGCCCCGGTTGGAGCTGACCGAGAAGATCGAAGCGAACTTCTATTCCCAAGACCTGACCCCGGCAGCACCTCAGCCCCGGCAAAACGAAAAGCCGGCGGCAACAAAAATCTCCGGTAAGGAGATCCTTGAAGCCATCCGGCTGATGGACGCAGACGAACGCAGAGAATTGACGTGAGCCTTGTTCGCCTAAAATTTCTTCTTTTTATGCAAAGGAAAGTAGGCTGTGCAAACCTTGCGTAGAAACGCCCTTGATTCGGGCAAATGTGCAAACGGTGTGCAGAAAGTGAGCAGCCGCTTCCCTACATAAAGAAAGAACGCCAAATCTTACGATTTGACGTTCAAAATTTGGTGCACCTCCAGGGACTCGAACCCTGGGCCCACTGATTAAGAGTCATTCCAGCCCGCACTCCATTGGTGCAAAAGCAAAAATAAACAACGAATATACGCTATTCTACAAAGGACTGCGCAAATACGAAAAAGCACCGTGGTAGTCAATCGGTAGTCACACTCGCCCTCAAATCGAAAATATCAAAATACGATACCAAATATCATTTTGCTGATATAGATTATCCTTTTATGCTACACTCTCCGCAAAGGAGATATGGCTGATGTTAAGGATTTTGTTGTCCGTCCGCTTAGGCGAAAAGCGATGGACTCAGAAGCAACTTGCAGACGCAACTGGAATCCGGCGAAACACAATCAATGATCTTTACCATGAGATGACCGACCGGGTATCTTTGGAACAGCTTGATTTGATTTGCAAAGCCTTGGACTGCAAAATCTCCGATCTTCTGGTTCAAGAAGAAGATTTGGATGATTTGACCCGAAGCAGGCTTGCAACGCCACGGTGCAGATCCATAACGTCCGACAAGTAAGTTATCCCCTTTCCCCGGACACTTCGGTGTCTGGGGACTTTTTTTGCCCAAAATCTTCCTCATCCAAATATACAATCCGCAATTCCGCTTCAATCTCAATACATCCAGCAGGGCTATAAATAAATTTATTTTATTTATATTTTCATGTTTTTGCTGTTGTCTTTTTCTTAAAGATGGAGGATACTATAATCACAGCAAGGGAGTACGACCGGAAGGCAAGGGGCGAAGTAAGAGCCGGGAGCGCAGTAAGTCGTGAGCGCATGCTAAGTCAGTAACCCACTCCCCTGCTGCTTTTTATTTTATCTTTTCAGCCAAAGAAAGAGAGGGCATTATGAAAAAGTTCGATCTGTCCGCCATCATGTGCAAGGCATGGAAGCTGTATCGCAAGGGCGTGGGCAGTTTTGCCGAAGCTCTGCACCGGGCATGGAACAGCGCAAAGGCCGCCCCGATCAACGCCCAGCGCATCGAGGAAGCCCAGCAGGCCGCCGGGGTGGCCGAGCCTGTGAACACATGGGCAGGATGGAAAGCCGCCGGGTACATGGTGGAGCATGGCGCAAAGGCTCTGTTTCAGGCGGTGCTTATCCACAGCAGCAAGGGGGACGGCCAAACCTACAGGGCATCATTCTTCGGCGCTTCTCAGGTCAAACAACTACCCTCTGACTAAAGGAACAGCCGCCAGCATTACGATGTTTGCTGGCGGCTGTTCCTTTTATTTTTCCTGTTCATCATCGCCGAGATATATGCACTGACCGTCCGGCATCACAAAAGCCAGCTTACATCCGCATAATTCTGCCACTTTGAGAAGATCACTGGCAAACCAGCTATTTTTCCTAATTTTATTATTTACAGCCTGATTGCTGCTCATTCCCAAAACGCTTGTCAGTTCGGCCTGTTTCTTTCCTGACATTGCCAAGAGACCCTTGATAACATCCGAAACACTCATAATGTCAACACCTCCTTGTTGATTATAAGAATACATCTTTTTGAGCTATTTGTCAACCAAAAATATTTGCAACGAAATCAAAAAAGTTTATCTTTTTCATTGACAAGTAAATCAAAAAGATGTATAATATAGGTGTCAGGAGGAGCGGGAAGCTCACCGGAAAGGAGAACAGACCGATGGATGAAAAAGTAAAAGCTCTGAA
>NZ_QVGS01000007.1:0-18838 GCF_003603005.1 Faecalibacterium sp. AF27-11BH
GCATATCTTTTGGAAGAACAAAATACTTTATGTACGCCGCCCGTAGGCGGCAATAATCAGTCCGGGGGAAATTCCAGTTCGGCAAACTCTGCATCGGTCAGCAGTTTCAGCTTCTCGATGACCTGTTCGGACAGTTCCCGCAGAGCAGTCTCATCGGGCATCAGGTAGCACTGCATGAGCCGCAGTTCGTGGATAAGCCCCAGTCGGGTGCCGGTGTTGTAAAGCATCATCAGCATGAGTTCTTCATGGTCAAAGTTCATGTTCAGTCCTCGCTTTCCGGCTTCCAGTTGGGTTACACTCCGAGGCATCGCACTTTTCCTTGAGATTCATCAGCACCGAAGGGCGTTCCGGCTGCTTGTCCAGAAACCCCTGTAAATCTTTGAAGCCGATGCTGTCCACATAATGCACAGACACCTCGCCATTGCGTTTGAGTGCAATCACATCGCTGACCGACAGGCTATGCCCCTCAAAATCCTGCGGACGGGAGAGGTTGAACATCTGAAACAGTTCTTCCAGAACCTCGTTGTTCGGCACATCCTGCCACATGGCGGGCAAATCAGCATAGTAGGTGACCTCGTAATGCTCCGGGTCGGGCGTTTTGCCCCGACGATGCAGTTCCCGCATGGAAGCAAATCTTTCATCGAGGATTTTTTCGTCATGCCGCAGCTGCATCACCATATAAACATCGCACCCTGCGTTCAGAAATTTCTGCGGGATGTCCGCCATGGGTTCGCCGTCAAAATTCTGGTTCCATTTTTGCTGCATCGTCCACCTCACAGTTCTGGCGCAGAACGTGCAGAGGATTTTGGCGCAGACGTATCACTTGCCAGTGCTGCCAGCTTTTCCAATGTGGAAGGGCGGTGATCTGCACTCAGTTCCTCGGCTTCCGCAACTTTGTCCATGACGGCATCGTAGTCCTGCAACAGCCGCCGGCCCTTTTCCAAGTGGTGCGCTTCCAGAATCTGCTCACGGGCTTCCTGAATGGTCAGTTCCGGGGCATTCAGCTGCCCGCCGTCCATCACAGAATAATCGCTGTGGTAAATGGTGTAGTCCCATCCATCCTCATAGGACTGGATGGCAAGGTAGCCTTTGCCGCCCAGTTCCCATGCAGCCTGCTCGTCCTGTGTCTGAATCTCCGGGTAGAAGTCTGCATGGTTTCGTTCCATGACTTCGGCAAACTGGCAGATGTGGAACACATTGCCCAGACCGCCCATGTCAAAGTGGTAATCATCCAGATGTTCCACCCGTGCCGTAAAACTGCGCCCATCCGGGTAATCCACCTGAATCACGCCGCCATCTGGAATGCGATAGAGGTCATCATAGTGGCTGTTGATGAGACGAATATCCTTCGGCAGCATTTCCGGCTCCCAGATGCGCCGCCTGCCAATGCCCGCCTGCGGGATGTTTTCAAGGATCTTTACGCTTTCCTGTTGGATGGCCTTACGGTCATCGTCCGAAAGTTCAAACAGATACCAGTTCCGGGCGGCAGGAATGGTGTTTTGTCCATCTGGCGGCAGATTCTTTTCCGAAATCTGCCCACTTTCCAGCGGCTCGCCAGTTACCTTGTTATAAGTGGCAAAGCCGACCCCTGCACTGTTTTCCCGGAGATGCAGATAGCGTTCATCGTTGATAAGGTAGACCGCTTCTTTTATCTGCTCCATCAGCACCCACCCTCAAATTCCAGCGAAAACTTGCTGCGGCCATCGGCTTCACAGGACAGCAGCACGGTGGCATTGTAGGTCTTGCCCTTGGCACTCTTGCAGTCCTTCAGCCGGACCCGACCATCCCGCAGCAGCTTGTCTGCCACATGAGCGTCCATGCGTTTGCCGAGCCGTTTCAGAAAAGCATTATCCTTCCACAGCACGAAACGGCACTCCCGGTTCTCGCAGAACCAGCCCTTTTCACGCTCCACAACATTTGCACCGCAGTTCGGGCAGATACCAATAATCTTGTTTTTCATAAGCGCATTCGCTCCCTTCGCAGCCTCGGTGGTCGTTACCAGCGAGGAGATCATCTCTTTGATTTCAGTCATAAAAGTTTCCGGCTCCATTTCGCTGCGCTCGATTTGCAGCAGTTTTGTTTCCCAATCAGCGGTCATTTCCGGGGATTGGATTTCTTCGGGCATCACGGTGATTAACGCTTTCCCCTTATCCGTGGGCAGCAGCACCTTGGTTTTCTTGGTGCCCTTGCGCTCCAGAAAGCCCTTCTGCACCAGCTTTTCAATGGTGGCGGCACGGGTTGCCGGGGTGCCGATGCCCTGACGCTCCACGCCCTCCGGCATACTGTCTGCACTGGCGGTTTCCATAGCGTGCAGCAGGGTGTCCTCGGTAAAATGCTTCGGTGGGGACGTTTGACCCTCCTTCAGCTCTGCATTGAGGATACCGCACTCGTTTTCTGCCGCATTGGGCAGGGCGGTGAGTTCCTGTTTTCGATTCAGAATGTCTGCCAGTACCTTGCGTTCCACCGCTTTCCAGCCTTCCTCCAGAACCTCCTTGCCCTTGGCGGTAAATTCCTCCCCGGCACATTCGGTGGTCAGCAGGGTTTCCAGATACCGGAAGGGCTTGCTGACTGCCATCAGCGTCCGGGCGATGATGAGCTTCAGGACGTTCTGCTCCCCCTTGGGCAGTGCGTCCAGATCGGCTTGCAGCATACTGCGGGTGGGCAGGATGGCGTGATGATCGGTGACTTTTTCCCGGTTGACGGTGCGCCGTGTCCGGGGCACAGCCTCGTCCATGTCCTCCGGGGTAATGCCGAGAAAACCTTCCAGTTCCTCGGTCAGCTCCTCCAGCATTTCCTCGTCATCGTCGGTGATATAGCAGCTATCAGTTCTGGGATAAGTGGTAAGTTTCTTCTCATACAGGCTCTGCACATAGTCCAGCGTCTGCTGTGCGCTGTACCCCAGCAAGCGGTTAGCATCTCGCTGAAGGGTGGTCAGATCGTACAGCAACGGCGGATTCTCGGATTTTTCCTTGCGGGTGATGCGCTGGATCGTTGCCACCATCTCCCTTCGACAGGCTTCCAGCAGTTTTTCTGCAACGGATTTTTCAGGAATGCGGCGGCTGGATGCCGTGCAGCCACTGGTCAGTTCCAGATCCACCGTGTAGAATTTCTCCGGCACAAAGGCGGCAATGGCGGCTTCCCGCACCACCGTCATGGCAAGCACCGGGGTCATAACACGCCCCACCGCCAGAGGTTGCCCGTACAGACACGAAAAAAGCCGGGACGCATTGATGCCGACCATCCAGTCGGCACGTTCCCGGCAGAGTGCTGCGTTGTACAGCGCATCGTATTCAGTTGACGGTTTGAGATGGGCGAACCCTTCCCGGATGGCGTTTTCCTCCATGCTGGACAGCCATAGGCGAGAAAAGGGCTTTTTGCACCCGGCTTGCTGGTACACCAAGCGGAAGATCAATTCTCCCTCACGTCCGGAATCGCAACTGTTCACAATGCTGTCTACGTCCGGGCGGTTCATCAGGTCTTTCAGGATACCAAACTGCTTTTCGGTGGACGCAGACACCAGATACTGCCACCTTTCCGGCAGGATGGGCAAATCTGCGATACTCCACTTGACGTACTTGGCATCGTAGATGTTGGGCGGTGCAAGCTCTACCAGATGACCAACGCACCAGCTTACCAGATAGCCGTTGCCCTCCAGATAACCGTCTTGACGGCGGGTAGCACCGAGGACTTTTGCGTAGGACATAGCGACAGATGGCTTTTCTGCTACAACTAGAATTAAAATAAGCGTTCCCTCCAATCTGTTTTCATTTGGATATGTACGGCGGCAAATGCCGCCTTGAAATCAGATGGGTTCGGTATCTTCCTCACCGGGTTCCTCCGGCTCGTCCTCGGTGGGAATCTCGAAGTCGCCCTTGTCCTCGGTGTAGTTTGCATCAGGGTCAAGGGCTTCTTTTTCGGCCTGCTTTTTCTGCTTTGCGAAAGCGTAGAAGCTGCCGCCTGCCGCCAGTGCGATCAGCACGACTACGCCCAGAAAGCCGGATGCGATCTTTGTGACCTTGTTTTCCTTGGGCTGTTCCTCGCCGGATGCCGCCGCTTCTTCTGCGGCTTTCTTGGCTTCTTCCTCGGCTTTCAGCTTGTCCTGTTCTGCCTGCGCCGCTGCTTCTTTTTCAGCGGTATAAGCATCCACATCTTCTTCCTCCATCAGTGCCAACAGGTCGGCTTCGTCCACAAGGTTCATAAAGTGTACGGTTTGCGCGCCTTTACTGTTCCGATCGATTACCAGATAAAATGTCGCACCCGATTTCGATACCAGCGTGATGAACTGCTGCCCGGAACCATCCGAATAATTGGTGTGGTAATCGTCCACCAGTGTCAGGTTGCCCTCCGGGGTCAGAGCACCAGAGGTTTCGTCCGTGACGGTGACAACATCCTCCACCACCTCCGGCAGGATAGGCTGCTCCACCGGGGTGGCTTCGCCCTCAAAGGCAAAGGCGGGAGCTGCCATGCCAGCGCACAGCACCGCCGATACCAGCAGTGCGCTCAGTTTCTTAATCTTCATCCGTATTGACCTCCTTCTCGAAAGTTGCACCCACGGCAGACAGCGCAGCCGGGTTCGGGGTGGCAGTTGCCGACTGCCGCAGCAGGGCGGCGAGCTGTTCCGGCGTGACCTTTGCAGTCCGCACCATCTCGTTGACCTCAGCAGAATCCTCCTCCTGAATGCGCCGCTCCAGGATCTCGATGCGGTTGTTCAGCTTGATGCGGCGCTCCTTCTCTTTTGCCAGCATTGCCCGCAGCTTATCCGATTTTTCGCTCATAGTAACTCCTCCAATCATTTTGAAAGCCGTCCGAACCCGGCGAGATGCTTCTCCCAGTAGGACGAGTGGATATTTGCGTATTTGATGGGGTCTCCGGCACTGACCATCATGCCGTTGCCGAGATAGATTCCAGTATGGCTCATGCCGGGGGTGTCATAGGTGCCTTTGAAGAAAACCAGATCACCGGGCTTTGCTTCGGCTTCGGAAATGTGCTGGCTTTTCTGCCATAATCCGTTGGCGGTGGTGCGCCCCACATCGTAGCCGTTCTGGTTGTAGACCCAGCAGACGTAACCCGAACAGTCAAAGCCGGTTTCCGGGGTGGAACCGCCCCAGACGTAGGGCGTGCCGACATATTTCTTTGCTTCGGCGTAGATTTTGGAAAATTCTTCGTCCGTCAGGGCTTCTGCCGGAACCTGATAGTCGATGCCCGGTGCGCCGGAGCCATCGGAGCCACCGGGCGGCAGACCGCCGTTGAACAGATAGGGTCTGCCGCCCAAGGTGTCTTGAAAGATCTCGTAGCGTTTCCATTGGTCGTTGTCCAGTTCCTCCCGGATGACCACCTCCAAGCCACGATTGACCAGCTTGGTGTGGAAGATGCGGTACTCGTAGGGAACCTGCGTGGGAACCGGGATTCCTGCCGGGCTGATGACCCAGACCGTCATATACCGGGTCTGCACCTCCACCCATGTGGTGAGCTTGTACTGCTTTTTGAAGGTCTCCTTCAGCTTGCCCTGCACCTCCGAACGGGTGTAGTCGTTATACAGGGTGGTCAGGAACGAAGTGAGCTGCCACGGGTCGTGCTCGATGGCATCCAGATGATACTGGTACTCGTTGTAGCCGGGATGGTCGGTGGGGGTACGCTTGATCTTTTTATCCAGTTCCTTTTCCAGCTTTTTGTAGTCCTGCTCTGCACCCCAGATGTCCCGATCCTCGGCAGAGTATATGGTCTGCCCGGACACCTGTGTGCCGCCGGAAAAGAGGATGCCGCAGGAGGAAAAGCCTGACATTACCATGAGGACGAGCAAAAGAAAAACGCCCACGATCACCAGAACGTGTGCGTTGCCTTTGGCGGCATTCACCAGCCCCTTTACGGCGGTGCTGACGGCAGTTTTGCCCTTTTCTACCGCCTGTTCCACGCCGGACCGGGCGGCAGATGCACCGTTGGATGCCGCTTTGCCGCCTGTGGTCTGCGCCGCCGTGCCCGAACGGGCGGCGGCATAGTAGCTTTTGTGGATTTCTTGCCGCTGTTTCCAGCGTGAAAGCCAGTTGGAGCCGCCCTCGCCGGTGCCGAATGCGCCTGCATCTTGTGCCGCAGTCGGCTCTCGTGCAGAAGATTTTGCGGTTTTGGTGCCTTTCTTGCCCTGCATCTTGGCTTTCTTCTTGAGCTTCCGGGCATAGCGGCTTTTGGAAATATCACGGACATTTCCTGCCGCTTTTTCGCCCTCGCTCAACGCCTGCACACCGACGTTTTCATCCTCGTACTGGTCAACTTCGTGATGCACCGCAGACCGGGCGGCATGGGCAGCGTACATCTCTCGCTTCTGCGCCTTACTCAACCGGCTCAGTTCGTCCGGGGTCAGTTCCGCCTTGCCAAACCGCAGATGCTGTGCCTTTTCCGCAGCTTTATCTGCATCGGTTTTCAGCTTTTTCTTTTTGGGCACCGTCTGCTCTACCTTGGCTTTTTTCGGGGGAGAACGGGTCTTTTTGGTAGACGATTCCTCTTTGATGTTCAGTTTCGGTTCACTCATTTCTGCGCGCCCTCCGAGACTTCACCCAACTTGGTGGTCATAATGCGGTAGAGTTCCAGATCGGTGGGGAAACGGTCCACAAACGGCAGAATGACATTACCGAAAAACAGCAGCCCTTCGCCCTCGCCGGAGTGGGTCACATAGGAAAGCTGATGAGGGCTGATGTTGAGCTGCTTTGCGAGAATCTGGCGGTCTCCCGCAGCCTGATTCAACATGATGATCATGTCGCTGTTCTCGAAAATATTCTCGACCTCACGAGAAGAAAGAAGGTCTTTCACGTTCTGGGTCAGCCCTGTGGGAATACCGCCCCACTTGCGGAAACGCTTCCAGATCTCCACGGAATAAGCGGCGGTCTGCTCCTCTTTTAAGAGGAGGTGCATCTCATCCATATAATACCGGGTGGACTTGCCGCTGCTGCGGTTTGCCGTGACACGCCCCCACACCTGATCCTGCACGATGAGCATACCGAGTTTCTTCATCTGTTTGCCCAGTTCCTTGATGTCGTAGCAGACGATGCGGTTATTGACGTTCACGTTAGTGCGATGGTTGAACAGGTTCAGACTGCCCTTGACGTAGATTTCCAGAGCCGTGGCAACATGGTGGGCTTCTTTTTCCTCCTGCTGAAGCAGAGCGTTGTACAAGTCCTCAAGGATGGGCATATTCTCCGGGCAGGGGTTCGCAAAATATTTGCGGTAAATCAGATGCACACAGCGGTCAATGACGGTTTTTTCCACCGGCAGCAGACCTTCCTTGCCGCCCACCACCAGCTCACACAAAGAAAGAATAAAGTCGGCTTTCAGGGACAGCGGATTATCCTCCTCGGAGTAGTTGGCGTTGATGTCCATGGGGTTGACAAATTGGGTGCTGTTGGGGCTGATTTTGATGACCTGACCTTTCAGCCGGTTCACCAGCGGCGAGTATTCGCCTTCGGGATCATTGATAATAATATCATCGTCCGTCACCAGAAACGCATTGGCAATTTCACGCTTTGCCGAGAAACTTTTACCGGAGCCGGGAGTACCCAGAATCAAGCCATTCGGGTTTTTCAGCTTCTTGCGATCCACCATAATCAGGTTGTTGGACAGAGCATTCAGACCGTAGTACAGCGATTCTTTTCCGCTCTGGTACAATTCCTGCGTGGTAAAGGGGATGAAGATAGCCGTGCTGCTGGTGGTCAGTCCCCGCTGAATTTCGATCTGGCAGTCTGCCAGCGGCAGGCTGCTCATCAGACCCTGCTCCTGCTGGAAGTCCAGTCGGCACAGGTTGCAGTTGTGCTTCTGGGCAATACTGGATGCCTGAAAAACATTGTTTTCCAGTTCCTGTTCAGTCCTGCCGGTGTTCAGCACCAAAAAAGTGACGAGGAACATCCGCTCGTTCTGGCTCTGCAATTCTTTCAGCAGAGCCTTGGCATCCCTGCCGTAGGTCGCCAAATCCGACGGAATGATGTCAATATCATACCCGGCACGGATAGCTTTTTTCTGCTCCTCGATCTTGCTGCGGTCCAGTTCCGTGATGGTGCGCTTCACCGTCTTGATGGCACGGTTCTGGTCAACGGACTGGATGTGCATGGTAACGATCTGGCTGGAATCCATGTCCAGAAAATCCTTCAAAAGCTGGTCGCTGATGTCGGATGCCGTGATGCTCAGAAAGCTGACGGCGCAGAAGATACCGCCCATTTGGAAGGTGCGGCTGTTCTTGAAGGCAAAGGCGGTGGGCGCAATGGCATCCTTCGCGGAAAGCCCGCTTTTCACAAGGTCTTTCCAGTCAAAGTGAAACTTGGATGCGCCATCCATGTTGAACATATCATGCATGAGCTTCAGCCGCTGGACACCGTTCAGGGATTTTGCCTGCACCCCCAGCCGGTGGAAGTTATTCAGCAGGTCATTCTGGATGTGGTCGAGCCGGGGCTTGACCTGTGCCATGCTCTCGCCCTCCACACCAAAGGTGATGAATTTGGTCTTGGTCAGACCATTATTGCCCTTGGCAAGCTGCTGGCGCAGCATCTGGCTGTACTCCGCACGAACATCATCGAAACCGTCCTTCTGGAACGGAATGCGGATGCTCTTTTCAAACTCGGTGCTGTCGGTTGCCATGTTCACAAAGGACAATTCAAACTTAATGCTGGAATCGAAGAAGTTCAGAAAACTGCACCATTCCTCGAAAATGGCGGTCTTGTCCTCCTGCTGCGCCAACTGATAATTGATGTCCTGATACTGGATGGTGCGGGTGTAGTAGTTTGCTTTCACCCGGCAGGTGCCATCCTCAAACATCCGCTGCATGGGGATGGACTGCTGGGCGGTCCGGGGCACGGCGGGTTTCTGCGGTTTTTTCTTGCCGTCCTTACCGGTCTTTTTCCAAAACGGAATCATAGGTTGCGCCTCCCTTCATCAAAATCGCATAGTAGTTGTTGGTCTTGTAGGGGCGGATCTTCGGGCGGACAAACCGGGACTGCACATAGTACGACAGCAGCTTTTCCATGGGCTGACCGTTTTTCTCGTACATCCCAAGGAAGAACGCCGGCAGCATCACCGCCATCATACCGAGGGTGGCAGCAGTGTTGCCGCCGGAATCCCGGAGAACAAAAAACAGCGGCACTCCAATGAGAGCCGCTGTGCCAAAGCAGACAAGCTGCCGTTTGGTCAGGTTGAACGCGACCTTCGATTTCACTTTCGTCAGGTCACGGGGAACTGAAATATACGCAGCCAATAAAGCACCTCCTTTAGTGCGCTCCGAGGACGGATTTCGTCACCGAGCTGGTCTTGAACAGGCTGAAACAGAGCAGAACGGTGTAGCCCACAATGCTCCAAATGGAGTTGATGGCATCCCCGGAAATCGCTACGCTTTGGATCAGCACCGCATAAATCGCTACGCAGATGAGGATGAGAAAGCCCTGAAAACCCAGTGCAAACAGGCATTTCAGGTAGTTCTGCCCCATGTGGCTCTGCTCGTGGTTGCCGAAGGTCGCCATGGGGATGGGCGCAAGGCTCACCATGCAGTAAATTTCAATCATTCTTCCGTAGACGATGACGAAAATAACGATGGACAGGATGCGCATGGTGATGCCAATGAAGAAGGACTGCAAAAACAGCCCGAACAGGGGACCAACGTCCATCTGCATCAGGCTGGATTGCAGCATGGACAAGCCAATGTCGTTGACACGGGTATTTCCGGCAATGATGCTGCTGGAATCGGATACCACCTTTTGGGTGACATCGAACACCGCCATCACGATGTCAAAAGTATTGCTGATGAGCCACACCGAAATAGCAGTCTTAAAAATCCAGCGCATGATGAGGGCAGGCTCAAACTGTGCCATATTGTTGTGCTGGGTAATCATCTCGATCAGTTCGTAACAGGCGATAAAGGTCAGGATGATGCCTGCAATGGGCAGCACCACGTTCCGGGACAGCGATTCGATCATGGCGAACACCCGTGGCTCAAAGCTGGAGGGCTTGGTGCCCACCTGCTGTGCGATGTTGCCCACTTGGGTGTTCACATCATCAAACAAGCCGGAGAGATTGGACATAATGCCTGCCGTCAGGATGCCTTTGATCCAGTCGGCAATGGCTTTGAGAACGGTTTCCATTCAGTCACCGTCCTTAGCTGAAATGGTTGATAAGGGTCTTGAGGAGATTCAGGAGAAAAATAATGTGGGTCAAAAACTGCATAATAGCACCGCCTTTCATGGATGGGTGGATAAAAACGCGGCTTGGAGCACGGACATTTAATAAAACTGCAAGCTGCAGAGGGCTTTCCGCTGCTGCTCAAGCCGCCGTATGGAACAATGCCCTCATTTCATCTATCATTTTTGATTGATGAATGATAGATGAAATGATATGAGCAAACACAAAAAGTGTTCGACGGAAACAAAAAAGCCGACTGCTTTTCGGCAATCGGCAAATCATAATCAAAGCTATATAGCTGTTTTTATAAGTCGGCGAACAGGAACCTTATGATAAACATCAAGGATGCGTTTTTCTCCATTTCGCCAAAAGGGGTTCATATAATAATAATCGCATTCTTTACAATACCAAATGTATTCAGCTTCTCCGTTGATCTCTAATGTGAATGCCTTCATTTTTAGAAGCGGATGCCACGGGCAATGTTTCTGAAGCTTTTCTTTTTGACGATCAGCTTTGCAAAGTCCAAAAAGCTTACCACATTTTAGAGGGGGCGGATTAAACTTAAAACGACTATCAATGGGATTTTCTATATAATCATTGAAGTTTGATAATCCAAGTTGATTGAGAGGTCTATAATGAAGCCCTGCATTATGTTGATTTTTTGCCATTATAACAATCCTTTCTCAAGCAAGCATTTTGCCCTCCAGATAGGAGCAGCGGAGATAATCAGGATTGGTGTAGTATACGTTGGAATTGAAATCGGAGATCTCATCCGTGATAAACGACGAAAAAACATCCAGAATTGCCTGTGCAGCATCTTCATCTTTCATGGTGGACAGCACCAGCCCCTGATACAGCATTCCGATGGAGGTTGCAGAAGGGACCGTATAGCGGCACTCCGCAGCAGTATCAAAATCCCCATCCGGGATGTTGAGATCTTCAATCAGCTCATCTGAAACCTGCTCAAAGGACAGACAGTGGTTTACTTCTGCCAGCCGGAGCTGCCGTTCGATGCCGGCTTTTGTGAAGTGACGAATCACATCCTGCCGATGATTTTTGGTCTTACGGGCGATGGTCTCGATCAGGCTGCAAACGTAGAGAACATCATTTTTCTGCTTTTCGGTCATGGATGGATTCACTCCTCTCAAAGGTCAGGCAGTGCAAAGCGTTTACGGTATGAAAGCTGATCTGGTGTGTTGGATGCTTGAACTTCGCCAATGCCCAAAATGCTTCACGGCTGATCTGCCCGGACGTAAATCCATTGACATAGTCCCAGATGGTGTCATCTGCCATGGGACCCTCCACAATATCATAGGGATGGGTTTCGCCTGCACGACATTTTGCAATGAAATCCAGCCATTCGTCCGACATTTCAGGGAAACGCAGGATTTTCAGGTCAGGATTCTCTACATAGCGATAGACGTTCACAATACCATCGGCAGAACGGCGGTCTGCCCAGCGGTAGGCTTGTTGATAGCTGTTCGTGCAGTAGAATCCCCAAGAAAAGTCCTTTGTATACCGTGTGATGCGGATTTCGGGATAGACAACTTCTTCTTTACTGCCATGATACAATAAAATCTCGCTCATCTGATTCACCTTCTGTATGTGAGATCGTTACTATGGCTTTCCTTATTATAAATATGTACCGGGCGGCAATCGCCGCCCGCTGTTCTTAACCGAACAGACCGCTCAGCAGGGGAATCAGGGTAATGCCCACCAGAGCAACGCCGCCGCCAGCCATGAGCTGCTTCATGCCCTGACTCTTGCTGCCGGGGTTGTCGTTACCATAACCTTCCAGCAGGTTGATGGCACCCCAAACGCCGAGACCGGCACCCAGAGCGACAACCAGAGTCTGAAGAACTTCGATAGCAGAGTTGAAGAATTCCATAGTCTTTTCTCCTTTATTATAAAGCGTTTCCGGTCGTTTGTACACACCCGAAATCTTGTAGTTTTACGTTGCATAACCGCAGCAAGGCTGATTTTCTGGTGCACCTTTCTGACCGGGATAAAAATAAAACCGCCTACCGGGTCAGGCAGACGGGAGCGAATCAGCATCCACCACGATGAACTCATCTCCGGGTTGGATTTTTTCTTTGCGGTTCAGATATTTTTCAATATCGAAGGTGTTTTTGGGGTCGTAGTCCGAGGTCAGCTTGTAGTTAGGGTGCTGGGTCAGGTCGTACTTGTCGCTCAAAAACGGTCTGACGCCACGCAACTGCAAAATACACTTGCCGCCGTCCAGCACCGCCAGCTCGTCCCGGCTCAATAATTCGTGACCCATCTTCTGGAACGTGGTGCCGTAGCTGGGGCTGTTGCCACGGGTGTCCGAGGTGTTGAACGCATCAATCGTTTCTTTGCCCAGCATTTCAGACAGGTCTTTCAGGGTGGTCGGCTCGCTGCCGCCCAGAAATATTTGGCTGTCCATGTTGCCCACAATGGTATCTGCGTTGTCCTTGTAGATGGCTTTCAACTGGCTTCTCGCCTGCAAAACAAGGCAGGCAGAGATCTCACGGCTGCGGATGGTAGCCACCAGCTTTTCCAGATTGGGAATCTGCCCGATGTTGGCGCACTCGTCGATGAGACACCGTACATGAACGGGCAGCTTGCCGCCGTATACATCATCTGCCTTGTCGCACAGCAGATTGAAAAGCTGGGTGTAGACCATGCTGATGAGGAAGTTGAAGGTGCTGTCCGTATCGCTCATGATGAGGAACAATGCCGTTTTCTTATCGCCCAGCGTGTCCAGTTGCAGCTCATCGTACATAGTGAGGTCACGCAGCTCTTGGATGTCGAAGGGGGCTAATCTGGCACCACAGGAAATGAGGATGGATTTTGCGGTCTTGCCGGCAGCCAGCTTGTAAAGTTTGTACTGCCGCCCGGCAAAGGAATTGGGCTTCTTTTTCGCCAGTTCTTCAAACAGCAGATCCACCGGGTTCTGATATTCCTCGTCATCCTCCAGCACCTGCATGGTGTTGAGCATTTCCAGCAGGGTGGCGAAATTTTGCTCCTCCACCGGGGCTTCATAATGCAGATAGGCGATCAGGGCAGTGAGCAAAAGACGTTCGCTTTTCTCCCAAAATGGGTCCCCACCGGACCCTTCGCCTTTGGTGTTGGTCATCAGGGTTGTGACCAGTTTGAGAATGTCCTTTTCGCTGTGGACATAGGCGAAGGGGTTATAGTGCATGGACTTTTTGAAGTTGATGGTGTTCAGGATTTTCAGCTTGTAACCGTTTTTCAGAAGTGCGTTCCCGCACTCGACCACGATACTACCTTTCGGGTCAGTGACCACATAGGAACTATGACATTGTAAAAGGTTGGGTTTAAGCCAAAATCTCGTCTTGCCGCTGCCGGAGCCTCCCACCACCAGCACATTTTTGTTCCGGGCGTTTTTGGGGTCCGGTGGGCGGTTGGACATCATCAGCCGTTCCGTTTTGGTCAGGATGATGTTGTCTGCAAACTTGGGTGCCATGAACGGCTCAATATCCTTGGCGGTGCCCCACCGGGCAGAGCCGTACTCCATGCCGTGGCGGTACTTCTTGGCGTTTTTTCCACGCAAATAGACCGCCAGCCGTAACCCTGCACCGCAGCACAAGCCCACCAGCAAATCGAGCGGATGCAAGCTGGGCAGCGGGTTCGCAAACGCCACCGGAACGGTGCCCATCATCGCCATGATCTTATCCCCCAGCTCTTTGCCCTCGGCAAGCCGCCACGCTTCGCCAATGTTGGTTGCCACCAGCCCCAGCAAAATATAGGGCAGATACAGTGCCAGCAGCTTTGTCAGCTTTTTCGTGGTCACAGTCCACGCTCCTGTTCCTTATGCCGGACTTTGCCGGGGAGTTCTGCCGCCGCCTGCACCAGTTCATGCAGTTTTGCCAGCACCGAGGGGCGTTTGTCTTTGTTCAGCAGAGATGCCGAATACTCTTTGAACGCCGAGTTGAAGGCTTCTGCATCCGGGGCTTTGAAAAAGACCAGATACCGGGGCGGCACTTCGGAGGTGTCCTTGCGGATGGCATAGTCGATGCCGTACTTTTTGGCGTAGCGTTCCAGCCCACGGATGCCGGTCTTGCTGATCTCCACGCTGGACACACCCCGGTTCTGCCGCAGAAGAGTGCGGACACTTTGCTTACCTTGGGATGTCTTGGACTGGTACAGCCGAAACGCCGCCTTTACCGCCCGCAGGACAGTCCGGGCAGACAGCTTTGTGGTGGAGATCATAATGTTGAATGACTTCTGTTCGATTTCTTCCTGCAATGCCATCACCTCCCGTGCAGCAGGGTGATTTTAGCGGTCATGCTCTGCCGGGGGCTTGGTGCGGGGCTTTTCTGCGGGAGGTTCATCAGGCACCGGCAGCACCAACAGACGGTTGCCTAGCTTCAGAAAGGCTTCCGGCTGATGGAAAAGCTGCTCGTGCTTCTGCGCCAGTTCTGGGGTCAGGGATGCAAAATCCTCCTCGCCCAATCCCACCACTAGAAAGTCTCCGGCAATGGCATCATACATTTCTCCGTTTTCATCCCGAAGAGCACGGTTCAGGGGCAGACCCATGAGCTTACCATCGTCATTGCAGATGATAGCCACTGGGTCTGCAAAGGGGTAAACAGCAGCAATCGTGCCGCCCACCGCCTCCTGCAAGGCTTTCAGGTTGTTGTCAATCTCGACCTGCTGCGGATACTGTCCCGGTGCAATTTTCAGCACCGACAAGGTGTTCTCGTTCTGTTCCATTATCGTCCTCCTCGAATTTGATAGAGATCTCCTGCCAGGCATGGGCGGCGTTCAACAGAGCTGCCACGAAGAAGCCGAAAAAAGCGCCGGCTTCAAAAAATGCGAAACCGATAAAAAAGTTCAGCATGGCACACCTCACTCCATGCAGATGCAGGGCAGCTTCTGGTCGTCTGCCATCAGGGTGATGCTGTGGCTTGCCAGATACTTCTGGAACAGGTAGACTTCATCGATGGTCAGCGAGATGACCTCGCCGTCCATGTTGGTGCGAACAAGAATCACCGGGCCGGTCAGGTAGTGCTTTCCGCCCATCTTCAGCACCTGCGCCGGGTTGTAGCAGAGCAGCAGCGAGGTGTTGGGAAGGTTCAGGCAGGCATCATCCTCCTCAAAGCAGGGCAGGATGCCGGGAGCCTCGTCCAGCGTGATGATGGTCAGCTCCATATCCGGGGCAATGGCAGCGAGATAGACTTCACCAGGCTTTTTTCTGCCGTTCAGAATCGTGTAGATGCGAGTATCAATGGTGACTTTCTCGGAACGGATGTGAGTGGTAGTAAAGTTCATAGACGTTTCCTCCAAAATTTTTGCAAAATAAAAGACCCGGAACTGGGTCTTTTGGTTCAGTCTGCGATCAGCGCGCTTCTTCCTGCTTCTTCTGTTTTGCCTGTTGCTTTTTTAGTTGCCACTGGTCGAGCAGCTTGATGATGATGCTTTCCATCTGCCGGGGCGTGTAATTGCGTGGAAAGTATTTCCGCAGGGTTTCGTTTTTGATGGTCACGGTGTCCAGTTCGCTTTTCTTTTCCTCATTCATAATGTTGTAGACTGCATCATAGTCAAACTCACCCTGCTGCGCCAGCTTTTTTATCCGAATGGCTTGTGAAAGAGATGGTGCGTTCTGGGAAGCATCCATTGCTTCTAAAAAATCCTGTTGCTGTTTTTCGTCCAGATAGGACAGTTCTACCGCAGGGTTAAAAGAGATTTTTTTCTCGTCCACCATGTCGAGCAATTCAGGGACAAGGTTCGTCAGACGCACAAAACGCTGGACTTGATTGCGACTTTCGCCTGAATCTTTTGCTACTTTTTCATCGGCTCTCAACTTCGTCCCAACTTGGGACGAAGTTAAATCTGACCTAGCACCTTGATTTTTTATTGCATCCAGCTTCATCTTGTACGCAAATGCCCGCTCGCTGGGCAGGATGTGTTCTCTCTGCAAATTGGAATCGACCATCAATATCGTGGCGGCATCATCCTCCATATTTCGCACAATGACAGGCACGGTGTCCAGATTTGCAAGCTCTGCGGCGTGTTTCCGACGATGCCCGGAGATGATCTCATAGCCGCCCTCTGGTCTGGGGCGGGCAATCAGCGGCGCAAGCACACCGAACTGCGAAATGCTTTCCACCGTCCGGGTCATGGAATCATCGTCCAGAACTTTGAACGGGTGGTTTTTGAACGGGAAAAGTTCGCTGACGGGAATCTGTTGTACCTGCTCCCGCTGTTCTTCCTGCCGGGACTCTTCGGTCGAAAAAATATCATCGAGACCTTTCAGTGCTACGTTTAAGCCGCTTTTCGGCATCCACCAACACCTCCTTCGCAAGAGATTGATAGGCTTCTGCCACCTTGCTCTTGGGGTCATACTGGAAAATGCTCTTGCCGGCGGCACTGGTTTCAGCAGCACGAACAGACCGGGGAATGGTCTGGTCGAACACCTTGATTTTACTACCGTATGCCTGACGAATCAAAGTGTCGATCTGCTTTCCATAGTTGGTGCGGCTGTCCGTCATGGTGAGCAGGATGCCCTCGATTTTCAGCTTCGGATTGATTTTCTGCCGGTGTACCTTACAGATTGTCTGCAAAAGCTGCTCCAGACCTTTGGCAGAAAGATATTGAGCCTGTACGGGTATCAAAGCAGTGTCTGCCGCCGCCAGTGCATTGATGGTGAGCATACCAAGGGAGGGAGTACAGTCCAGCAGGATATAATCGTACTCCCGTTTTGCTCCGTCCAACACCTGTTTGAGCATCTTTTCCCGGTTCATGCTGTTTACCAGAGCCACCTCCAATCCTGCCAATTCGATGTTGGCAGGGATGAGGTCTACGCCCTCTGCATGGTGCAGGATGCCCTCACCGGGTTGGATAGGCTGGTCGTTCATGGCTTTCTGCATCAGAGTAGACAATGTGGCAGGCAGCTCGTCCGGCTGCTGCCAGCCCATGCTGATGGTAAGACTGCCCTGCGGGTCAGTGTCCACCAGCAGAACTTTTTTGCCCTCCATCGCCAGCCCGATGCCCAGATTTTCACAGGTGGTGGTCTTGCCGGTGCCGCCTTTCTGGTTGACGATGGCTATCGTGGTTGCTTTCTTTGAAATTTTCATCACCTCCGATTCGCTAAGTCGTGGTTGGTTTGGTTCTGGTAGGAAAGCTGCATGGTGGTGGGCGCGTTGTACAGAGAAGCGAGCAGATATTGTTTCATGTTACGGATCGGGCTGCTGTTCTCTGCAAAGCACTTCAGCACAAAGCGGATGTGGTCGGCGTTCAACTTCATAAACCGACTGCATACCACCTCGGCGGGCTTATCGTCCCCAGCAATGTGCAGCAGCTTACGGTTGGTAGCGCAGGTGTCCACCAGCAAGTCTACGATCTGGTAGATAATGTCCTTGTCATCCGGGCAGAGCCGGAGCAAAAGGTCTATCTCCAAAGACTGAGAAAAATATTCTTCCAGTTGGGTGCGTTTGCTCATCCCATCCGCTTCTTCAGAATTGAATGGATCAGTCTCACTCATTTCAGTATCATTCTCTTTAGTCTTATTACATCGTGATTTTGAAGGGTCTTGACTTGCGTTTTTGAAGCCTCCAGAATCGTGAAAATCACGATTTTGGAATATTGATTTTGACGATTCTGCCGAAAAGTTCTTCACATACACCAAACTTGGCTTTCCCAGACCTCTGCGTTTTCGTTCAATCAGACCAAACTTTTCGAGTTCCCGGAGCAGCTTGGTCGCTTTGTTGTCTGCGCAACACAACGCCCTCTTGACATCCTCTATCGTGAAGATGATGAACACCCGGTTCTGCTCGTCCAGCCAGCCGTTTTTCACAGACAGGCTCATGCGGTCCAGCAGGATGCCGTACAGGGTTTTTGCATCGGTGGACAGACTCTGGAACCGTGGCTCCTGAAAAAGAGCCTTGGGAATGCGGTAGAATGAAAACAGTTCTCCGGCTTGTCCGTAAAAGTAGTCAAGGGTCATGTGGCTTTTTCAACGTTTTGCTCCAGCTTGTGTTCAAAAAATCAACCGCCTTTCGTTTGAAAATAAAAAGCGCACTCTTTTCTTATTGAAAAGTGGTGCGCTATGTAATATAATGGCTATATAATTTAGCTATCCAAAAGATAGTCGATGAGATATTCTTTCGGAATCATGAAAGATCGTCCGACTTTCAGGCAGCGAATTCTATGTTGATGGATTCTTCTGATGATGGCAGTCTGGCTTTTGAAACCGAGTAAAGTTGTTGCTTCTTCGACAGACAGCACATCAGGATAGTTCACAAATAATTTTTTATAATACTCTTTTGCTTGATTTTGATTCATTATCCTTGACTTTCCTTTCGTTTTGTGCCTAAGCAGAGGAGCGTTTTGCCCTGCATCCCTCCTGAACATCCCTCCAATTTCCATTTGGGCGGTCCAAACCGAAAAAACAGAGTAGAGGAAAAACGCATCGAAAAATCGTGGATATTTCAAATTATTGTTCGTTGAGGCGTGAATTTTGCCTTTGCACAGTGGGAACCAGATATCACTAGATATCACTGGATGACACCAGATGGAAGATGAGGATAAAAACTCAAAATCCCTTGTGCTAATAACACGTGTGGGTTCGACCCCCACCACCGGCATAAAAAGGAAGCCCTCCAGCTTGTCTGGGGGGCTTTCTTTTTATCTGCGGCGTGTGAGCGGGTCGAACAGCACGACCCTGCACAGCAGGGGAGCAATCAGC